>NZ_JAVYJH010000005.1:0-233588 GCF_032621685.1 Pseudomonas sp. zfem002 | reverse complement strand
GCCCGCGATACCCTTGCCTCCGGCTAACACTTCCCCTTGCCGGGTGTGTAGAGGACTTTCACCTCCAAGTCTCCTGCTTTGGCCACCACAGCCAAGCAGGTTGCGCTAACGCGCAACGCGCCATGCCTGGCGCACCAACGAAAAAAGGACCCGAAGGTCCTTTTATCTTGGCTACACGACCCGAAAATCCTGTAGCGCCATATTTGGAGCGGGAAACGAGACTCGAACTCGCGACCCCGACCTTGGCAAGGTCGTGCTCTACCAACTGAGCTATTCCCGCATATTGGCGTCCCCTAGGGGACTCGAACCCCTGTTACCGCCGTGAAAGGGCGGTGTCCTAGGCCACTAGACGAAGGGGACTCTGCCCAAAACGTGCTTCACACGTTTTAGTGACCAGTATCGAAACCTGAGGATTCAGCACTGGATTTTTTTACAAGCCCCGCCCTTAAGCGAAGCCTTTGTAAACTGGAGCGGGAAACGAGACTCGAACTCGCGACCCCGACCTTGGCAAGGTCGTGCTCTACCAACTGAGCTATTCCCGCATTGGCGTCCCCTAGGGGACTCGAACCCCTGTTACCGCCGTGAAAGGGCGGTGTCCTAGGCCACTAGACGAAGGGGACACGCTACAACTTTTCACTCCCTGCCGCGTTTCGCTGTGTGCTTTACGCTGCAAGTGGCGCGCATTCTATGGATGCTTTGAGGGGGCGTCAACCCCCAAATAGAAATTTATTTAAATCAATGACTTCGACCTGTTTTCCAATTCCCTGGCGATCACCCGCCCTCTTGTTTCGAAGCGCTCTGCCGACACAGGAAAAGCAGGCGAGAGAATTGTGCAACTGTGACTCAGGGCAAATTGCCATCAATCCCCTGCGAGCTTCTGCCAAACAGCCCTATCCGGGTAAATGGGAAGCCACTACACTCAATCGGTATACCTGACTGACGAGGCGTGAACGGTGACACCACTAATGATTACCCTGCTTATAGTGGCGGGTATCGCCTTACTGATCGTGATCGGCTACCTCAACAATGTGGTCGAGAACAGCAAGCTGGAGCGCGCACGGCTGAAAGTCGAGCTGGCCGATCGCTTGCGGCGTGTGGGCGAGATCACCGAAACCTTCCCCGGCCAGCTGATGACCCCGGCCCTCAAGCTGCTGCTGACCCGCCTCGAACTCAACCTCAATCAACGCCAGCTGGCGCTGGACAAGAACAATGGCGATATCCGCGGACGCCTCGAAGAGCTGGAAACCCTGATCGCCCAGGGCGAGTCGCTGCCGGTGGGCAACCCGCCAAGCCCGATCCAGACCGAAGCCAAGGCCAAGGACGTGCGCTTTCTCCTGGAAGCCATGCACAGCCAGGTAGTTCGCGCCAGCCAGGAAGGCTTCCTGGCCACCAACGAAGCCAAGTACTGGGTCAAGGAAATCCGCCATATCCTCGTGGTGCTGCATATCGAGTTCTTCAACAACCTGGGCCAGGCCGCCCTGCAGCAGAACCAGCCCGGACATGCCCGCCTCGCCTTCGAACGCGGCGTGCAATACCTGCGCAAGCAACCGGAGCCGGGGCAGTACCGCGAACAGCTGGAATACATGGAGAAACTGCTCGCGCGTGCCAATGCCATGGTGCTGGACACCATCGAGCCGACCGCGAACGACGTCAACGCCCTGACCGAGGGCCTGAAGACCGACGAAGAAGAGAACTGGAAGAAAAAGGTCATCTACGACTGACGTCTCTCAAGACCGGGGCCGCTTTGCGGCCCTTCGCGAGCGAGCTCGCTCCCACAGGACCCAACAAACCTTGTGGGAGCGAGCTCGCTCGCGAAGGGCTGCAAAGCAGCCCCAAATTGTTCCGACTCAGAACGATCAGCAGTCGGTCGCCTGCAGGAAGATCCCCGCCAGCCGCTCCAGCCCCAGCTGATCATCGACGCCGAAGCGCGCCAGCTTCGGACTGTCCAGATCGAGCACGCCAATCAGCCGTCCGTCCTTGAGCAGAGGAATCACCAGTTCGCTGTTCGAGGCGCTGTCGCAGGCGATATGCCCGGGAAACGCATGCACGTCCTCGACCCGCTGGGTCTGCAGACTGGCCGCCGCCGCCCCGCACACACCACGCCCGAACGGGATGCGTACACAGGCCACCTGGCCCTGGAACGGCCCCAGCAGCAACTCGCCATCCCGGTTGAGATAGAAGCCCGCCCAGTTCAGGTCGTCGACCTGGTTGTAGAGAAACGCGGAAAACTGCGCGGCATTGGCGATGAAATCACGCTCGCCGGAAAGCAGGGCTTCCAGTTGCGCCGCCAGCAGGTCGTAGCCACCAAGGCCGGTGCCCGCCGCATTCAGATCGATCATGTAGGTTGCTCCAACAGTTTGAGTCCGACCCAGTACCGGGCGAACTGATAGGCACAGCGGCCATTACGGTTGCCACGGCCGGTTGCCCAGCGAATCGCGGCCTTGTCCAGTTCGTCGTCGCGCTCCCAGACCAGGCCCGGGCCCTTGGCCAGCTGGCCGATCCAGTGCTCGACGACGTTGAGGAAATGCTCCTGGGTGAACGGGTAGAACGACAACCACAGGCCGAAGCGGTCGGACAGCGCGATCTTGTCCTCCACCGCCTCGCTGGGATGCAGTTCGCCGTCGACCATCTTCCAGTTCTCGTTGTCGCTCTGCTTCTCCGGCACCAGGTGGCGACGGTTCGACGTGGCGTACAGCAGCACGTTGTCCGGAGCCTGCTCGAGGGAGCCGTCGAGCACGCTCTTCAGCACCCGGTAGTCGCCCTCCCCGGCCTCGAACGAGAGATCGTCACAGAACAGCACGAAGCGTTGCGGCAAAGCGTGCAATTGTTCCACCACGCGCGGCAGGTCGGCCAGGTGATCACGCTCGATTTCGATCAGGCGCAGGCCCGCGGCGGCGTGCTCGGCCAGCAGCGCACGCACCAGCGAAGACTTTCCGGTGCCCCGCGAGCCCCACAGCAGGGCGTGGTTGGCCGGCATGCCGTCGAGGAACTGGCGGGTGTTGCGGCCCAGTTGTTCGCGTTGCTTGTCGACACCGATCAGGTCGGACAGACGAATGTCCAGGCTCACTTCCAGCGGCTGCAGGAAACCACTGCGGCCATCACGCTGCCAGCGCGCCGCCAGGCTGCGGTTCCAGTCGATATCCGGACGCAGCGCCGGCAACAGGGGTTCGAGTCGCGCCAGCACGCCTTCGGCGCGCTCGAGAAAAGCATTCAAACGAGAGTCCACGGGGAATTCCTCTGTCAGATCCAGGCAATAAGGAGCGAACTGAATGTGTGACAGTACATGCCAGCAGCCGGGGTTGATCGGCTATGCTTGCGCAGCGCATGGAATGTGGAACTGGCTCGGGACCATGGATATCAAGTTCACCAATCGCCTGTCGTACAAGCAAGCCCGGCTGACCGTCCTTGTCGGCTTCATCCTGGGAACATTGCTCAGTCTCATCCAGATAGGGATCGATTATGCCAGCGAAGATGCTTCCATCAACCGCGAGATGCAGGCATTGCTGGACATCAGCCACAACACGGCGTCACGCATCGCCTACAACATCGACTCGGAACTGGCCCAGGAACTGACCCTGGGCCTGCTGCAATCGCCGGCCATCATTCGCGCCCGGCTGATCGACAACAACGACACGGTGCTCGCCGACATGCAGCGGCCACGCCAGGAGAGCGCCTACCGGGTCCTCAGCGATTTCCTGTTCGGCAACAACCGCGAGTTCCGCAACCGCCTGTTTCTCAGCCATATGCCCGAGGAGAACCTCGGCACCCTGTACCTGGATGTCGACACCTTTGCCTTCGGCAGCCGCTTCCTCAAGCGCGCCGAGGTGACCCTGCTCAACGGCTTCGTGCGCAGCCTGGTGCTGACCGGCATTCTCCTGGCGCTGTTCTACATGATGCTGACCAAGCCGCTGGTGCGGGTGATCGCTGCCCTGAGCCACAGCGACCCGCGCAACGCCAACCAGGGCAAGCTGCCGTTCCCGGTCGGCCACGAACATGACGAGATCGGCGTGCTGGTGAAGGTCGCCAACCAGCAGTTCGTCACCATGGCCACCGAGATCCAGCAACGGCGCACCGCGGAAAACCGCCTGACCGACTACCTCAACCAGCTGGAAAACATCGTCTCGGCGCGGACCAACGAACTCAAGTCCAGCAACGATCGCCTCAGCCAGTCCAACCAGGAACTGGAAGAGGCGCGCCGCCGCGCCCTCGACATGGCCCAGGCCCGCGCTGCGTTTCTCGCCAACATGAGCCACGAGATCCGCACCCCCCTCAATGGCCTGCTGGGCATGATCGCCCTGTCCCTGGACAGTCCGCTGAACGCCGAACAGCGCCAGCAACTGTCGATCGCCCACGACTCGGGCAAGGTCCTGGTGGAGCTGCTCAACGATATTCTCGACCTGTCCAAGTTCGATGCCGGCCAGCTCGAACTGGAACGCATCCCCTTCGACCTCGGGACTCTGGTGGAAGACACCGCCAACCTGCTGTCGCAGAACACCGCGCCGAATGTCGAGCTGACCTGCCTGATCGATCCGAAATTCCCCGCCCTGGTCCTCGGCGACCCGACCCGGGTCCGGCAGATCGTCAGCAACCTGCTGTCCAACGCGCTCAAGTTCACCCGCTTCGGTCGCGTCGACGTGCGCCTGAGCGCCCAGAATGGCGGGGTACGCATCGATGTCTGCGACACCGGCATCGGCATCGCCCCGGAGGCGCAGACACGCATCTTCCAGCCCTTCACCCAGGCCGGCGCCGGCATCACCCGGCAGTACGGCGGCACCGGATTGGGCCTGACCCTGACCAACAACCTCTGCGAGGCCATGAACGGGCGCCTGAGCATCAGTTCCGAGACCGGCTTCGGCAGCCAGTTCAGCGCCGAACTGCCGTTGCCCAGCCACACCGCCGCGGTCATGCCGGAGCCGCTGCGCGGCCATGTGGTCGCCATCAGCAACGCCAAGAGCGGTCTGGCGGAACTGCTGCAGAGCCTGCTGCCGCGCTGGGGGCTGGACTATCGACGTCTCGACGGCCTGGAAGGGCTGGCCGGCAACCCGCCGGACCTGGTGATCACCGATGACCTGGATTGCCTGCTGGCGCTACGCCCCGAGATCAAGGCGCCGATCCTGCTGATCACCGCCTACGGCAACTTTCTCCCCGGAGAACAGGCGGCCAGCCTCGCGCCCTTGCAGCAACAGGCCCGCCCACTGGCCCGCGGAGCGCTGTACCAGGCGCTGCGCCGGGTGCTCGCGCGGGTCGACGACGGCACACCGGCGGAACAGGCGGACAGCGCTGCCAGCGCGCGGCGGGCACGCATCCTGCTGGTCGAGGACAACCCGGTCAATCAACTGGTGGCCAAGGGCATGCTGGGCAAGCTCGGCTGCGAAGTCAGCGTGGCGACCCACGGCGCCGAGGCGCTGGAACAGCTGGAGGACGCCCGCTTCGACCTGGTGCTGATGGACTGCAACATGCCGGTGATGGATGGCTACGAGGCCAGTCGCAGGATTCGCCAGAGCGGGCGCTGGCCGAGCCTGCCGATCGTCGCCCTGACCGCCAACGCCATGCCGGAGGAACGCGAACGCTGCCGCGCCGCCGGCATGAACGACTACCTGGCCAAGCCGTTCCGCCGCGAAGAGCTGCTGGCGCTGATCGACCACTGGGTGCCGCCGGCCATCACCTGAGCAGCGCCTCGATGCTCGCGCTCAGGGCCTCCGGCTTGGTGGTGGGGGCGTAGCGACTGACGCTGCCGGTCTGCGGATCGACCAGGAACTTGGTGAAATTCCACTTGATGCCCTGGGAGCCGAGCAGGCCGGGAGCGCGTTTTTTCAGTTCGACGAACAAGGGATGGGCCGCCGGCCCGTTGACGTCGATCTTGCGAAACAGCGGGAAACTGACACCGAAATTCAGCTCGCAGAAGTGCGAAATCTCCGCCTCGTCACCCGGTTCCTGCTTGCCGAACTGGTTGCAGGGGAAGCCGAGAATCACCAGGCCCTGGTCGCGATAACGCTGCCACAGCGCCTCCAACCCCTTGTACTGCGGGGTGAAACCGCACTGGCTGGCGGTGTTGACGATCAGCACGGCCTTGGCCGGAAAGTCCGCCAGGGTCTTCTGTTCGCCCTTGATGGTGGTGCAGGGAATCTCCAGCAATGGTCCAGCCATGGATTGCGCTCCTTGTCGATCGAATGCGCGGCTCAGCGCGGTTTCAGGTCCAGACAGACCGAATTGATGCAGTAACGCAGGCCGGTTGGCGGCGGCCCGTCGGGAAAGACATGGCCCAGGTGCGCGTCGCAGCGGGCACAGGTGACTTCGGTACGGATCATGCCGTGGGAGGTGTCGCGGATCTCGATCATCGCGCTGTCCTCGATCGGCTCGTAGAAGCTCGGCCAGCCGCAGCCGGAGTCGAACTTGGCAGCGGAATCGAACAGCGGCGCGTCGCAGCAGATGCAGTGATAGACGCCATCGGTTTTGGTCGAGTTGTACTTTCCGCTGAACGGCCGCTCGGTGCCCTTCAGGCGGCAGACCTGATATTGCGCGGGATCGAGCATCTCACGCCATTCTTCAAGGGTTTTCTCAATCTTTTCCATCGGCAGGCCTCGGCAAATCAAAAAGCCCGTGCTGCTGCTTTTCGTCGGCACGGGCGAGACGTATTATTGCGCCTCAATTCAGACATCAGTCTGGCACCCGCGTTACCCGTATTTCAAACCTTTTCACGGCGCGCTACGCGGCGATCTTTTCTTATCGGGATCACATCATGCAGGTCAGCAAATCGAACAAGCTCGCCAATGTCTGCTACGACATTCGCGGCCCGGTGCTCAAGCACGCCAAGCGCCTGGAAGAGGAAGGCCACCGCGTCCTCAAGCTGAACATCGGCAACCCGGCGCCCTTTGGTTTCGAAGCACCGGAGGAAATTCTCCAGGACGTGATCCGCAACCTGCCGACCGCCCAGGGCTACAGCGACTCCAAGGGCCTGTTCAGCGCGCGCAAGGCGGTAATGCAGTACTGCCAGCAGAAACAGATCGAAGGTGTCGGCATCGAGGACATCTACCTGGGCAACGGTGTATCCGAACTGATCGTCATGTCGATGCAGGCCCTGCTCAACAACAGCGACGAAGTGCTGATCCCGGCACCCGACTACCCGCTGTGGACCGCCGCGGTGAGCCTGGCCGGCGGCAAGGCCGTGCACTACCTGTGCGACGAGCAGGCCGACTGGTTCCCCGACCTGGAAGACATCAAGGCCAAGATCACCCCGAACACCAAGGCCATGGTGATCATCAACCCGAACAACCCGACCGGCTCGGTGTACTCCCGCGAAGTGCTGCTGGGCATGCTGGAAATCGCCCGCCAGCACAACCTGGTGGTGTTCTCCGACGAGATCTACGACAAGATCCTCTACGACGGCGCCATCCACGTCAGCAGCGCCTCGCTGGCCCCGGACCTGCTCTGCCTGACCTTCAACGGCCTGTCCAAGTCCTACCGGGTGGCCGGTTTCCGCTCCGGCTGGCTGATCATCTCCGGTCCCAAGCAGCACGCCCAGAGCTATATCGAAGGCCTCGATATCCTGGCCAACATGCGCCTGTGCGCCAACGTGCCATCGCAGCATGCGATCCAGACCGCCCTGGGCGGCTACCAGAGCATCAACGACCTGGTGCTGCCGCCGGGTCGCCTGCTGGAACAGCGCAACCGTACCTGGGAACTGCTCAATGACATTCCCGGCGTCAGTTGCGTCAAGCCGATGGGTGCGCTGTATGCCTTCCCGAAGATCGATCCGAAGGTCTGCCCGATCTACAACGACGAGAAGTTCGTCCTCGACCTGCTGCTCTCGGAAAAACTGCTGATCGTCCAGGGCACTGCGTTCAACTGGCCATCGCCGGACCACTTCCGCGTGGTCACGCTGCCGCGGGTCGACGACCTCGAGCAGGCCATCGGACGCATCGGAAATTTCCTGAAGACCTACCGGCAGTAGCCTACAGTCATACCTGTGTCTGAAAAGTCGCAGGTATCGACGTCACCCCTTTCCTACTTTCCTACCCGCGGCTCTGAACCGCGGGTTGGATTGGTGTGCCTGCCTGTCAGATCAATACACAGTTTGAAATAGTCGGCCAGTTGAATCACCAAGGCGAGCACCTTATATACCCGCATACGCTACATATCTATCCGTCAGGAGAACGTAACAACCATGATGCGCATTTTGCTGTTTGTGGCCACCAACCTTGCGGTCGTGCTGGTTGCCAGCATCACCCTGAGCCTGTTCGGCTTCAACGGGTTCATGGCGGCAAACGGGGTTGACCTCAAGCTCGATTCGTTGCTGGTGTACTGTGCCGTCTTCGGCTTCGCCGGCTCGCTGATTTCGCTGTTCATCTCCAAGTGGATGGCGAAGATGAGCACCGGCACCCAGATCATCAGCCAGCCGCGCACCCGTCACGAACAATGGCTGCTGCAGACCGTCGAAGAGCTGTCCCGCGAAGCCGGCATCAAGATGCCGGAAGTGGGTATCTTCCCGGCCTACGAGGCCAACGCCTTCGCCACTGGCTGGAACCGCAACGACGCGCTGGTCGCGGTGAGCCAGGGCCTGCTGGAACGCTTTTCCCCCGATGAAGTACGGGCCGTGCTGGCTCACGAGATCGGTCACGTCGCCAACGGCGACATGGTCACCCTGGCGTTGGTCCAGGGCGTGGTGAACACCTTCGTGATGTTCTTCGCGCGGATCATCGGCAACTTCGTCGACAAGGTGATCTTCAAGAACGAGGAAGGCCAGGGTATCGCCTACTACGTCGCGACCATCGTCGCCGAGCTGATCCTGGGCATTCTCGCCAGCATCATCGTCATGTGGTTCTCGCGCAAACGCGAGTACCGCGCCGACGACGCCGGCGCCCGCCTGGCCGGTACCGGTGCGATGATCAGCGCGCTGCAACGCCTGCGTTCGGAACAGGGCGTACCGGTACATATGCCGAGCACGCTGAACGCCTTCGGCATCAACGGCGGTCTCAAGCAGGGCCTGGCAGGCCTACTGATGAGCCACCCGCCGCTGGAAGAACGCATCGAAGCGCTGCGCCGTCGCGGCTAAGCTGTACCGCCCATGAAAAAGCCCGCTTCGGCGGGCTTTTTCATGCTTGAGAATCCGTGTCGCACTTTCGCTTGTCGTTCAGCCCCGCAGGGTGTAGGCCCGCTCCACCAGACTCTCGACGCCGGCCTGCACGAACTTCCAGCTCTCGTCGAGGATGTCCTGCTGCGCTTCCTCGCTCACCTGCCAGCGCTGCCCGAACAGCGCCCGCACCTCGTCATCCGCCACCGAGAACGGCGGACCATCCAGTTGCGCCTGGTCATAGTCCATGGTCACCAGCACGCCCCGGCAACCTTGTGGCAGCAAGGCATTCAACTGCGCGGCATAGCGCTGGCGCATCGGCGGCGGCAGCGCGATCAGTGCGGCGCGGTCGTACAGCCCCACGCAATCGGCCAGGTCCTCGGCGCGCAACTGGAAGAAGTCACCACACCAGATGTCCACGCCCTCGCTGCGATAACAGGTGAACACACCCTGCTGGTAGCGCTCCGGCTGCAATTGCTGCTCGGCGAAGAAGTCCTCCACCGCCCGCTGCGACAACTCCACACCCAGCACCCGCAGGCCCTGCCCCGCCAGCCAGGCCAGGTCCAGGCTCTTGCCGCACAGCGGCACCAGCACCCGACTGCCGGGCTCGATGCGCAACGTCGGCCAGTACCTTGCCAGGTACGGGTTGACCTGATTCTGGTGGAAACCGATCTGGTTGCACTCCCAGCGCTTGAGCCAAAAATCCGCCTGCATGCCAACCTCGAAAATTTCGATCAAATACTGCGAAAACTTATATTGGAATTAGATCAATGATCTGCCTGAAGATGGTGGCCATCATAACCTTCAGGACTTCCAAGATGCTCCCCAGCCTGTTCATTTCCCATGGATCACCGATGCTGGCCCTGGAACCGGGCGCAAGCGGTCCGGCCCTGGCCCGCCTGGCGGCCAGCCTGCCGCGGCCGAAGGCGATCGTCGTGGTTTCGGCGCACTGGGAAAGCCATGACCTGTGGGTGGCCAGCGCACCACGCCCGGCCACCTGGCACGACTTCGGCGGCTTCCCCCCGGCGCTGTTCGCCGTGCAGTACCCGGCGCCCGGTGAACCGGCGCTGGCCGAGCGGGTGGCCAGCCTGCTCGAGGATGCCGGAATGCGCGCCGGCCTGGACCCGAAACGACCCTTCGACCACGGTGCCTGGGTGCCGCTGTCGCTGATGTATCCACAGGCCGATATCCCGGTGGTGCAGGTCTCCCTGCCGAGCCTGCCTGGCCCGGCGTTCCAGGAGCGGGTGGGGCGTGCGCTGGCGCCGCTGCGCGGGGAAGACATCCTGTTGATCGGCTCGGGCAGCATCACCCACAACCTCGGTGAGCTGGACTGGCGCGCCACGGGCGATGACGCCGCACCCTGGGCCCTGGCCTTCCGTGACTGGGTGGTGGAAAAGCTCGCCGCCAACGATAGCACCGCACTGCTCGACTATCGCCGCCAGGCACCGTTCGCGGTGCGCAACCATCCGAGTGATGAGCACTTGCTGCCGCTGTATTTCGCCCGAGGGGCGGGGGAGCGATTCGGGATCGAGCACCAGGGGTTTACCCTGGGGGCTTTGGGAATGGATATCTACCGCTTCGATTGAGGGTGTTACCCGAACAGGCAAAAAAAATCCCCGAACCAGTCGGGGATTTTTTCATCGCTCGCGGATCAATCTTCGCGGTAGCGGCGCAGCTTCAGCTGCTTGCCGGCAACGCGGGTGTCCTTGAGCTTGGCCAGCAGACGGTCCAGACCTTCTTCCGGCAGCTCGACCAGGCTGAAGCTGTCACGCACCTGGATGCGGCCGATCGCTTCGCGGGCCAGGCCGCCTTCGTTGAGGATGGCACCCAGCAGGTTCTTCGCCGCGATACCGTCACGCGCGCCCAGCGCGGTACGGCAACGGGCCCGGCCTTCGCCCAGCGGCATTGGCGCACGACGCTCGCGCTCGCCACCGCTACGCTCGGAACGCTCACCGGTACGCTCGCGTGGGGTGTAGGTCGGCACCAGCGGCTGCTCTTTCTCCACGGCTTCCAGGGTCAGGGCCTGACCGTTGGTGGCCTTGCGCAGCAGAGCCGCGGCCAGGGCGCGCGGGCTGCAACCGATGTCGGCAGTCAGGCGATCCAGCAGGTCGCCATGGCTCGCTTCGGCATCGGCAACCAGCGGCGCGAGGCTGTTGGTCAGCTTCTTGATGCGCGCATCGAGAACGGCCTGAGCGTTCGGCAGACGAACTTCGGCAACCTTCTGCCCGGTAACGCGCTCGATCACCTGCAGCATGCGGCGCTCGCGCGGGGTGACCAGCAGCAGCGCACGGCCTTCACGACCAGCACGGCCGGTACGACCGATACGGTGTACGTAGGACTCCGGATCGTACGGCATGTCGACGTTGAACACATGGGTGATGCGCGGTACGTCCAGACCACGGGCAGCGACGTCAGTGGCGACGACGATGTCCAGGCGACCGTCCTTGAGCGAGTCGATCACGCGCTCACGCTGGTTCTGGGCGATGTCGCCGTTCAGCGCGGCAGCCTTGTAGCCCTTGGCTTCCAGGGCGCTGGCCAGGTCCAGGGTGGCCTGCTTGGTACGCACGAAGGCGATCAGCGCGTCGAATTCCTCGACTTCCAGCAGACGCAGGACGGCGGAAACCTTCTGGTCGGCGTGGACCATCAGGTGGGCCTGCTCGATGGCGGTCACGGTCTGGGTCTTGCTCTGGATCTTGACGTGCTTCGGCTCGCGCAGGTGGCGCTCGGCGATGGCACGGATGGAAGCAGGCAGGGTGGCCGAGAACAGCACGGTCTGACGGCTTTCCGGCATGGCCTTGAAGATCACTTCCAGGTCATCCATGAAGCCCAGCTTGAGCATTTCGTCGGCTTCGTCGAGCACCAGGTGGTTGACGGTAGCCAGGACTTTCTCGTCGCGACGCAGGTGGTCGCAGAGACGGCCAGGGGTCGCGACGACGATCTGCGCGCCGTTGCGGATGGCTTTCAGTTGTGGGCCCATCGGGGCACCACCGTATACGGCCACCACGGTCACGCCAGGCATCTGCTTGGCGTAGGTTTCGAATGCGGTAGCTACTTGCAACGCCAACTCACGGGTTGGCGCCAGGATCAGGGCTTGCGGCTCGCGCTTGCTCGGGTCGATGCGGTGCAGGATAGGCAGGGCGAACGCGGCAGTCTTGCCGGTACCGGTCTGCGCCTGACCGATCATGTCATGACCGGCGAGAATGATCGGGATCGATTGTTGCTGAATGGCGGACGGCTCTTCGTAGCCGGTAGCCAGAACGGCAGCAACAATACTTGGATGAAGATCGAGAGCGGCGAAGCCGGCGGTTTCCTGGGTCATGGGTCTGCCTCTAAGTGCATCCGCAAAGACCCATGCTCCAAAGCTGCGCATGCCTTGTAAGACCCGAGGGTCACCCTGGCAGCTTTGTCGGCGGGGATTTGCGAAAACGATTGAAGATAAAAAAGAACGTCAAGGAGAGTCCGCGATGCGGACGCGCAGCCGAAGCTGGCTTCGGGAAATTGCACTACCTAAACGAGGTCCGTTGAAAGACCGGCGCGCATCATACCTGAATTCGCCATTCCCGTGAGAGCTTTTTTTCGGAAAACGACGACCGCAAGCCTTGGAACGACACGCTTCGTCGATCTCCAAGGCCCCTGTGGTGCCGAAAACCGGGGCTGAATGGCTGAAACGATTTACTCAGGATGCCGGACGAATCACCTCGATCAGCGAGTTCAGGGAGTAGCCCAGGCGCGGCGCCAGGGCCTCGGCACGGGCGCGCAGCCCGGTTTCGTCGAGGCTCTGGTCGAGGTCGGCGGGCACCAGCAGGATCACGTTGCCCTCCTTCACCGGCAGCTCCCAGTAGTGTCGGGAATACAGGCCGCGCAACAGCGCCGCGCCCAGCGGCCGGCCATCGTCGCCGGCCCACTGGTTGATCACCAGCCAGCCACCGGGATTGAGGCGCTTCTGGCAGTTTTCCAGAAAGCCCCAGGCCAGGTGGCCGACACCGGGACCGTGGTCGGTGTACAGGTCGACGAAGATCAGGTCGGCGGGCTCTGCCGTCGGCAGCAGCTCCAGGGCGTCGCCAACGCGGATGTACAGGCGCGGATCGTCGTCCAGGCCGAGGTACTCGATGGCCAGGCGCGGCACGTCCGGACGCAGCTCGATGGCCTCGACATCGTCCAGGGGCAGGAACTTCAGGCAGGCCTGGGTCAAAGTGCCGGCGCCGAGGCCGAGAAACAGCGCGCTTTCCGGCTGCTCGTGGCACAGCGCGCCGACCAGCATGGCGCGGGTGTAGTCGTACTCCAGCCAGCTGGGATCGGCCGTGAACACGCAGCTCTGCTCGATCGCCTCGCCGAATTCGAGAAAGCGGTAGTCCTCGACCTCGTACACGCTGATGGTGCCGAACTGGTCGTGCACCTGCGCCAGCAGCCGCTCTTCCCGCTCTGTCATGCTGTCTCCCGGCAACCCTGTCTGCCCAAGCAAAAGCCGGCATTGTCCGTCAATGCGCGCAGTGCAACAAGGCGTGTGGCTGGTGATAGCATGGCGGGCATGCATTTCGCCTTTAGCCGATGACCAAAACAGAGCCTGTGATGAGCCAACCCTGGAGTCCCGATAGCTGGCGCGCCCTGCCGATCCAGCAACAACCCGTCTACCCCGACGCCGCGCACCTGCTGAAGGTCGAACAGACCCTGGCCAGTTATCCACCGCTGGTCTTCGCCGGGGAGGCCCGCGAGCTGCGCCGGCAATTCGCCGAAGTGACCCAGGGCCGCGCGTTCCTCCTGCAGGGCGGTGATTGCGCGGAAAGCTTCGCCGAGTTCTCCGCGGCGAAGATTCGCGACACCTTCAAAGTCCTGCTGCAGATGGCGATCGTCATGACCTTCGCCGCCGGCTGCCCGGTGGTGAAAGTCGGGCGCATGGCCGGGCAATTCGCCAAACCGCGCTCGGCCAATGACGAAACCATCGACGGCGTGACCCTGCCGGCCTACCGCGGCGATATCGTCAACGGCATCGGTTTCGACCCGCAGAGCCGCGTGCCGGACCCGGAACGCCTGCTGCAGTCCTACCACCAGGCCACCGCCACCCTCAACCTGCTGCGGGCGTTCGCCCAGGGCGGTTTCGCCGACCTGCACCAGGTGCACAAGTGGAACCTGGACTTCATCGCCAACTCGGCCCTGGCCGAGAAATACAGCCAGCTGGCCGATCGCATCGACGAAACCCTGGCGTTCATGCGCGCCTGTGGCCTCGACACCGCACCGCAACTGCGCGAGACCAGCTTCTTCACCGCCCACGAAGCGCTGCTGCTCAACTACGAAGAGGCGTTCGTGCGCAAGGACAGCCTGACGGGCGACTACTACGACTGCTCGGCGCACATGCTGTGGATCGGCGATCGCACGCGCCAGCTCGATGGCGCCCATGTCGAATTCCTGCGCGGGGTGAACAACCCGATCGGGGTCAAGGTCGGCCCGAGCATGAACACGGATGAGTTGATCCGCCTGATCGACATCCTCAACCCGTCCAACGACCCGGGCCGTCTCAACCTGATCGTGCGCATGGGCGCGGAGAAGGTCGGCGCGCACCTGCCCAACCTGATCCGCAGCGTCGAGCGCGAAGGTCGCCAGGTGCTGTGGAGCTCGGACCCGATGCACGGCAACACGATCAAGGCCAGCAGCGGCTACAAGACCCGCGACTTCGCGCAGATCCTCAGCGAGGTGAAGCAGTTCTTCCAGGTCCACCAGGCCGAAGGCACCCACGCCGGCGGCATCCACATCGAGATGACCGGGCAAAACGTCACCGAATGCATCGGCGGCGCCCGGCCGATCACCGAGGACGCCCTGTCCGACCGCTACCACACCCACTGCGACCCGCGGATGAACGCCGATCAGTCGCTGGAGCTGGCCTTCCTCATCGCCGAAACCCTCAAGCAGGTTCGCCGCTGATTGCCAGCCGGGCCAGCGCCTCGCGCAAGCGCGGGGTGCCGGCCCGTCGGCAATTGACCTGTACCGCCTGCAGCCCCAGCCACCCGGCCAGTCGCCCCAGACTGGCGGCCAGGGCCTGAATCCCCGCCTCGTCCAGCCCCGGCTCTTCCTCATGCAAGGCATGCACCGCCAGGCATTGCCGCGCGCGCTCGGCACGCAGGTCGACCCGTGCGGCGATCCGCCCATGGTGCAGGAACGGCAGAACGTAGTAGCCGTAGACGCGCTTGTGCGCGGGCGTGTAGATCTCCAGGCGATAGCGGAAATCGAACAGGCGCTCGGTGCGCTCACGCTCCCAGACCAGCGAGTCGAAGGGCGACAGCAGTGCGCTGGCGATGGCCTTGCGCGGAATCCGCGGCGCCGCCAGGCAATAGGCGGGCACAGCCCAGCCCTGAACCTCGCAGCGCTGCAGCAAGCCCTCCTCCAGCAGCTCGGCGACACGGGCGCGGCTGTCCGCCGGGGTCAGGCGGAAGTAGTCGCGCAGATCCCTCTCGGTGGCGACCCCCAGGGCCGTTGCCGCATGCAGCACCAGCGCGCGCTGGGCATCGGCTTCAGCGGGCTCCGGCTGGGCCAGCAGGGCTGACGGCAGCACACGTTGCGGCAGATCGTAGAGCCGCTCGAAACCACGGCGCCCGGCCACCGCCACCTCGCCCGCGGCGAACAGCCATTCCAGCGCATGCTTTTCCGCGCTCCAGTCCCACCAGGGGCCGGCGCGCTCCTGGCGGGTCGACAGGCTGCCAGCGCCCAGCGCGCCCTGCTCGGTCACCGCGGCCAAGACCCGGGCGATGGTGGCCTGCTGCTCGCGGCCGAAGTCCGCCAGCTGTCGATAGATGCCCTGCCCCTGGCGCGCCCGGCGCATGCGCCAGCTCAGCAATGGATACAACTCCAGCGGCAGCAGCGAGGCTTCATGTCCCCAGTACTCGAAGAGCTTGCGCTGACGACCGCGGCCCCAGGCCAACTGGTCGAGCAGTTCAGGCGCGTAATGACCAAGACGGGAAAACAGCGGCAGGTAATGGGAGCGCACCAGGGCGTTGACCGAATCGATCTGCACCACGCCAAGCCGGCGCAGCATTCGCGCCAGTTGCGGGGTGCCGACGCTGCCCTCGCCAGCGAGCGCGGCAAAGCCCTGGGCAGCCAGGGCCAGGCGACGCGCCTGGGCCGGTGAAAACGATTGAGTGGTCATGGCGAACTCCCTGCACGCAAGACCCACTACAGTAGCCCCGCCGACGCGGGGCCGCGACTGCTTTCAAACCTTGAACGCCAGCATCAGCGCACAGACCACCAGGAACGCGCAGAACAGCGAGCGCAATGCCTTTTCCGGCATGGCATGGGCCAGCTTCACGCCCCAGCTGATACTGAGCAGGCCACCCACGGCCAGGGGAATGCCCATCATCCAGTCGACGTGCTGGTGCGCGGCGTAGGTCAGCAGGGTCACCGAGGTACTCGGCAACGCCAGCGCCAGCGACAGCCCCTGGGCCACCACCTGGGTGGTACCGAACACGCTGGTCAGCACCGGCGTGGCAACCACCGCGCCACCGACACCGAACAGCCCGCCCATGACCCCGGCGAAGCTGCCCAGCACGCCCAGCCACGGCCAGGGATGCCGCAGTTCGCTGGACGGCGGCGTACTGCGCAGGAACATGCGCAGCAGGTTCCACGCCGCCAGAGCGACCAGGAACGCGACGAAGCCGATACGCATGCTGCGCGCATCCAGCCCCACCGCCCAGATCGAGCCGAGCCAGGCGAAGACGAAACTGGCCCCCGCCAGCGGTACCGCATAGCGCAGCTCGATCCGGTTGCGCTGGTGATAACGCCACAGCGCCAGCATCACGTTCGGCACCACCATCACCAGCGCGGTGCCCTGGGCCAGTTGCTGGTCCAGGCCGAACAACACGCCGAGCGCCGGAATCGCGATCAGGCCACCACCGATGCCGAACAAGCCCCCTACCGTGCCCAGGGCTGCGCCCAAGGCGATATACATCAACCACTCGATCATGCCGGCCTCGTCAATCAAATCATTGGCGGCATGCTACCGAGGCCGGGCTAGCGGGGAAACGCACAGCAACGCACAATGGCTTTGCCCATTTCGCATAAGCGAGCCCCTGATGAATCCCGATGCCCTGACCGAACAGCTCGGCCTGTTTCTCGATGTGCTGGAGACTGCCAGTTTTTCCGCCGCCTCCCGGCGCCACCCGCTGACGCCCTCGGCGGTGGCGCGGCGTATCGACAGCCTGGAAAGCGCTGTGGGCAGCCGGCTGTTCGTGCGCAGCACCCACGCGGTGCGCCCTACCCCGGCGGGTATCGCCTTCGCCGAACGGGCCCGGCGTATCGTCGAGGAACTGCGCCTGGCCCGTGCCGAAGCGGTGTCCCTGAGCAATGCGCCGGAGGGCCTGATCCGCATGGATGCGCCCGCGGCGTTCGGGCGTCGGCACCTGGCCCCGGCCATCGCCGACTTCCTTGTCGCCTACCCCGGCCTCGACGTGCAACTGCGCCTGATCGACAGCTTCGTCGACCTGCACGGTGCGCACCTTGGCGAGGTGGACCTGGTCTTGCGCGCCGGCCCGCTGGCCGATACCCGGCTGGTGGCGACGCCGCTGGCCTACATGGTGCGCATCGCCTGCGCCAGCCCGGCCTACCTGCGCCAGCGCGGTGTCCCGACCAGCCCCGCGCAACTGCCGGAACACGACGGCCTGGACTGGGACGGCCTCGCCCCACCGTTCGCCTGGCGCTTCGACATGGATGGGCAGATGCGGGTGTGGCGCCCTTCCCGCATGCGCATGACGGCCAACAATGCCGAGACCCTGCTGTTCGGCGCCCTGGCCGGCCTCGGCATCGCCCACCTGCCGACCTGGCTGATCAGCGAATACCTGCTGCGCGGTGAACTGCTACCGCTGTTCTGCGACAACGGCCTGCCACCCACGGAGTCCACGGGCATCTATGCACTGCGCCTGGAACATGAAACGAACTCTCGGAGTCGTTTGCTGCTCGAATTCCTCAAGAGCCGGTTCAGTCCGGTGCCGCCCTGGGACCTGGCACTGCAGAGCGAACTGAGCTGGCGATAGCGCTAAATACTTGCGTGCTAAAATTCAAAGATCCAACCAAGAAAAGGATTGGCATGAACGCTGACACCGAAGCTCCCGACCGCTGCGACGAGTTGCTGCTCGACAACCAGGTGTGCTTTGCCCTGCATTCCACCTCGCTGTTGATGACCAAGGTCTACAAACCGCTGCTGCAAGCGCTGGGCCTGACTTATCCACAGTACCTGGCGATGCTCGTGCTGTGGGAACAGGACGCGCTGACCGTCGGCGAGATCAGCCAGCGCCTGCTCACCGATCCGGGCTCGCTCACGCCGCTGCTCAAGCGCCTGGAGGCCGAAGGACTGCTCAAGCGCACCCGCAGCCGCGAGGACGAGCGGGTGGTGATCGTCGAGCTCACCGATGCCGGCCGCCAGTTGCAGCAGAAAGCGCGCACAGTGCCCCACTGCATTCTCGGCGCCAGCGGGCAGTCGGTTGAGCGCCTGCAGCAACTGCAAGCGCAATTGCTGGAGCTGCGCGAGCAATTGCAGAAAAGCCTGTAACCGCTCTGCCACGGGGTTTGAGGCACGACAGCCAGCCCCGTCGCAGTACCGTTTGGCGGACAGCTCGAAAATTTATCTTGCGCACTAAATAATTGAACGCTAATTTTATCCCCGTACCCAGACAGCGCCACCGGCGCACAACGTTCACCAGACAACGTTCACAAGGTTCGAGGAACTCCCCATGAAAACGCTCTACACCGCAACCGTAACCTCCACTGGTGGCCGCGATGGCCGTGCCGTTTCCAGCGACGGCATCCTCGACGTGAAACTGGCCACGCCGAAGGAACTCGGCGGCGCCGGTGGTGCGGCGACCAACCCCGAGCAACTGTTCGCCGCCGGCTACTCGGCCTGCTTCATCGGCGCCCTGAAGTTCGTCGCCGGCCAGGGCAAGCGCCAACTGCCCGCCGAGACCTCGATCACCGCCGAAGTCGGGATCGGCCAGATCGAAGGCGGCTTCGGCCTGGACATCGACCTGCGCATCAGCCTGCCGGGTCTCGAGCAGGGCGACGCCCAGGCGCTGGTAGACGCGGCGCACAATGTCTGCCCGTACTCCAACGCCACCCGCGGCAACGTCGACGTGCGCCTGCACGTCAGCGTCTGAGTTTTCCACAGGCACAAAAAAACCCGGCCAAGGCCGGGTTTTTCGTGGACGCCAGGAAGATTACTTCTTGGAGCGGCCCTTGAAGCTGTTGTCGCGAGTGTCGATGTCGATCCACTCGTCGATCTGGATGAAGTCGGCAACCTGGATCTCGGTACCGTTCTTCAGCTTGGCAGGCTTCATGACCTTGCCGGAGGTGTCGCCACGGGCAGCGTTCTCGGTGTAGACGACCTGACGGCTGATGGTGGTCGGCAGTTCCACGGAGACCAGGCGGCCTTCGAAGAAGACGGCTTCGCAGATGTCTTCCATGCCTTCTTCGATGTACGGCAGAACGGCGTCGATGTCTTCGGCGTTCAGTTCGTACATGGTGTAGTCGGAAGTGTCCATGAAGGTGTACGAGTCACCGCTGATGAACGACAGGGTCGCTTCTTTGCGATCCAGGATCACGTCGTCCAGCTTGTCGTCCGCACCGTAGACGGTTTCGGTCTTGTAGCCGGTCAGCAGGTTCTTCAGCTTGGTCTTCATGATCGCGCTGTTACGGCCCGATTTGGTGAACTCAGCTTTCTGAACCAGCCACGGGTCGTTGTCGATCCGCAGTACGGTACCGGGTTTCAGCTCTTTACCAGTTTTCATTACGAAGTATCCGAATCTGGATGGATTTATAAAAATCGAGGCCGCGTATCATATCCAATTTCGGTAAAACTGCACCAGCGCCGTGGCAAGGTCCGGCCGAGCGGCCTGTTCCGCGCACCACTGGCGCGCGTGAGCGGCCAGCTCATCCCAGTGCGGCAACAACTGTTTCCATGCCGCGCCCATGTCGCGATCCATGTTCCAGGCCCGCCACAGTTCCACCAGGGCCGCCGCGGTGACGGGCGACAGGCCCTGGGTGTAACGGTCGAGAAAGGCTTCGAGCTTTTCCCAGTGGGCATACTCCTCCTGCACATAGATGTGCCAGAGCAGCGGCTTGCCCGCCCACTGCGCGCGCACGAAGGAATCCTCGCCGCGCACCGCGTTGAAATCGCAGCTCCACAGCAGCCGGTCGTAGTCGTCCTGGCGCACGAACGGCAGGATCTGCACGGTCAGCGCGCCCCGGCGATGCACTGCACCGACGCCCATCCCCTCCTCGCCCAGCCAGGCCTGTACATCGCCGAGAATGCGCCCTTCCGGCACCAGCAGGTGACTGGGCCGGGCATCCTCGGCCAGGGCATCGAGCCAGCTGGCCAGCCCGGAATTCTCGTAGGCGAACAGCGACAGCAGGCGGCTGCCGGGCTGTAACTCCACGCCCAGGGTGCGCAGGAAGGCATCGCGGTCGAAGGCATCGCGCTGCGCCAGCAGCCCGCTTTCACGCAGCAGACCGCCCGTGCCCGGGGTGAAGCCCGGGAAGAAAAACACCTTGCGCAAGCCATTGGCCTGGGGCGACGGCAGGCCGTGGCAGCCTTCGACCCAGTCCTCGGCGCTGAGGTATTCGAGGTTCAGCCACAGGGCCGGCGCCGGGCGCCGGGTCATGGCCTCGATGTACTGCGCGGGAATCTGGCAACCGAAGGCACCGATCACCACATCGGCCACCGCCACCGGCGTCCAGTCGCCCCCCCAGTGCCTGACCTCGACGCCCGCCTGCAGCTGGTGCGGCGCCTGCGCATCGGCCTCCGGGCAGATCCGCGCGAACGCCTGCAGTTCGTCGACCCACAGGCGCACCGCCAGGTCGTGCTCGGCCACCAGTTGCCGGGCCAGCCGCCAGGTCACCCCGATATCGCCGTAGTTGTCGACCACGCGGCAGAAGATATCCCAGGTCGGTTTCATAACAGGCACCTCTTGCGCCGCAGACAAATGTTCGCCAATTGTCCGGATTATCGCGTGCCGACAAAAGTGCTGCCTGCGATCGCTCGTGCGACAATCCCGGCCCTGTCCTGACCAGGAGGTCGCCATGTCCTACCGAGCCCGTCGTCGCGAACTGAAGGTTTCCCCGAAAATGCTGCCGCTGATCGTCGCTGTCGCCCTGGGCCTGTGGCTCGGCTTCGTCGCCATCGGCCTGACCCTCTGGGGCGCCTGGCAACTGCTGCCCTCGCTGCACGAGCCGGTGACCGCGGCGCTCAACCAGCCGCTCGCCCCGCCCCCCGCGCAGCAGCCGCCAGCAGCACGGCAACCGGGCGCGGCGCAGCAGTCGCCGGAGCAGAACCGCATGTTCGAGCAGTACCAGCAGGCACTGCAGACCCGGCAGATCGAGGATGCGCAAAACCGCGCCGAGGAAAACCCGCGCAACCTGTCCAACCCCAAGTGCCAGTTCTGGCTGCAACAGAACCGCACCGCCCCGACCGAGAAGAGCCGGGCCAATGTCCTTGAGTTCTGCCACTGAGATGAACAAGACCGAACTGCTGCAAGCCATCATCGAACGCCTGGGCGTCGACCTGGACATCCTTCAGCGCGCCGCGCAGACCGCCTACGAGACGGCGACCGCGGAGGAGAACATCGCCGAGAACAAGTACGACACCCTCAGCCTGGAAGCGTCCTACCTGGCGACCGGCCAGGCCCGGCGCATGGAGGAGATTCGTCAGGCGCGGGCGGCTTACCTGCAGCTCAGCCTGCGGGATTTCGACCCGGGGCTGGGGATCCAGGTGAGCAATCTGGTGTTGCTGGAGGATGAGGCGGGGAATCGGCAGCGGGTGTTCATCGGCCCGGAAGCCGCCGGGCTGAAGATTGGCGAGGGGACGGGACTGGTGACAGTGATCACTCCGCGTTCGCCACTGGGGCAGCAGTTGCTGGGCAAGGCCGAGGGGGATGAGGTGGACCTGGGTGGGGGGCGGCAGGTGCTTGAGGTGATATCCATCGAATGAGTGGTTGTGCCTCCGGGCCTCATCGCGGGCAACGCCCGCTCCTACAAGGTCCGTGGCGCACGTGGTCTCTGTGGGATCAGGCCCTGAAGAGCCCCCCGGCAGTCAGGCCAGAGCATCGAATTGCCTGTCCAGCCCCTGCTCCCTGAACTGCTCCAGCACGAAATCGACGAACGCCCGGGTCTTCCCCGGCAGCAGCTTGTGCTGTGCGTAGTACAGCGAAATGTTCCCGTCCTCCACATACCAGTCCGGCAACACCCGCAGCAGACTGCCCTTGCGCAGATACGGCACGGCGAACGGCATGCTCACCAGCGCCACGCCCAGCCCCTGCTCCGCCGCCGCGCAGGCGGCCTCGGAATCGGTCATGGTCATGCGCTGGCGCAGGTTCAGCGGGCTCTGCTCACCGGCGCGACTGGTCAGTGGCCAGGAGCGCACACGTCCGGTCTGCGGGGATCGGATCAGGATCCCGTCCGCCTCGGCCAGATCCTCCGGCTGGCGCAGCGGCCCGCAGCCGTCCAGGTACTGCGCGGACGCCACCAGAATCCGGTGCGCCGGCGTCAGCTTGCGCGCCACCACCCCGGGCGGCAGGTCGAAACCACCGCCAATGGCCGCATCGAAACCCTGGGCAATCAGATCGACCTGACGGTTATCGAAGTGCCAATCCGGCGTGATCGCCGGAAAACGCCGCAGGAACTCGCCCAGCAGGGGCAGGATGTACAACCGCCCGAACACCGTGCCCATGCTGACCTTCAACGTGCCCGCCGGCTGGCCCTCGATGCTGGCGATATTGGCCACGGCATGCTGGATCGTCTGGAAGCTGTCACGCACTTCGCCGAGAAAGCACTGCCCCGCCTCGGTCAGGGTCAGGCTGCGGGTACTGCGCTGGAACAGGCGCACGCCGAGGCGCGCTTCCAGGCCGGCGACATTCTTGCCCACCGCCGCCGGGGTCAGGCTCAGGCGCCGGGCGGCCTCGGCGAAGCTGCCCACTTCGGCGCTGCGCAGAAAGCACTCTATGCTGCTGAAGGTTTCCATCAGGAGATTCCAAACCAGGGGTTTATTCAGACTATAGCGATTAGTGGATTATCAGTAGTCAATCTCCCCCCGATACTGGGCCCATCCACAAGGCACCCAGCCTTGTCTTTTCAGGAGCACCCGCAATGTCGATTCAACAGAACCTCAGCGGCAAAGTGGCACTGGTCCAGGGCGGCTCGCGCGGTATCGGCGCGGCCATCGTCAAACGCCTGGCCGAACAGGGCGCCGCCGTCGCCTTCACCTACGTCAGCTCGCAAGCCGGCGCCGAGCAGTTGCAGAACGAAATTCGCCAGGACGGCGGCAAGGCCCTGGCGCTGAAGGCTGACAGCGCCGACGCCGCGGCGGTGCAACAGGCCGTCGAGCTGACCGTCGAACACTTCGGCGGCCTCGATATCCTGGTGAACAACGCCGGTGTGCTGGCGATCGGCGATATCGCCGAGTTCAGCCTGGAGGACTTCGACCGCACGGTGGCGGTCAACGTGCGCAGCGTGTTCGTCGCGACCCAGGCCGCCGTGCGGCATATGGGCCAGGGTGGCCGCATCATCAATATCGGCAGTACCAATGCCGAACGCATGCCCTTCGCCGGCGGCGCCACCTACGCCATGAGCAAATCGGCGCTGGTCGGCCTGACCCGTGGCCTGGCCCGCGACCTCGGCCCGCGCGGGATCACCATCAACAACGTGCAGCCCGGCCCGGTGGACACCGACATGAACCCGGCCCATGGCGAATTCGCCGACAGCCTGATCGGCTTGATGGCGGTAGGTCGCTACGGACATGTCGAGGAAATCGCCAGTTTCGTCGCCTACCTGGCCGGTCCCGAAGCCGCCTATATCACCGGTGCCAGCCTGACCATCGACGGTGGCTTCGCCGCCTGATGGCCTAGCGCGCCGCCAGATGCCCTTCCAGCAACTGGATAAAGGCACTGGCGGCCGGGGTCGGTGTTTTCGACCAGATGGCGTACAGATGCCGCACCGGCGCATCGCTCACCGGCAGCACCGCGACCCGCTCGAAGCCGGTGGCGATCCGCTCCGCCACCAGGCCGAGGGCCAGACCGCGCTGAACGAACTTCTCGATCAGGCCAGTGGTGCCCACTTCGAATTGCACCCGGTGACGCAAGCCGGCGGCGGCGAACGCCTCGTCGGTCTGGCGCCGGGCCCCGGTGCCGGCCTGGAAGTCCACCAGCGGCTGGTCCTCCAGGTCCGCCAGGGCCAGGCGCTTGTGGATAACCAGCGGATGCTCCGGCGGCAGCACCGCCACCAGTTCCTCCTTGGCCAGCAGGCGCCATTCGACCCCGTCCAGCGACTCGCCCGGCCACACGCCGATGAACGCCACGTCCAGGCGACGCTCGCGGACATCGCCGATCATCACTTCGCTCTTGCCCATCAGCCAGCGGATATCCACACGCGGATACTGGTGATGAAAACCCGCCAGCAGGTCGACCAGGTCCAGCTCGGTGAGCGAACTGATCTCGCCGATGGACAGGCGCCCGCGCACCTCACCACAGGCCGCGGCCACTTCGTCGGCGATACGCCGCGCCGCCTCCAGCGCGGTGCGCGCGCTGGGCACGAAGGCCTCGCCCGCCGCGGTCAGGCGCACCCAGCGCGAACTGCGTTCGAACAACGCTACGCCAAGCTGCTCTTCAAGACGAGCGACCTGGTGGCTGAGCGCCGACTGCACCACATGGCAGCGCTCGGCGGCACGGGTGAAACTGCCGGTCTCGGCGACCGCCAGGGCGTATTCGATCTGTTTCAGGTTCATTCATTCATCTTCTTTCGAGATTGATTCAATGAAAACGATGCATTGGCGTCATCCTAGCTCATTTCACATACTGCCCTCCTCATCCCTCGAATGGAGACGGCCATGACCGCCACGCCGCCGCTAAGCCGCGCCCTGATCCTGCTGATGGCCACCGCCGTGGGTCTCGCGGTGGCCAGCAACTATTACGCGCAACCGCTGCTGCACAGCATCGCCGAGCATTTCGGCCTGAGTACCGCCAGCGCTGGCGGCATCGTCATCGCCGCGCAGCTGAGCTATGGCGCCGGCCTGCTGTTGCTGGCCCCGCTGGGCGACCTGTTCGAACAGCGCCGGCTGATCGTCAGCATGATCGCCATCGCCACCATCGGCCTGTTGATAAGTGCCCTCGCCCCAAGCCTGCCGTGGCTTTTGCTGGGCACCACGCTGACCGGTCTGTTCTCCGTGGTGGCCCAGGTGCTGGTGCCCATGGCCGCCGGCCTCAGCGATCCCGCCGAACGCGGGCGCGTGGTCGGCACCCTCATGGGCGGACTGCTGCTGGGCATCCTGCTGGCGCGCACCGCCGCCGGCTTCATGGCCAACCTCGGCGACTGGCGCAGCATCTATCTGCTCGCCGCCGGGCTCATGGCCCTCAGCGCCGTTGCGCTGTTCCGCGCGCTGCCGCAGCGCCGGCAACATGCCGGACTGGCCTATCCGGCGCTGATCGGTTCGGTATTCCGTCTGTTCGCCGAGGAGCCGCTGCTGCGCCTGCGCTCGCTGCTCGGGGCATTTTCCTTCTGCCTGTTCGCGCTGTTCTGGACGCCCCTGGCGTTTCTGCTGAAGGCCGAGCCCTACGACTATTCAGACGGAACGATCGGCCTGTTCGGCCTGGCCGGTGCCGCCGGAGCGCTGGCGGCGAACTGGGGCGGACGCTTGGCCGACCGTGGCAAGGGCGCCCAGGGCACCACCTTCGGCCTGCTCGCACAGATGCTCGCCTGGGTGCCACTGGCCTTCGCCCCGACCTCACTGGCGGCTTTGCTGATCGGCGTGCTGCTGCTCGACCTGGCGGTGCAACTGGTCCACGTCAGCAACCAGAACGCGGTCATCGCCCTGCGCCCGGAAGCGCGCAACCGCCTCAACGCCGGCTATATCACCTGCTACTTCATCGGCGGCGCGACCGGCTCGCTGCTGGGTACCCAGTTGTTCCAGCACTGGGGCTGGGAGGCGATCGTCCTCGCCGGCCTGGTCCTGGGCGCACTGGCGCTGGTGATCTGGCGGCTGGCCGGAAGAAAGGTGATGGAAGTCAGAACTGTCTGACAGACGTCATACCCTCCGTCGCCTGACGATTGACTTGGGGGTATCCGGAGCGCTCAGTAGGGATTGGTCAAAAAGCCCTCTCAACCTGGATTACCCCTATGACAAGACTCACCGTTCAGTCCGGCGATTTCTTGCAAGGTGAAGGCGAGTACCGCAATGGATCGCTCACACTCAAGACCGCTACGAGCCCCTCACCGGGCGAAAAGATCGCACTCTCCCGCATCAAGGACATGAAAGTCGCCAACCAGGAAACCAGTCGCAACCTCAGCAGTGCCCTCGGCTGGGGCGTGGCCGGCTGCCTGATGGCCGGTCCGCTGGGCTTGCTCGCCGGGCTCTGGCTCGGCAGCAAGGACGAGGAAATCACCTTCCTCGCCACCTTCAAGGATGGCCGCAAGCTGCTGGCGGTCACTGACGGCAAGACCTGGTCGAAACTGGACGGCAACTGGCGCCGCCGTACCCAGCAGCAGCCAGCGAAAACCTGAATTCCAGCGTCACCCGCTCGTTCCTGCAGATACGAATGCATTGCAATTGGGGCACCGCAACGCGGTCGCCCCTGTTAAGATTGCGCCCGCGCTGCGGCGCCACTGGCGCAATGCCAGTAGCCTTTCGCACTTGCGCGCCCTTTTTGCGCCTTCCTGTCGCCGTACCGGGCTTTCAGCTTCGGGGTAGCTGCCGACTCATAACGGCGCGCCCGCTGCGGGCCCTCAAGGAGTTTTGCCGCATGTCCCTGCAATGCCCTCGCCTGCCCCTCAGCCTGCTCACGGTCGGCCTGGCCCTGAGCGCCCCGCACGCTTTCGCCGACGGCAGCGTCACCCTGGCCCCGGTCACGGTTTCCGATAGCTGGAGCGATGGCTACCAGCCGCGCCAGGCCCAGGTCGCCGGCTTCACCTCGGCGCCGCTGCTGGACACCCCGGCCTCGGTCTCGGTGTTCACCGAACAGCTGCTGCAGGACCGCCAGGTGCGCCTGCTCAGCGAAGTGCTGCAGAGCGATGCCTCGGTGGGCGAGTCCTACGCGCCGATCGGCTACTACGAGAATTTCAACGTGCGCGGCTTCAGCCTCGACGCGGCGCACAGCTACAAGATCAACGGCCAGACCATCACCGGCGAACAGAACGTGGCGCTGGAGAACAAGCAGCAGGTGGAGTTGCTCAAGGGCTTGTCCGGCCTGCAGAGCGGTGTGTCCGAGCCCGGCGGGATGATCAACTACGTGACCAAGCGCCCGGAGGACGTGCGTTCGCTGACCGTTTCCGGCAGCGCCGAGGGCGAACGCTATATCGCCACCGACCTCGGCGGCTGGTTCGGCAGCGAGCGCCAGTTCGGCCTGCGCGCCAACCTGGCCCATGAGGACATCCGCAGCTACGTCGATCATGCCGACGGCAAGCGCGACTTCGCCTCCCTGGCCTTCGACTGGCAGATGAACCCGGATGCCCTGCTGCAGCTGGATGTCGAGTACCAGAGCCGCGAGCAGTATTCGGTGCCGGGTTACCAGTTGCTCGGCGGCAGCAGCCTGCCCCATGGCATCGATCCCAAGGATCGCCTGGCCTGGCAGGACTGGGCCAGGCCGGTGAAATCCGACTCGCTGAATCTGGGCGGGCGTTTCGAGTACCGCTTCAACGAGGCCTGGACCGGGGCGCTGAGCGCGTCGCGCAGTCGGGTGGTGATCGATGATTACAGTTCGTTTGCCTGGGGCTGCTATTACACGAGCGCTTGCCCAGGCCTGGGCAACAGCTTCAGTCCCAACGGCGATTACGACATCTATGACTTCCGCAGCCCGGACGACACCCGGCGCACCGATGAGGCGCAGGCAACGCTGAGCGGGCGCTTCGATGCGCTGGGCGTGAGTCACGAACTGACCGTCGGGACCAGTGCGCAACGACGCACTGTCGATCAGCGTTCCCTGTTCAACGAACATGCCGAACCGATCGCCGGGCAACCGAACATCTATCAGGACACGCCAGCGGTCACGCCGTCCGACAAAACCCTCGGCCACACCGAACGCCGCCTCGACAGTCGCCAGTACGGCCTGTTCTTCAGCGACCGGATCAGCTTCACCGAGCAATGGCAAAGCGTGATCGGCGCCCGCGTGGTACGCCTGGACGAGGAAGCGTTCAACCAGGACGGCGATTCACTGCGTCACACCCACCAGTACGAACTGCTGCCCAATGCCGCGCTGATGTACAAGCCACGGCCGGACATCTCCGTGTACACCAGCTACAGCAAGGGCCTCTCTTCCGGCGGCGTGGCACCCTGGTTCGTCCTCAACAACCAGGACATCCTCGCCCCGACCACCTCGCACCAGATCGAACTGGGCATCAAGCGCGACTGGCAGCGCATGAGCTTCAGCGCCGCGCTGTTCCAGCTGCGCCAGGCCTACCAGTACGCGCAGCCGGACGGTGCCGGCAACTTCACCTATATGCAGCAAGGCCAGCAGAAGAACATCGGCCTGGAGCTGGGCGTCAGCGGCTGGCTGACCTCGGACCTGCAGATCAACGCCAGCGCCGCGGCGATCCGTGCCCGGGTCGAAGACAGCGGCACCGATGCCTACGACGACCATCAGGCCCTCAATGTCCCGCGCCTGCGCGCGGCGTTGCAGGCCGACTACAGCATCCCCGGCGTTCCCGGCCTGGCCCTGCTCGGCGGCCTGCGCTACAGCGCCAGCAAGTACGCCAACCAGGAAGGCACGGTGGCGGTCGGCGGCTACAGCGTCTTCGACGTGGGCAGTCGCTACCGCACGCGAATCGCCAGGCACGACACAGTGCTGCGCCTGACGGTGGACAACATCTTCGACAAGCGCTACTGGAAGGATGTGGGCGACTACCTGGGCGACAACTACCTGTTCCAGGGCGCGCCGCGCACGGCGCGGGTGTCGGCTTCGGTCAGTTTCTGAAACGTCGACCCAATGCAAAACACACACAGCTCCAGACAGGTGGTACTGCTGCTGGAGCTGTCGAAGCCGATAACCTGCCCATCATTGTCGATATGACTCCGACACCCACGAAAAAGCGGTATGCCGAAGGCATTAAATACCTACGCCTCGCCTGGGATTACCTGTCTTGAGCGGCTCAGGGGGGGACAGCCGCCTAGAACCTGTCGGAATAATTGTGTAATATCTGCGGACCACATAGGTCCGCGTAAGTTTCAATGCGACCCTGGATATACGCCAATATTTAGACGAAAGGCATCCGCAGATGTTTGTAAACTTCTGGAAGCATGGAAGTCCGGCATTGACAAAGACAATTACAACATCAATGCCTACGGCTGTTTATTTAATTTCCTATGCAATCACCACACTATTGGCAGCAACCATCTATTTGTTGCCAGGTGGCGCCGAATATATCACCAACCGCGGCACCGCGTTGGCAGGCAAAGCCTTTGAAATGATAGGCTCGCCGACCTATCTGGCCCTCCTCTACCTGCCGGTCGTGATCGTTCCACTGGCCGCCTGGCTGACGGTGAAACTGCTGAAACGCCCGGCCAAAGTGCTGAACAAAGTCGCGGCTGCCGAACTGCAGATACTGACGCCGGTACTCTGGGTGATCGCACTGATCAGCATTGTCTACTGCACAATGACCCTGCATGCCGCCGGTGCGCTGGACACCGGCCTGCTGTCGGGCGGCGACTATATTTCGAAAACGACGCGCCGGCTGAATCTTCTGGAGAACCTGGGCTTCACGTTCTTCGCCTTTGCCTATGGCATCAACCTGATCATTCCTATCCTGGCATTCATCGCTTATGTCATGCAGGGCGGAAAAATCAGCGATCTGATCCTGTTTATCGTGTCCTTTGTGTTCTTCCTGTTCACCATCACCGCCACTTATTCCAAGGCGCAGATTCTCATCTATCTGATCATGATGGGCGCAGCGTTCGTATTGACCAGAGCCAAGATCAAGTACGTTGCAATCGTCAGCGCTGTTTCGGTATCAGCGTTCATTCTGACCGGCTATGCCATGACCGCACCGCCTGCTGCGCAGGACACCGAAACGACACAGGAAACTGCCACTGCGGCCACGGAAACCACGGAAATAAAGATCACCACCAAGCCGGCGATTCCCTCGATAACACCTGCCGCCTCCGAAACAACGAATCACGCAAAGGGCACTCACCCGAAAGATTCCCACGCGAAGGACGCTCACTCCAAGGACACCGCCGCCAAAAACTCCGTCTCGGCGACGACCACCGCCCCAACCATCACAGCCCCCGTGCCGGTTCCACAGCTCGAGGCAAGTGTTGAGGTCAGCGAACCCAAGCCTGAGACGACCCTGGTGAAGCTGGACGGTGGCCTGATCATGTCCTACATAAAACGGCTTTCAGGGGACGCCTTGCACCGAATGGCGGCAGCAATGCCGTTCTACGTTGCAATGTTCGAAGACGAGTCGGAGCGCTGCGGCATTCAGGGCAATCTGGTACGCAAAGTCTTCGGCATGCCGGAACCGCAGTGCGTACTGCCAATCAAGGTATTCAATGCCATGTATCCGGAAGTCGACTGGGCCCAAGGACAACAACCGGCACCCGCCACCCTGTCCGCTTATGGTGAAATCGGTCTGCCCTGGGCGATTTGCGTGATGATCCTTTGCGGGGTCTTCCTCGGCATCCTCGGGACTATCGGCAGTGCCAGCGCCAGCCCGCTGTTCATCGGTTTCACCGTGGCAGCCTGCTCGTTTGCCTACTACCTGACCCAGGTCTCCATTGTCGCAAGCTTCACTTACCCGCACGGCATCTTCGCTTTCATGATCCCCATCGCAGCCCTTCTCGTCGCTGCGCTGAAAAAACCACGGGCAAGGATACAAAGCGCTGTGGCCTGATCGATAGATCGCTGAGCCCCCATGCCAGTCAGTCACCCTGACTGGCATTTTTGTTTGCGAAGACCCCGCTGCGCGTTCCGATACCCGAAAAACACGAACAAAACAAAAAGCCCCCGGAAACTCATCGTTTCCAGGGGCTTTTCGGTATTGCGAAAGTGGCGGTGAAGAAGGGATTCGAACCCTTGATACAGTTTCCTGTATACACACTTTCCAGGCGTGCTCCTTCAACCGCTCGGACACTTCACCGGATCTCTTCAAGCAGTTCAGCCTGTCGAGGCGCGCTAATTTAGTCGAAAGCCTTTCACTTGGCAAAGGTTTTTTTCAGAATTTTCAAATATTTATGCCGAGGCCCGAAAAAGCGCGGCGAGCCAAGGCATTTTGGCCAATCCATGGTGCGCTTTGCCGTTCCTTTCCCCCCTGCTCCCGCCAGACAAGGGCACAGGGGGAAACAGTGACCAGCCAGTCAGTCATCGTGCTTTACCTGACCCCGGCGGCTGGGTAACGTCTTGCCACTTTTCTCGCCACTTCTCCCGCAAGGACTTCCGTCATGAGTGAGCTGATTACCTACCACCTCGAAGATGGCATCGCGACCCTGACCCTGAACAACGGCAAGGTCAACGCCATTTCCCCCGACGTCATCGCCGCCTTCAACGCGGCACTGGACCGCGCCAGCGAGGACCGTGCCGTGGTCATCGTCACCGGCCAGCCGGGCATCCTTTCCGGCGGCTACGACCTCAAAGTGATGACCTCCAGCCCGCAAGCCGCGGTAGCGCTGGTCACCGCCGGCTCGACCCTGGCCCGCCGCCTGCTCTCCCACCCCTTCCCGGTGATCGTCGCCTGCCCCGGCCATGCCGTGGCCAAGGGTGCCTTCCTGCTGCTCTCGGCGGATTACCGCATCGGCGTCGAGGGTCCGTTCAGCATCGGCCTGAACGAGGTGCAGATCGGCATGACCATGCACCACGCCGGCATCGAGCTGGCCCGCGATCGCCTGCGCCGTTCGGCGTTCCACCGTTCGGTGATCAACGGTGAGATGTTCGACCCGGTCAGCGCCGTGGATGCCGGCTTCCTCGACAAGGTGGTGCCTGCCGAACAGCTGCTGGAAACCGCCCTGGCCGCGGCCCGCCAACTGAAGAAGATCAACATGAACGCGCACCGCAACACCAAGCTGAAAGTGCGCAAGGCGCTGCTCGAGATCCTCGACGACGCGATCATCCGCGATCAGGAACACCTGGCCTGATCGTCCGCCCCGGGCCATCCGACGCCTGGCCCGGGGCGCACATTTCGACAAACAGGAGGTTTGCCGCCGTCGGTGCACATCCGTACACTCCCTCGCGTTTTGTCGAACGAGTCGCACAATGCTCTTCCTTCCTCGCATGCTCCTGCTGGGCGCGCATTTCATCCTGGTGGGCCTGATCGGCCTGTTCATCGGCCTGTGCCGTCCGTTCAACCCCGACAACAGCCGCCTCTATGCGCGCCTGTACGCCTGGCCCTCGAGCTGGCTGCTGCGGCTCAAGGTCGACACCGAGGTCGGCCCGCTGTTCGACCAGCCGCCAGGCTGCGTGATCATCGCCAACCACCAGTCCAACTACGATCTGTTCGTGCTTGGCCACGTCGTGCCACCGCGCACCGTGTGCATCGGCAAGAAAAGCCTCGGCTGGATTCCGCTGTTCGGCCAGTTGTTCTGGCTCGGCGGCAATGTCCTGATCGATCGCGGCAATGCCTACCAGGCGCGCCGCGCGCTGCAGACCACCACCCGTACGCTGCGGGAAAACGACACCTCGATCTGGATCTTCCCGGAAGGCACGCGCAACCCCGGCGAGACGTTGCTGGCGTTCAAGAAAGGCGCTTTCCACATGGCCATCGACGCCGGCGTGCCGATCGTCCCGGTCTGCGTCAGCCGCTACGCCAGGCGCCTCAACCTCAACGGCTGGCGCAAGGAGCGGGTGCTGATCCGTTCGCTGCCGCCCATTGCCACCGCGGGCATGACCCAGCAGGACATCCCGGCGCTGATCGAACAATGTCGCACGCAGATGCAGGCCTGCATCGACCTGATGGAACGTGAACGCCAGCGCGGCTGAGCAGTTGCCGTTTCACCGGGGTCAGACCAAGCTGTCTGTCACGTCAACGCGGAGATACGCACAACCATGGGTCGAGTCGTAGCAGCGGCGGTGTACAGCGCCGGCAGGAAGGTCACCAACATCAGCCTCGACGAGGGCGCCGAATGGGCGAAGAAGCCCGGGCATTTCGTCTGGATCGGCCTGGAAGAACCCAACGCCCAGGAACTGGCCAATCTGCAACGCCAGTTCAACCTGCACGAACTGGCCATCGAAGACGCCCTGGAAAAGCACAGCCGGCCGAAGCTGGAAACCTTCGGCGACGCACTGTTCATCGTCACCTACTCGCCGGTGCGCCAGGACGGCAAGCTGGAATTCATCGAAACCCATATCTTCGCCGGCAACGGCTACATCATCACCTGCCGCAACGGGCACTCGAAATCCTACGCCCTGGTCCGTCAGCGCTGCGAAGCACGCCCGCTGTTGCTGGAACATGGCGAGGATTTCGTCCTGTACGCCCTGCTCGACTTCGTCACCGAGAACTACCAGCCCGTCAGCGAAGCCATTCACGGCGAGATCGAGGAGCTGGAGCAGAGCGTGCTCAGCGCCTCGCTGGTGGAGGACGACATCCGCCGCATCCACAACCTGCGCCGCGACATCCTGCGGCTGCGCCGCTATGTCGCGCCGATGGTGGAAATCAGCGAGGAACTGCAGCGCCTGACCTTCCCCTTCATCGACAAGAACATGCGCCCGTACTTTCGCGACGTGCAGATCCACGTGACGCGGCAGATGGAAGACCTGGCGGGGATCCGCGACCTGGCCAGCCAGACCATCGAGATCGGCATGCTGCTGGAGTCGTCACGGCAAAGCATCGTGCAACGCAAGTTCGCCGCCTGGGCGGCGATCCTGGCGTTTCCCACCGCGGTGGCGGGAATCTACGGCATGAACTTCCAGAACATGCCGGAGCTGAGCTGGCACTACGGCTACTTCGCCGTGCTGGGCGGCATCGTGCTGGGTTGCACCGCGCTGTACGGCAGCTTCAAGCGTTCGGGGTGGCTTTAGGCTGGGCGACGAAACGCATCATCCATTCGGCGACAGTCTGCCCGTGGTGCTCCACGCCGAGGCTGTCGATGCCCTTGCGGTAGACCTCGGCACCGAGGTTCTCCTGGCGCAGGTCGAGCAGCGCGCGGGAATAGTCGTGGATGAACTCCGGGTGGCCCTGGAAGCACAGCACCTGATCGCCGATGTGATACGCCGCATACGGGCAGAAATCGCTGGACGCGATCACGGTGGCGTTTTCCGGTAGCGCGGTGACCTGATCCTGGTGACTGATCAGCAGGGTCAGTTCTTCCACCTGCGGGCTCATCCACGGCGCGCGCGCAGCCATCACGTAGCGGTGGGTGCCGACACCCCAGCCCTGGCTGGCACGCTCGGTCCTGCCGCCCAGTAGCAGGGCCAGCAACTGATGACCGAAACACACGCCCAGCAGCTTGTCGCCGCGCTGGTAGCGATCCAGCAGGAACGCCTTGAGCGTGCCGATCCACGGATCGTCACCGAACGAATCGGCCTTGCTGCCGGTCACCAGATAAGCATCGAAGACCGCATCATCGGGCGGATAGTGGCCGTTCATCACGTTGTACACGGTGAATTCGGCAGCGATCGGTTGCTGGGAGAACAGTTGCTCGAACATCCGTCCATAGCCCTGATACTGCTCGACCAGCTCGGGTCGCAGGACGTCGGTTTCCAGGATGCAGATGCGTAACGACATAGACTTGGCCCTGAACGACAGTGGTGAAAAAACACCGGTGAAGCCTGCCGCGAATATCGGCAGCAGGCAAGCATTCCCTCGGACGAACGGTCATTTCCGTGCAGCCCGTGTGTGTATCCCGTGCATGTGTCTAGTCAGGCATGTCGTGCACGGATGGCATATAGCCTCATGAAAAAAAGGTCTTTCGCGACCAAAGTACAGACGAAAGCGTTCTAAAACAGCGGTAACGTTACGGCAATCCAGGTTGTATACCCATTAACAGCAGGTCCGAAAACAGTGTCCGCAGAGACACCGCCGGACCCGGGACAAGGATGCCAACCGGCTCTCAGGAATAACAACAAAAAGGCAGACAGCCATGCTCAAACAACACAAGGTACGTCAGGCGGGACTCATTCTGTTCGCCACCACACTGCTGCTGATCCTGCCGAACATGACTCGTCTGTTCGGCTGAGCGATCGTCTTTCAGTGTCATTTCAGCGCTGGTGTATGCTGCCGACCTTCACTGGCTGGAGACTCGCCCATGCGCCGCTGCCTCATCCTCCTGCTCGCCCTGCTGGGCCTGCCGTCGTACGCCGCACAGTTGACCCTGGAGCTTGGCGCCACTAGCCGCCAGTGGGACAGCGACGCCCTGCTCAAGCATCCGCAGGCGCGGGACATCCGCATTGACCAGGACGTTTCCTACAAAAAGACCATGCACTACCGCGCCGTGCCGCTGGCCGCGCTGCTGACCGGTATCAAGCCGGACGATCACCTGCAGGCCGTGGCCCTCGATGGCTTCGCCGCGGAAATGCCGGCCGGCCCCCTGCTCCAGTCCGCCCCCGCGCAAGCCTGGCTGGCGGTGGAGGACCCGAAGCAGCCCTGGCCCCCACTGGGCCAGGACAAACCCAGCGCCGGTCCCTTCTACCTGGTCTGGACCAATCCGCGGGCCGGGGGTATCAGCCCGGAACAATGGCCTTACCAGGTCGCCAGCATCCGCCGCCTGCAGCCGGTCGCCGAGCGCTTTCCCGCCCTGCTTCCGGCAGCCGGACTGCGCGCCGACGACCCGATCAGCCGCGGCTTCGCCCTGTTCCAGAAAAACTGCCTGGCCTGTCATCGCCTCAACGGCGCTGGCGATGCCCAGTTCGGTCCGGACCTGAACCTGCCGCACAACCCTACGGAATATTTTCGCCCGGAATTCCTGCGCCGTTATATCCGCAATCCGCAGGATCTGCGCCAGTGGCCACAGGCGCGCATGCCCGGCTTCAGCCCCGATGTGCTGCCGGACGCCGACCTCGACGCCCTGCTCGCTTACCTGAGCCACATGGCCAAGCGCAAATCCTGAGACCTACTGGTTGAACCCGGAGCTCACCAGCACATTGGCGTGCATCTGCTCGTACCCACCACCGCGACGCATGCCGCGCACCGGGCAGGCATCCAGGTAATCCAGGCCCACCGCCAGCTTCAGGTGGCGTTCCGGCACGGCCAGCTGGTTGGTCACGTCGAAGCTGTACCAGGCGTCGTCCAGCCAGGCCTCGGCCCAGGCGTGGCTGGCCATGTGCTGGTTGGCGTTATCGAACAGGTAGCCCGAAACGTAGCGCGCCGGCACCTGGAGACTACGGGCGCAGGCGATGAAGGCATGGGCGTGGTCCTGGCACACCCCGGCGCCACCGGCGAAGGCCTGCGCGGCACTGGTGTCGACCGCGGTGGCACCGGGGCGGTAGGCCATGTGCTCATGCAAGGCGCCCATCAGACCGATCAGCGCGGCACGGTCGCGGTGCTCGCCACAGTGCCGGCCGGCAAACGCACGCAGGGCCTGGTCGGCCTCGGTCAGGCGGGTGAAACGCAGGAATGGCAGGGGCGACTGGCTGTCCTGTTCCGCCTCCAGGTGCGGGTCGATCTCGACTTCTCCGTGCGCGGCGATCAGCAGGTCGGCATGGGGTTCCTCGAGGCTCAGGACGTGCAGGATGTTGCCGAACGGATCACGCCGGGCCTGAACCGGGCGCGGCAGCTCCAGGTGCCATTGCAGCACCTGCTGGCGCTGGTTGTCCGGCGGTGTCAGGCGCAGGTACTGGATGCTGGTGCGCACCTGGTCTTCGTAGTGGTAGGCGGTTTCGTGGCTGATGGTCAGTCTCATACGAGCTCCAGATAAGCGCTGTGAATGGCATTGCCCAGTTCGCGCACCAGCGGAATGTACTGGTTCAACCAGGGATGCAGCCCATGGGCGAGGACTTCGTCGATGCCGGTGTAGCGCAGGCGCGCATCCACCTCCGCCGCCAGCCGCTGCGCCGGTCGGCCATTGCTGCCGGGCAGGCTGGCGAGGATCTGGTCGATTTCCTCGGTGCAGGCGCGCAGGGAACGGGGCACATCGGCACGCAGGAGCAGCAGTTCGGCCACCTGCTGCGCGGTGGGGGCGTCGCGGTAGATCTCGGTATACGCCTCGAACGAGGACAGGGCGCGGAGCAATGCACTCCACTGGTAATAACCGCGGGCGGAACTGTCGCTGACGGTCTCCGCCGCCTCGCCGAACATCTCGTAGCGCGCATCGAGCAGGCGCAGGGTGTTGTCGGCCCGTTCGATGAAGATGCCCAGGCGGATGAAGCGGAACGCATCGTTGCGCATGATGGTGCCGTAGGTGGCGCCGCGAAACAGGTGCGAACGCTCCTTGATCCATTCGCAGAAGCGGCTCATGCCATAGCGACCGAGGCCCTGCTCGGCGATGCCGCGGATCTCCAGCCAGGTGGCGTTGATGTTCTCCCACATGTCGGCGGTGATCTTGCCGCGCACCGCATGGGCACAGGCCCGCGCCGCGCCGAGGCAACTGTAGATGCTCGCCGGGTTGTCCGGGTCGAGCGCGAAGAAGTGCAGCAGGCGCTCGGCATGCAACTGGCCATGACGGGCCAGGTAGTCGTCCAGGGTGCCGGTGATGCGCAGGGCCAGGGTCATCTCGTCGAGGCCATCGCCCTGCCCGTCCTGGGGCATCAGCGACAGCGAATAGCTGACGTCGAGCATCCGCGCGAGGTTTTCCGCGCGCTCCAGATAGCGCGACATCCAGTACAGGTCGGAAGCGGTTCTGCTGAGCATGGTTCAGTCCTCCACCACCCAGGTGTCCTTGGTACCGCCCCCCTGGGACGAGTTCACCACCAGCGAGCCCTCGCGCAGCGCCACCCGGGTCAGGCCGCCAGGCACCACGCGGGTTTCGCGACCGGAAAGGACGAACGGGCGCAAGTCGATATGCCGCGGCGCAATGCCGTTCTCGACGAAGGTCGGGCAGGTCGACAGCGACAGCGTCGGCTGGGCGATATAGGCCGCCGGACGGGCCTTGATGCGCTCGGCGAAGGCGGCGATCTCGGCCTGGGTCGAAGCGGGTCCGACCAGCATGCCGTAGCCACCGGAGCCCTGGGTTTCCTTGACCACCAGCTGCGGCAGGTTGGCCAGCACATGGGACAGTTCGGCGGGATTGCGGCATTGCCAGGTCGGCACGTTCTTCAGGATCGGCTCCTCGTCGAGGTAGAAGCGGATCATGTCGGTGACATAGGGATAGACCGACTTGTCATCGGCCACGCCGGTGCCGATGGCGTTGGCCAGCACCACGTTGCCGCAGCGGTAGGCGGACAGCAGGCCCGGCACGCCCAGCATGGATTCCGGGTTGAACGCCAACGGATCGAGGTAGGCGTCGTCGAGGCGGCGGTAGATCACGTCCACCGGCTTCGGTCCGCCGGTGGTGCGCATGAACACCCGTTCGTCGCGCACGAACAGGTCGGCGCCTTCCACCAGTTCCACGCCCATCTCCCGGGCGAGGAAGGCATGTTCGAAGAAGGCGCTGTTGAAACGTCCCGGCGTCAGCACCACGACACTGGGATCGTCCAGCGGACTGGCGCTCTTCAGGGTGTCGAGGAGCAGGTTCGGGTAGTGATCGATGGGCGCGATGCGCTGCGCGGCGAACAGCTCCGGGAACAGGCGCATCATCATCTTGCGGTCTTCGAGCATGTAGCTGACACCGCTGGGGGTGCGCAGGTTGTCTTCGAGGACGTAGTAGGTACCGTCGCCATCGCGCACCAGATCGACGCCGGAAATGTGTGCATAGAGATCGCGGTGCAGGCTCAGGCCCTGCATCGCCAGCTGGTACTGGTCATTGGCCAGGACCTGCTCGGCGGGAATGATCCCGGCGCGGATGATCCGCTGGTCGTGATACAGGTCGGCGAGAAACAGATTCAGGGCCTTGACCCGCTGGATACAGCCGCGCTCCACCACCCGCCACTCGCTGGCGGGAATGGCCCGGGGAATGGTGTCGAAGGGAATCAGGCGCTCGGTGCCCTGTTCGTCGCCGTACAGGGTGAAGGTGATACCGGCGCGGTGGAACAGCAGGTCGGCCTCGCGGCGGCGCTGCGCCAGCAGTTCGGGCGGCGTCTGCGCCAGCCAGCGGGCGAATTCCCGGTAATGCGGACGGAGCTGACCGTCGGCGGCGTACATCTCATCATAGAATCTGCGAATCATGCCGAACTCCTTGTCACCCGTGCCCAGGCAGCGTCGCAAAGCCCGTGCCAGCGGCATAAAACCTTTTCAATCAAGGAGTTGGAATAGTCTTGGAAAGATGCCGCACCAGAGTTGTGCAGCCACGCCCCTCGCCTTGGAGCACACGCTTCATTGCGAAGCGCCGATGGGCCCGGGGCGGCGTCGGCCGCAACCCCGGACAATGGTTCAGGCCAGGGGACGCTCCTGCTTGACTCCCCAGCCCTGGGCCTCGCCCCCCAATGGTCGGATGACCGCTTCGAAATCCTGTTCGAATTCACCGATCCCGCCATGGGTGGCGTACATGATCTTGCTCAGTTCCAGTTGCCAGCCTTCGTCGCTTTCATGCACCAGGGCGCACAGCGACTCGCCACGAAACTTGCCCGCAGCCCTGCGCGCCCGCTCCTCGTCCGGGAATACCGCGTAAAACTCGATGGGGTGGATTTGCGTGAAGTCGAAGCCGCCTTCTTTCATGCGGCGCAGTACGGTGCTGCTGATGTCTTCGTACAGGTTGCTCATGAATCGTCCTCCTCATGCGATGGATAGACTTTCGGTGCATTCGCACCAACCCCTTGCGCCGTTGGCGGGCGGGGTTCTCGAGCGGGTGTAACGACGGCAAAGGCCGGCGCCGAAAAGCGCGACCCTGTTTGCAGCGTAGCGTCAGGCTTGGCACATCGCCAGCTGAGACGATTCAGGTTCGTTCGGTGATCGCGGTGATTTCCACACCGCTCTGCTCCTTCAGCCACTTGGCGGTGGGGCAGTCGGCGCGGTCCTGGAAGTCATTGAGGTCGAGTTCATCCATGACCGGGAACAGGTGACCGCGTACTCGCCGCGCGGCCTCTTCGATGCTCGGGCGGTTGGCACAGGCGAAGAACAGCGAGGTGCGCTCGCCTTTCTGGTCCACGAAGGTGATTTCCCACTCTTTCATCTGGCGTAGTCCTCGAACGGAAATACGGGGTATGTCCAGCCTACTTCCCGTTGACCCCTGGCAGAGGACATCGTTCCAGCCGCATGGACGGCGCCGCGGGAAAAAAAGACCCCGGCAAGCCGGGGTCCGAGGGGTCTGCAACAGCGTCAGCCGGTCACTCCGGAATGCCGTGGACCACACCGGCGGTGTTGTCCATCAGGCTCTTGGTCGCGGTCTGGATGAACGACTCGAGTTTCTTCACCATCAGCGCCTTCTCGGCGTCATCGACGCGCTCGGCGCTGAACTCGCGACCGAGTTTGTAGCGATACACGATCGGCGCGGCTTCCTTGGACTCGATGAGAATGTGGTCGCCCTGGATCAGGAACACGTTCTGGTCGCTGCCCGACGGCTTGACCATGCCGATGCCCTGGTCGCCTTCCGGCAGGTTGAGCAGGTCGCGGCCCCAGCACTGGTGACGGGTTTCACCGCCCAGGCGGCCCATGATGGTCGGCACGATGTCGATCTGGGTACCGACGACATCGCTGCGCTTGCCGAATTTCTCCTGGATGCCCGGAGCGATCAGCAGCATCGGCACGTTGAAACGGCCGAGGTCCATCTCGGTGACCTGCTGGTTGTTGCCGAAACCGTGGTCGCCGACGATGACGAACAGGGTTTCCTTGAAGTACGGCTCCTTGCGCGCCTTCTCGAAGAACTGGCCCAGGGCCCAGTCGGAGTAGCGCATCGCGGTCAGGTGCTCGTCCAGACGACCGTGGCCGGTCACCGGCTCCACCGGCAGGTTCTTCGGCAATGCGTATGGCGTGTGGTTGGACAGGGTCTGCAGCAGGGCATAGAACGGTTTCTTGCCGTAATTGTGCGCCAGCTCCTGGGCACCGCGGTCGAACATGTCCTGGTCGGACACGCCCCAGGTCGGGTCGGAGAACACCGGATTGACGAAGTCGTTGCGGCCGATGAAGGTGGTCATGCCCTGGTTGCCGAAGAAGCCGGACTGGTTGTCCCAGGCGAAATCACCGTTGTAGACGTAGACGTCGTCATAGTCGCGGGCACTGAGCAGCGCCGGCAGGCCGGACAGCTTGTGACCGCCTTCCGGGGTCTGCATCAGGTATTCGAAGCCCGGCAGGTTGGGGAAGCAGGCCATGGTGGCGAACATGCCCTGGTGGGTATGGGTGCCGTTGGAGAAGAAGCGCTCGAACAGCAGGCCTTCTTCGGCCAGCTTGTCGAAGTACGGGGTGATGTTGCCCTCGGCACCCAGCGCGCCCACGGAGTGGCCAGCGAAGCTTTCCATGAGGATCACCACCACGTTCTTGATCGGCAGGGTGTTCTGCGCCGGCGGGTTGAAGTCACGGCGCACGGCGGCGCTGTCGGCATCGACCAGCGTGTCGTGCGGGGTCAGCAGCATGTCGCGCACGGTCTGCTGCGCCACCTGCGGATCGAGGGTCGACTTCCAGATATTGTCGCGGTCCTCGGACATGCGGCTCTTGGCGGCGTCGATCAGGGTCAGGGTGCCGTTCAGGCCGAGCTGGTTGACGAAGTTGGAATCGGTGGTGAAGGCATCCCCCCAGCGCATCGGCGGGCCCTGGCGCAGGGTGCCGCGGGCGGCGACCACGGCCACCAGCAGGATCATGAAGAACACCACGCCACGCACATACCACGGCGCCACGCTGCGCACGCCAGCCAGGTTGCTCTGGTACTGGCTGCGAGGGCGGGTGAGACGATCGATACCCTTGAAGGCCAGGCTCATGACCACGGTGCCGATGGCCCAGGCCAGCAGGTAGCGGACCACCGGGAAGCCGTACCAGATCATGCTCGAGACGGTCTTCGGATCTTCCTTGATGTACTGGAAGACCAAGCCGTTGAGGCGCTGGTGGAACTCGCGATAGAAGTCCATTTCCACCAGGCCGAGGAACAGCACGACACTGGAGGCCACGCTCAGCCACAGGCGGAACAGCCCGCGCGCGGCCATGGCCCGGGCGCTGAGGATCGCCAGCAGCAGCGGAATGCTCAGGTACACCACCACGCGCAGGTCGAAGCGCAAGCCGTTGAGGAAGCCTTCGGCGACGGTCGAGTACGGCGTCTCGCCGATCATTTCGCTGTTGTAGACCAGCAGCGCGAAGCGCACCAGGCTGAGCATCAGCATGATCACCAGGCCGCACAGCAGGGTGTAGAGCAGGTGTGATTTGACCGTCGGTTGCAGGCGCGAGGCGTCCGTTTTAGCCATGAAGTGGAAGATCCCTGAAAATCTGGTTATGGGAGGCACATTGACGCGAAGCGGCGGCACCCGGGTGGATTTCCCGAGCGGCCGAACCATTAGGCGAATGGATAATTGCGCGCGCGATTGTCTTCAATCGATTGTGAAAATTTCGTTGAGGCGCGGACGAGACCTATAAACGCACATTTCCGCGTGGTCCGGCAATGGCCCAGATGATCAGGCCGAGTACCGGCAGGAGGATGATCAGGAGAATCCACAGGACCTTGGCGCCGCCCCCCGCGCTGCTTTTGATCACATTGAGGATGGCCCAGATATCCAGGGCGAGAATGACCAGACCGGCGAGGCCGTTGAACGTCGAACCCATTTTGTTGCTCCCAATTCAAGCGCTTCCGAGAGGATAGCTGGCTATTGGCCCTATAGACGTCCTTGCCTGGAGGTCGTTCCGGCCCCCCGCCTAAACTTGTTTCATCGTTTTTCCGGAGAGATGCCCATGCCCCCAGCCCAGACCCACAGCCCCTCCGCGCCCACGCCGATGCTCAATGCCTGGCTGCAGCAGGTGCAATCGACCCCCTGGCTCAGTGCCGGCCTTGGTTTGAGCCTGCTCGCGGTGCTCTGGCTGATGGGCGCCAGCGCCTGGAACGCGGTTCACGGCGATCACCAGGAAAACCTGCACATGGCCATGCTCGGCGGCCTCGCCGGCTTCGCCGCCACGGCGCTGGGCGCTGTGCTTGCCGTGGTCCTGCGCGAAGTCAGCGCGCGCACCCAGGACGTCATGCTCGGCTTCGCGGCCGGGATGATGCTCGCCGCCAGTTCCTTTTCCCTGATCCTGCCAGGCCTCGACGCCGCCCGCGAAATCACCGGCAACGGCCCGTTCGCCGCGCTGACCGTGGTGGTCGGCATGGGCCTGGGGGTACTGCTGATGCTCGGCCTCGACCGTTTCACCCCACACGAACACGAAAGCACTGGCCCCTGCGGCCCGCAGGCCGAACGGATCAACCGGGTGTGGCTGTTCGTCCTGGCGATCACCCTGCACAACCTGCCGGAGGGCATGGCCATCGGTGTGAGCTTCACCACCGGCGACCTGAATGTCGGCCTGCCGCTGACCAGCGCCATCGCCATCCAGGACATCCCCGAAGGCCTGGCAGTGGCCCTGGCCCTGCGCGCCACCGGCCTGTCGAACCTGAAGGCCGCCTTGGTGGCGATCGGCTCGGGCCTGATGGAACCGCTGGGCGCGGTGATCGGCCTGGGGATTTCCAGCGGTTTCGCCCTCGCCTACCCGATCAGCATGGGCCTGGCGGCCGGCGCGATGATTTTCGTGGTGTCCCACGAAGTGATCCCGGAAACCCACCGCAACGGCCACCAGACCTCGGCAACCCTCGGCCTGATGGGCGGCTTCGCCGTGATGATGTTCCTCGATACCGCCCTCGGTTAAACGTGGACCGCGACCCGCAGCGCCTCCAGCGCAGGCGCCGCGGCGATGTTCAGTTCGGCGCACAGCTGCAGAACCCGCGGCAGGTCGTTGCCACACACCAGGACCATCTGCAGCTCGTCATCGAGCAACTGACTGAAGTTCATCAACACGTAGCCGCCGGCTTCCTTGTTCATGCTGCCCATCTGGATCTGGATGCGGTTGAGCGCGGTGAGTGGCTCGACCTTGGCCAGTTGCTTGGGCTTGATGTTGAACGGCACGCTCTTGTCGAACGAATCGCTGATCTGCGCGAGCAGGTCCGGATAGGTGTCCGCCTGGAACAGCACGGTGTCCGGCAGGCTGCCGACCACCACCCACTCGCCCAGCGGGATCGGGAAGCTGTCGTCGTAGTTGATGTCGGGGTTGGCGGCGAGGAAGCCCTCGGGGTCGGCATAGGCCTGCGCCGCTTCGTCGGCGATCCGCTCGATATCCTGCTCGGCCAGGCAGCCGGAGCTGATTTTGCCGATGAGTTCGACCAGTTGGTTTTTCATGGGGAGGCCCTGTGCCGCTGGAAAAAAGGCGCCAAGGATAGCCGCAAACGCCTGCCGGGGGTTAGCCGGCCAGCGCCCGCAGGCGCGCGGCGGTGTCGGCCGCGCCCATGGCCTGGGCCGAAGCCAGGGCATCGGCGCCGCGCACATCGCGACGGTGGGGATCAGCGCCCTGCTCAAGCAGGTAGTCGACGATGGCGACGCGGTTGAACATCGCCGCCATCATCAGCGCGGTACGCCCGTCGCCCGCGCTGGCATCCGGGTCGCCGCCGCCCTCCAGCAGCAGGCGGACCATCGGAAGGTCGCCCTTGAACGCCGCGCCGGCCAGGGGCATCTGCTGGTTGTCGTTGGCGATCGCGGGATCCGCGCCGTGCTCCAGCAGCACCCGCGCGGCATCGAGGTGGCCGTGGTAGCTGGCCAGCATCAGCAGGGTATCGCCCTTGTGGTTGCGCAGATTGGCCGGCACCCCGCTGTCCAGCAAGCGCGCGAGCATGGCGGCATCACCCTGGCGGGCGCGCTCGAAAACCTCGGCGGCGAAGGCGGCAGCCTCCTCGGCAGTCATGGTCACCGGCTCACGTCGATCGGACACAAGGAACCTCCGCGGCATGACAAAGCCCAATGCCTTGTCAGCGCCTTGTCTGTGGATATGTGGATAAGTCCCTTGCAGCGGGCGAAAAGTTCGATCGGCCAGAAGCATTGCAAATTGCACTGTGCAAATTGCACGACCATGCAGTCTGCACGAAAGCTGTTTTGACGAAACAGATTAAACTATTGATTTAAAAAGGTTTTTTAATAAATAAAAGCTGGCACGCTCACTGCACCCTTCAGTTCATGTCTGTCACCCACAGCCAGGAGCTGATATGGACCTCATTCAGGAAAAATTCGCCTCGGTGTTCTCCGCCTACCAGGTCACCACTCAAGCGCGCCCGGACGGCGGCATCCTGCTGACCCTGCGCGCCGCTGACGGCAAGCAGACCCGGCGTTCGATTTCCTATGCCCAGTTGCACAGTGCCGAGCAGCTGTCCTGGGCGATCAGCGCGATTCGCCGCGACCTGGCCGAGCAGGCCAGTGAATTGCCGGTGATTTCGATGCTGCAGAGTCAGCAGCGGTTCGCGCTGCCGACCTATCGTTGAGCACTGCACGAGCTGGCTTGCCGCGGTCCTTCGCTGGCAAGCCAGCGCCTGCGAGGATCGGCGAACCTAGAAGGTCTCGTCCAACCCCGGAAATGCCCGCGAACGCTCGTCCCCGGTCAACTCGACCTTGCGTCCCGCCTCGCTCTCGAACTCCCGCACCAGCAGCAGATTCGGCTGCTCGCCGATATCGAACCACTGCGCCGTCCCCGCCGGCAGGCTGATCACATCGCCCCGCTCGCCCACCAGGGCATAGACATACTCGCCGACACGCAGATTCAGCAGTCCGCGCCCGCTGACGAAGAACCGCAGGTCCTTGCCGGCGTGACGACGCTCGTCGATCAGGCCTGCGCGAATTTCATCCTTCTGCGCATGTTCCGGGTGCACGCTCAACACCTCCAGCACCCCGCTACCCAGCTCTTCGAGCTGGCCGCGCAAGGCCGCGATCACTTCATCGGCGCCGGTGCCCGGACGAATCCGCGCGGCCGGCTCGCGCTGCTCGAAGTGCACGCCCTGCTCCGCCAGGGTCGCGGCGATGTCGTCAGCGTGGGTGAGGACCTTGTTCGGCGTGTCGGGGGTGGACTGGTGATAAACGCTGAGGATGCTCAAGGGGCAACTCCTGATCTTTCGAAAACGTGATGAGGACGCTACGCGGCGTCCTCTTTCAAGCGGGTCGCAATGATAACGGCTGCGGCCAGCGCCGCGACGCTGGCAATACTAAAGGTGATGCCCGGGCCCAGGGTCTTCCAGCTGTACCCCGCGTACAACGCGCCCAGCGCACCGCCGGTACCGGACAACGCAGCGTAGAACGCCTGGCCCTGGCCCTGCTGGCGCGCGCCGAAACTGCGCTGGACGAAGGCGATGCAGGACGCATGGAAGGCACCGAAGGTCGCCGCGTGCAGCAACTGGGCGAGCAGCAGCACGCCAAGGTGCTCGGCAAAGCTGCCCAGCAGCACCCAGCGCAACGCCGCCAGCAGGAAGCTCGCCAGCAGCACCCGGCGCAGGGAAACCCGCGCCAGGATTGCGCTCATCACCACGAACAACAGCACTTCCGCCAGCACGCCCAGGGCCCAGAGCATGCCGATGGTGCCGCGGGCGTAGCCGAGTTGCTCCAGGTGCAGGGTCAGAAAGGTGTAGTACGGCCCATGGCTGAGCTGCATCAGCGCCACACAGATATAGAACGCCAGCACCCCGGGGCGGCTCAGTTGGCGCAGAAAGCCGCCGCTCGCCGCTCGCTCGGCCTGCTCCACCGGCTGCGCATTGGGCACCCACAGGCTGGCCAGGACGATCCCGGCCATGATGCACACCAGCGCCACCGGGTAGATATCCAGGCTCAGCCATTCGAACAGACGGCCCAGGCCGACCACGGTGAGGATGAAACCGATGGAGCCCCACAGGCGGATCTGGCTGTAGCGTCCGGTCTGGCCCTGCAGATGGGCCAGGGTGATGACTTCGAACTGCGGCAGCACCGCATGCCAGAAAAACGCATGCAGGGCCATGACCAGCGCCAGCCAGGCATAGCTCTTGTCGACGAAGATCAGGGCAAAACTGGCCAGCGTACACAGCGCGCCAAGGCGCACGATGAGCAGGCGCCGGCCGCTGCGATCGCCGAGCCAGCCCCACAGGTTGGGGGCGACGCAGCGCATCAGCATGGGGATCGCCACCAGTTCGCCGATGCGCGCGCTGGAAAAGCCCAGGTGATCGAAATACAGCGCCAGAAACGGCGCGGTGGAACCGAGCAGGGCGAAATAGAAGAGGTAGAAACTGGACAGCCGCCAGTAGGGAAGCGCCACGACTCAGCGAGCCGTGGCGCGACGGGCGATGCCGGGCATCAGCGCTGGCCCAGTACCGGGGTGTTGACCCGCACGTCGGCGTTCTGCCCGCGATGACGCAGCAGGTGATCCATCAGCACGATGGCCATCATGGCCTCGGCGATCGGCGTGGCGCGAATGCCTACGCACGGATCGTGACGGCCCTTGGTGATGACCTCCACCGGGTTGCCCTCCTTGTCGATGGAACGACCCGGGGTAGTGATACTGGAGGTCGGCTTCAGCGCGAGGTGGGCGACGATCGGCTGGCCCGAGGAAATCCCGCCGAGGATGCCGCCGGCGTTGTTGCTGAGGAAGCCTTCCGGGGTCAGTTCGTCGCGGTGCTCGGTGCCACGCTGGGCGACACTGGCGAAACCGGCGCCGATTTCCACGCCCTTGACCGCGTTGATGCTCATCAGCGCGTGGGCCAGTTCGGCGTCCAGGCGGTCGAAGATCGGCTCGCCGAGACCCGGCAGCACCCCTTCGGCGACCACGGTGATCTTCGCCCCGACCGAATCCTGGTCACGGCGCAGCTGGTCCATGTAGGCCTCCAGCTCGGCGACCTTGTCCGGATCCGGGCTGAAGAAGGCGTTCTGCTCCACCGAGTCCCAGGTCTTGAACGGGATCTCGATCGGGCCCAGCTGGCTCATGTAGCCGCGAATGCGGATGCCCTGGGTCGCCAGGTACTTCTTGGCGATGGCGCCGGCAGCCACGCGCATGGCGGTCTCCCGCGCCGAACTGCGGCCGCCGCCGCGGTAGTCGCGCTCACCGTACTTGTGGTGGTAGGTGTAGTCGGCGTGGGCCGGGCGGAACAGGTCCTTGATCGCCGAGTAGTCCTTGGACTTCTGGTCGGTGTTGCGGATCAGCAGGCCGATGGCGCAACCGGTGGTACGACCCTCGAACACGCCGGAGAGGATCTCGACTTCGTCGGCCTCCTGGCGCTGGGTGGTATGGCGGCTGGTGCCGGGCTTGCGCCGGTCCAGGTCGCGCTGCAGGTCCTCCAGGGAAATCTCCAGGCCCGGTGGGCAGCCATCGACAATGGCGACCAACGCCGGACCATGGCTTTCGCCTGCGGTGGTGACAGTGAACAGCTTGCCGTAGGTATTGCCGGACATGCAGGACGCTCCGCGAATTCAGCCTGATTTGGACGAAGCCGCCAGTATACGCAGACGAACCATTCAGTTCATCCCTGATGGCGAACCTTCCGCCGACGCCCGGGTCAAAGCACTGTCTCCCCGCACGTAGCCTGAAGATGTCGCGCCTCGCCGCCCTGCTCCTGCTCCTCGTCTCCTGTTTCGCCCAGGCAGCCTCCCCCAGCGTCCTGCAACGCCCGATCAGCCTCGATACCGGCCAGGGCGTGCTGCATGGCAGCCTGCTGCTGCCGCGCAGCGCGACGCCACCACCGGTGGTGCTGATCATCGCCGGCTCCGGGCCCACCGACCGCGACGGCAACAACCCGGCGGTCGGGCGCATCGACATTCTCAAGCGCCTGGCCCTGCAACTGGCCGCCCAGGGCATCGCCAGCGTGCGCTATGACAAGCGCGGCGTGGCCGCGAGCCTGGCGGCGACCCCGGACGAACGCAATCTCAGCGTCGAGCGCTACGTCGCCGACGCGGTCGCCTGGGGCCGCAAGCTCGACGCCGATCCACGCTTTGGTCCGCTGATTCTGCTCGGTCACAGCGAAGGCGCGCTGATCGCCAGCCTGGCCGCCGAACCGGCGGGCGCCAGCGCAGTGATCGCCCTGGCCGGCAGTGGCCGTCCGGTCGACCAGGTGCTGCGCGAGCAACTCGCCGAGCGCCTGCCGCCCGCCCAGATGGCCCACGCGCAAGTCGCCCTGGACCAGCTCAAGGCCGGTCGCCCGGTCAGCCAGGTGCCGGCCGCCCTCAAGGACATCCTGCGTCCCACTGTGCAGCCCTACCTGATTTCCCTGTTCCGGCAGGACCCGGCGGCGGCCTTCGGCAAATTGCGCATGCCGGCGCTGATCATCCAGGGCCGCAACGACATCCAGGTCAGCCCGGCCGACGCCCAGGCCCTGCATGCGGCGCGGCCCGAGGCGCAGCTGGCGCTGATCGACGGCATGAATCACATGCTGCGCATCAGCCCCGCCGCCCCGGGCAAACAGCGCGACGCCTACACCAACCCGCAACTGCCTCTGGCCAGCGAGCTGGGTGAACGGATCGTCGCTTTTGTGCGCCAGTTGACACCTGCCTGAGCAAATCCCCCCTCCAGTCCTCGCCAGCGCGGCCGATAAACCGATGCAGGCAACGCCATTGCAGGTAGCCTGACGCGCATGAAGAGGACACCCGTGATGACTGATGCACCCTCCCAGGACGCTGCCGAAGCGACCGACGAACCGGTTGCGCCGGAAGCCGCCCCGCTGCCCTGGGCGGACCTGGCCCCGGAACATTTCCAGCTGCTGCGCCTGGCGCCGCTGCCCACCGACCGCAACAGCGGCGCGCGGCCGCTGCGCTTCGTCCAGTACGGCTATGCCGAGCGCCACAGCAAGGAACACAGCCTGCTGCGCATGGACATCCGCCTGCCCGGGCAGAAAACCCGCAAAGAACAGAACACCCTGGATATCCGCGTCGACCACGACAAGCGTCTGGTCAGCATTCATCCGGACAGCGGCCTGCAGATCGAACCGCTGAACCGCGGCATCGGCCGCTTCCTGCTGGCCCAGGCAGTGCTCTGGGCGCAGCGGCGCTGGTCGCACTACCGCCTGGAGGGCGGCGCCCTGGCGAACAAGGACGCCCTTAACGAAGACACCCGCCTGCGTCGCGATCATGTGTTGCGCAGCCATGGCGTGGAAGTGGAGTACGCCGACGCCCAGCACTTGAAGGGGCGCTGGGTGGAAACCCAGGTGGGGCAGCTCAAGGGTGGCTGGAACACCGACAAGCTGCAGCGGGTCGACATCATCGATGCGGCCAACATGCTCCAGCAGGCGGAAACCAAGCTGCACGAGAAAGAAGCGCAACTGCGCGAACGCGACGAGCGGGTCGCCAAGTACAAGCGTGAAGACGGCGGCCTGCGCTTCACCATCACCTGTCTGGTGGCCTTCGCGGTGTTCCAGGCGGGGTTGCTGATCTGGATCGCGACGCACCGCTAAAAAGCCGGGGCTGCTTCGCAGCCCTTCGCGAGCAAGCTCGCTCCCACCGAATTCGCGTAACCCTGTAGGAGCGAGCTTGCTCGCGAAAGGGCTGCAAGGCAGCCCCGACTGCATTCAGACCCGCGAAGCAAACAGCGCCTGATGCTGGCGGCACTGCTCGGCAGTCAGCATGAACACCCCGTGACCGCCACGCTCGAACTCCAGCCAGGCGAAATCCACTTCCGGGTACAGCTGCTCGACATGCACCTGGCTGTTGCCCACCTCGACGATCAGCAGACCTTTCTCGGTCAGGTGATCCGCCGCCTCGGCCAGCATGCGCCGGACCAGGTCCAGGCCATCGTTGCCACAGGCCAGCCCCAGCTCCGGCTCGTGATGGTACTCGGCCGGCATGTCGGCGAAATCCTCGGCATCGACATACGGCGGATTGGACAGGATCAGGTCGAAGCGCTGACCCGGCAACCCCTCGAAACCATCGCCCTGGACGCTGTAGACGCGCTCTTCCAGACCGTGCCGCTCGATATTCTGGTTGGCCACTTCCAGCGCCTCGAACGACAGGTCGGCCAGCACCACTTCCGCCTCGGGGAAGACTTCGGCGCTGACGATACCGATGCAGCCGGAACCGGTGCAGAGATCGAGGATCCGCGCCGGCTCGGCGCCCAGCCAGGGTTCGAAGCGCTTTTCGATCAGTTCGCCGATGGGCGAACGCGGCACCAGCACACGCTCGTCGACGATGAACGACATGCCGCAGAACCACGCCTCGCCCAGCAGGTAGGCGGTGGGCACGCGGTCTTCGATGCGGCGCTTGAGCAGGCGCTGCAGCTTGACCAGTTCGTCGTCTTCCAGGCGGCAGTCGAGGTAGCTGTCGGCCACTTCCCAGGGCAGGTGCACCGCGCCCAGCACCAGCAGGCGGGCCTCGTCCCAGGCGTTGTCGGCGCCATGTCCGAAGAACAGCTCGTGCTCATGGAAACGGCTGACAGCCCAGCGGATATGGTCGCGCAACGTGCGCAGGCGGGAAGTGATCACGGCAGACTCCTAGAAAGACGACCGGCGATTCTACCAGCCCCACGCCGCGAAGGCCGCAACGGTGAATATGAGCGATGCACCATCATGGCTGAAAGCCACTAACTACGCCGCTTGTACGCTAAGCGATTCACATAAGTGTCCAAGCAGGGGAGAATAGGTAAAAAGCCCTACCCGAAGGAGCCCTTGATGTCTGTTCCAACGACGATGTTCCATCTCAGCGGCCGCGGCTATCCGCCCGCGAAACTGAGCAACGCCAGCCTGGTGATTATCGATGCGCAGAAGGAGTACCTGAGCGGTCCCCTGGCGCTGTCGGGCATGGACGAAGCGGTGGCGAACATCGGCAAACTGCTCGACGCGGCACGCAAGGCCGGTCGACCGATCATCCATGTGCGTCACCTCGGCACCGTCGGCGGCCTGTTCGATCCACAGGGTTCGCGCGGCCAGTTCATCCCGGGCCTGGAACCGCAAGGCGACGAGATCATCGTCGAGAAGCGCATGCCCAACGCCTTCAAGAACACCAAGCTGCATGAAACCCTGCAGGAGCTCGGTCATCTCGACCTGATCGTCTGCGGCTTCATGAGCCACTCCAGCGTCAGCACCACCGTGCGCCGCGCCAAGGACTACGGTTATCGCTGCACCCTGGTGGAAGATGCCTGCGCCACCCGCGACCTGCCGTTCAAGGATGGCGTGATTGCCGCCGCGCAGATCCAGCAGAGCGAAATGGCGATCATGGCCGACAACTTCGCCTGCGTGACCCCGACCAACAGCCTGGTCTGAACCGGCGGCGGTCGGAACCACCTCGACGATTTCCGGTCCAATCCCGGATCTGTACAGAGGAGATCGGCATGAAGATATCCGACGGTTTCGACGCCAAACGCCTGCGCCCGCGTCAGCCGGGCGCCTGGGGTGCACGCCTGGCGGCGGTGTTCTCCGCCCTGCTGGCGACCGTCGGCGTGCTGCTGGCCATGGCCGGCGCGGCCAGCCTGCTGGGTCGTCCGGCAGCACTGGGCGAACTCAACGACAATCCCGCCGCAGCCAGCCTGGTCCTGGCTGGCGGATTGCTCGTTCTCTACCTGGGAATCTGGATCTGGCGCCGTCGTCGTCTGCGCCTGCGCCGCAGCCGCGAGCTGAATCTGTCCCCGCATCTGATGAAAAAACACGACTGACTGCGTAGACTCTGCGCGGTTCTGGCGGAGGCTTTACATGCAAGACGACGATTTTTCCCTGTTCCAAAGCGAGATGCGCGGCGTCAAGCCGATCAAGCATGATCGCGCCGACACCGGCAAGGCCAAGGCCGACCGCAAGCAACTGGCCAGCCTGCGCCAGAACGCGACGGTACGCACCGATGAAACCGTGGTCGATGGTCTCTCCGACCAGTTCGTCATCGACGTCGGCCCCGAGGACGACCTGCACTGGGCCCGCGACGGCGTCCAGGAAAGCCAGATGCGCAAGCTCAAGCTCGGCCAGATCGGCTTCGAAGGCAGCCTCGACCTGCACGGCATGACCGTCGAGAAAGCCCGGGAAACCCTGTGGGACTTCCTCGCCGAGGCGACCCGTTTCGAAGTGCGCTGCGTGCGCGTGACCCACGGCAAGGCCGTGCGCCTGGACGGCAAGCGGCCGATGATCAAGAGCCACGTCAACACCTGGCTGCGCCAGCACCCGCAGGTGCTCGGCTTCACCTCCTGCCAGGCCCGTCACGGGGGCACCGGCGCGGTCTATGTGATGCTGCGCCGGACCATGCTCGAAGGCCGCGACGAGTAACGCCGCACTTGCGGTGCCGTCACAGCCGCCGTACCCTTCGCGTTTGCGAAATACACCACAGGTAGATCCATGTCCCTGGAACAGCATTACACCGCGATCCTTGGCCAACTCGGCGAGGATGTCTCCCGCGAAGGCCTGCTCGACACGCCGAAACGGGCCGCGAAGGCCATGCAGTACCTTTGCCGCGGTTACAACCAAACCCTGGAAGAAGTCACCAACGGCGCACTGTTCAGCTCCGACAACAGCGAAATGGTCCTGGTCAGGGACATCGAGCTGTATTCGCTGTGCGAACACCACCTGCTGCCGTTCATCGGCAAGGCGCATGTCGCCTATATCCCGAGTGGCAAGGTGCTGGGCCTGTCCAAAGTGGCACGGATCGTCGACATGTATGCCCGTCGCCTGCAGATCCAGGAAAACCTCAGCCGCGAAATCGCCGAGGCGGTACAGCAGGTCACCGGCGCCGTGGGCGTGGCGGTGGTCATCGAGGCCAAGCACATGTGCATGATGATGCGCGGCGTGGAGAAGCAGAACTCGTCCATGATCACCTCGGTGATGCTTGGCGAATTCCGCGAGAACGCGGCGACCCGCAGCGAGTTTCTCAGCCTGATCAAGTGATCGGGCGTGTCATCCGGGCCGACCTTTGCAGGTCGGCCTTTTCTTTTGAGGAGTTGCCATGATCGTCAAAGCCCTGCGCGTCGGCCTCGGCCAGTTGATCGTCTTTCTCGACTGGGTCAGCCGTCCGGCCAAGCTCAAACGTGATCCCGCCGCCCAGGCCGCTGTCGAGCAGCAGGCCCGCGGACTGAGCCTGTACCAGTTCCACGCCTGCCCGTTCTGCGTCAAGACGCGCCGCGCCCTGCACCGCCTGAACGTGCCGGTAGCCCTGCGCGATGCGAAGAACAACGAACAGGATCGCCAGACCCTGCTCAACGAAGGCGGCAGGATCAAGGTGCCGTGCCTGCGTATCGAAGAAAACGGCAAGACCACCTGGATGTACGAGTCCAAGGCGATCATCGCCTACCTGGACCAGCGCTTCTCGGCGGTGTGATCCACGGGCCTGCTTTGCAGGCAAGCCAGGCGCCAATCGTAGGCGCGTGGCCTGCCCGCGAAGGACCGCAAAGCGGTCCTAATCCCCCTCAATCCACCATCGCCACATGCCGCGGATGCTGCGCCACCCGTGCCAGCCACTCGCGCACCTTCGGATACCCACTCAGATCGAAACCGCCCTCATGGGCCACATGGGTGTAGGCATACAGCGCCACATCGGCGATCGAATAGCGCTCCCCCACCAGATACGGCGTCACTTCCAACTGCCGTTCCATGACCTTGAGTGCCTTGTTCCCGCCCTTGTGCAGCTTGCGGTATTCGTCCATGCGCTGCTCCGGCAAACCCAGGTAGAACTGGATGAAACGCGCCACCGCGATATACGGCTCATGGCTGTACTGCTCGAAGAACTGCCACTGCAGAACCTGGGTGCGCAAGCGCGGCTCGCTGGGCAGAAACTCGCTGCCCTCGGCGAGGAAGTTGAGGATCGCATTCGACTCCCAAAGGCAGGAGCCATCCTCCAGTTGCAGCACCGGCACCTTGCCGTTGGGGTTCATCGCCAGGAACTCCGGCGTCTCCGTCTCGCCCTTGAGAATGTCCACCGGCTGCCAGTCATAGGGCAGATCGAGCAGATGCAGCATCAGCTTGATCTTGTAACAGTTTCCCGACTGGTAATCCCCATAGACCTTGTACATCGACCCCTCCCCATTTGCGCAAAACCCACGCGATGACTGTACGGTTAAATGCAACGATTGCTGTACCGCACCCGCTACCCCATCGCACGGTAGTCTGAAAAAACTGCTTACATCGAACAATAAGGAAATATCCATGCCCGACGCCACCTCCGCGCACTTGCGGCCGCTGGCCGACACCTCTCCCTCGGCGGTGGTCGCCGGCTTCATTGCCATGCTCACCGGATACACCAGCTCCCTGGTCCTTATGTTCCAGGCCGGCCAGGCGGCGGGGCTGAGCAACGCGCAGATTTCCTCGTGGATCTGGGCCCTCTCCATCGGCATGGCAGTGTGCAGCATCGGTCTGTCGTTGCGCTACCGCACCCCGGTGACCGTGGCCTGGTCGACCCCCGGCGCGGCCCTGCTGATCACCAGCCTCGGCGGAGTGACCTATGGCGAGGCCATCGGTGCCTATATCACCTGCGCCATGCTGGTGGTGATCTGCGGCCTGACCGGCAGCTTCGAACGCCTGGTACGACGCATCCCGGCATCCCTGGCCTCGGCCCTGCTGGCGGGGATTCTGTTCAAGATCGGCAGCGAAATCTTCGTTGCCGCGCAGCACCGCACCACCCTGGTCCTGGGCATGTTCTTCAGCTATCTGCTGATCAAGCGGGTGTCGCCGCGCTACTCGGTGCTGGCAGCGCTGGTAGTGGGTACGGCGCTGTCCGCCGTCCTCGGCCTGCTGGATTTCAGCGGCTTCAAGCTGGAAGTGGCGACCCCGGTGTGGACCACGCCGAGCTTCTCCCTGGCCGCGACCATCAGCATCGGCATCCCGCTGTTCGTGGTCGCGATGACCTCGCAGAACATGCCGGGCGTTGCCGTCCTGCGCGCCGACGGCTACCAGGTGCCGGCCTCGCCGCTGATCTCGGTGACCGGCATCGCCTCGCTGCTGCTGGCCCCCTTCGGCTCCCACGGGATCAACCTGGCAGCGATCAGCGCGGCGATCTGCACCGGCCCGCATGCCCACGAAGACCCCAGCAAGCGCTACACCGCGGCGGTCTGGTGCGGGATCTTCTACGGTATCGCCGGCACGTTCGGCGCGACCCTGGCGGCGCTGTTCGCCGCACTGCCGAAGGAACTGGTGCTGTCCATCGCCGCCCTGGCCCTGTTCGGTTCGATCATGAACGGCCTCAGCGTGGCGATGAACGAAGCCAGGGAGCGCGAGGCGGCGCTGATCACCTTCATGGTCACCGCCTCCGGCTTCACTCTGTTCTCCATCGGCTCGGCTTTCTGGGGCATCGTCGCCGGGGTCCTGACCCTGCTCATCCTGAACTGGCGCAAGACCGCCTGACAGGCATTTCCGGACTCAGATCCGGAAATGCCCGACCATCCCCTTCAACTCCGCCCCCAGCTGCGCCAGCTCGATACTCGAGCTGGCGTTGCCGCGCATGGCCATCGCCGACTGATCGGCACTGCTGCGGATCTGCGTGACGCTGCGACTGATCTCTTCCGCCACGGAACTCTGCTGCTCCGCTGCCGCGGCGATCTGCTGGTTCATCTGCTGGATCAGCGACACCGCGCTGGCGATGCTGCCCAGGGCGCTTTCGGTCTGCAGGGCATCGGCCACCGCCAGCTTGACCAGTTCGCCGCTGTCCTGGATCTGCGCCACCGAGGCCTGGGCATTGCTGCGCAGGCTGCTGACCAGGCGCTCGATCTCGCCGGTGGACTGCTGGGTACGCTGGGCCAGCGCGCGCACTTCGTCCGCCACCACGGCGAAGCCACGGCCCTGCTCCCCGGCGCGGGCAGCTTCGATGGCCGCGTTGAGGGCCAGCAGATTGGTCTGCTCGGCAACGCTCTTGATCACTTCCAGCACCGAACCGATGTGCTGGATCTCGGCGCTGAGGCTCTCGATGCTGTGACTGGCGGAGTCCGCGGCGCTGGCCAGGCGCTCGATGCGCTGCATGCTCTGGCGCACTACCTGCTGGCCGCTTTCCACCTTGTCGTCCGCCGATTGCGCAGCCTGCGCCGCCTCCTCGGCATCGCGGGCGACACTGTGCACCGTGGCGGTCATCTGCTGCATGGCGGTGGCGACCTGGTCGGTTTCGTCCTTCTGGCTGCTGACCTCGCGGTTGGTCTGCTCGGTCACCGCCGACAGGGTGTGGGCGCTACTGGCCAGCTTGTCGATACCCGACTGCAGGCCACTGACGATACCGCTCAGGCCGCTGCCCATCTGCTGCATCGCCAGCAGCAACTGGCCAACTTCGTCGCCGCGGTCCACGGCGATCTCGCCGCGCAGGTCGCCGGCGGCGATTTCCTGGGCACGGACGATAACCCGGCGCAGCGGCAGGACAATCGCCCGGGTGATCAGCACCGCCGCCACCACACCTACCAGCAATGCCGCCAGTGACGAGACCAGGATCAACAGCGCATTGCGCTGGAGTTCGGCCTGCATCTGCGCATCGATTTGCGCGTTGATCTGCTCGACCCGCGCCGTCACCTGCTCGGCACGCTCCTGCAATTGCTTGCGCAACTGCTCTTCGCGGGCCAGCAGATCGGTATATTCGCCGAGTTTTTCGCCGAAACTGGCGATGTGCGTGACCACTTCACCCAACACGCTCTGATAACCGGGGTCCTGCACCGTGCCCTTGAGCTGGTCGGCCAGCTGCGCCGCCTGCTCGGCCTGCTCGATACGGCCCTGGCGCACGTCCTCGGCGCCCTTGCGGTTCTGCTCCAGGCGCACCCGCGCTTCATCCATGGCCTGCAGCATCAGCCGCGCGACCTGGGCCACCTGGCCGGCCTGCTCGACGAACTCGGCGCCCTTCTGGCCCTGGGAGTCCTTCAGGGTCCAGGTCCCGTCGTCGGCCAGCCCGGCCTGCAGGACGTCGAGGTTGTTGGCAACGCTGGACACCGACCAGCTGGCCATGTCCAGCGCCAGCTCCTTGGCCTGGGTCAGTTCGACGAATTGATCGAAGGCCTGGCGATAGGCACCCAGTGCGCTGCCGACGTCACTAGCGCCAAGCTCCGGCAACTCCGCGGCCCGACTGGCGAGCGCCTCGACACCCTTGCGCAGCGCCTCGGCCTCCTTGGGATCGGAGCGCTGGGCGTAGCGCTGCTCGTGCAGACGCAGCGCCAGCACGCCATTGTTGAATTCGGTGATCTGCTTGAGCCCGTCGAACCGCTGGCCCAGCGCGTTCAGCGCGGCAATCCCGATCGCCGCCACCACTGCCGTCAGCAGCAGTACCAGTGTGAATCCCAGCCCCAGCTTGCGGGCCATGCCCAGGTTGGCGAAACCGCCATTCGCGCCCGACTTCATTGTTCGCCGCCCTCTCGTGCTGCCCTTGGAAAACGTGCCGCATATCCAAGGTTGCAGAGTGGCAACCGCGCTGGTGAGTGCACAAGACACCCGTGTCGCAATAATGGCAAAAAGCTAGGAAGCCGTCGTTTTCAGGATGCTGGAGGTCGCCGCAACGTTATCTGCCCGACCGCCTGGAAAAACGCCTGGGCACGCACGTCCCTGGCGTAGGCAACGTTGATGCGCAGCCAGTCGCTGTCCCGTCCCTGCGGGTCGAACGCCGAGCCCGGGGAAAGGAGTACACCCTCGGCCTGGGCGATCTGCTGCAGACAGGAAAAATCCGCGCCCGGATAACGGGTCCAGACGAACATGCCGCCGTAGGGTTCGGCGAACACCTCCCAGCCATTGGCTTCGAGCAGGCGCAAGGCACTGGCCATGTGCTCGGCCAGACGCAGGCGCAGGCGCTGCACGCTCTTGCGGTACACCCCGCTGCCGAGCAACTGCGCCACCACCTGCTCGGCGAAACGCGAGGCACCGATGCCCGTGACCATCTTCACCTCGGCCAGACGCGCGATCAGTGCGGCATCCGCCACCAGGTAGCCGACCCGCAGGGAACTGCTCAGGGTCTTGGAGAAACTCGCCAGATAGATCACCCGCTGCTGGCTGTCCAGCGTGGTCAGGCGGGTGGCAGGGCCTTCCTGGAAGTCGGCGTAGATATCGTCCTCGATGATCCGCAGGTCGAATTCGCCGGCGAGCTCCAGCAAGCGCTGGGCACTGCGCGGGCTCAGGCTGGTGCCGGTGGGGTTCTGGTACAGGCTGTTGACGAACAGGTAGCGCGGTCGGTGTTCGACCAGCAGCGCATGGAGGATGTCGAGGTCCGGGCCGTCCACCGTGCGCGGCACTTCGAGCATCTGCACGCCGTGCAGGCGTAGCAGATTGTAGAGGTTGTAATAGCCGGGGCTCTCCACCAGCACCTTGTCACCGGGCTTGAGCAAGGTACGCACCAGCAGGTCGAGGGCATGACTGGCGCCCTGGGTAGCGAGAATCTGTTCCGGCTGGACCGGGATGCCGAGCAAGGCCAGACGCTTGCGTACCTGTTGGCGCAATACCGTCAGCCCCAGTGGCGGGCCGTAGCCGAAAAGATCCTGCTCGGCACCGCGACTGATCTGACGAATCGCCAGGGCAATTTCCTCGCTCTGCCGCCAGTTGCCCGGCAACCAGCCGCAACCGAGGCGCAGCAGGTCTTCCTGGTCATCACTGAACAGCCGCCAGCGACCTTCGGCGCCCTCGCCCCAGGCCGGTTCCTCGGCGAACGGCGCCTGCCCCTTGCGTTCAGCGACGAAAAAACCGACACCATGACGCGCCTCCAGCCAGCCCAGCGAGACCAGCCGATCATAGGCTTCGATCACGCAGGACTGACTGACGCCCTGTTCGCGCACCAGATCGCGGATCGACGGCAAGCGGGTACCGGGACGCAGGCGCTGGGTGGCGATCCAGTCGCGCAGACGCTCGGTCAGTTGTTGCACCAGGGGCGTGGCCAGTTGTCGATCGAGGTTGAGTTTCATGGCGAAGTGTTTGCTCATTTTGGCCAAACAGTTAATCACAAATGCCCGTGGGCTGTGCCTTTTCCGTGCCCCACCCCCTCGGGACAATCGCCTGGTCATTCAAGGAGAGTCTCATGATCAGCCGCCATGCCCCCACCACACTGGCCTTTGCCCTGTGCCTGGTGACCTTCGCCGTCAACCTCCAGGCGCCGCTCTATACCGCCTACGCGGCACTCTCCGGCCAGGGCGCGGCGGCGACGGCGGTGGCCTTTTCCGGCTATGTGCTCGGGGTGCTGCCGGTGTTGCTGCTGCTGGGCGGGCTGGCCGACCGGGTCGGACACAAGCGCCTGATCCTCGCCGCGCTGTGCCTGTCGATGGCGGCGACCGTGCTGATGCTGCTCGCTCCGGGACTGACCAGCCTCGCCTTCGCCCGAACGCTGCTGGGCATCGGCACGGCACTGGCTTCCGCCACCGGCACTGCGTACATGAGCGTGTTGATGCACGAGGGTGACAGTCGTGCCGCGGCAAACCGGGTCACCGCCAGTACGTCGCTGGGCTTCGGCCTGGGCGCCGCGATCACCAGCCTGTTCCTGCTCTGGGGACCGAGCCTGGTGCCAGGCAGCTTCCCCCTGCATCTGGCGCTGGCCTTCGTCGCCCTGCTGGCGGTGCTGCGCCTGCCCGATCCAGCACCGCGCCGGGCCACGCCGCTGCTGCGCCTGCCCTGCTATCCGCAAGGCAGCCTGCCCTACGGCCTGGCGATCCTGCTGGCCTGGGCCTGCGTCGGCCTGGTGATCGCCTTGATGCCGTCGATCCTGGCCCAGCATCACCTGGCGAACTGGTCGGGGCTGTCGACCTTCTGTGTGATCAGTTGCGGACTGCTGTTCCAGCCTCTGGCACGGCGCATGGCATCGGCGCGCTCGACCCTGCTGGGCCTGCTGGTATTGCCGTGCAGTTACGCCCTGCTGGCCTGGGGCGCGCACAGCGGGGTGCTGGCAGCCGTGCTGCTGGGCGCGATCGGCGCCAGCAGCGCTTGCTACGGATTCATTTACCTGGGCGGGTTGTCAGCGGTGAATACCTTGGCCGGCGCGGAAAAGACCCGCGCCAGCGCCGGATTCTTCCTGCTGGCGTATCTGGGCTTCAGCCTGCCGGTGATCTTCACCGGCCTGCTCGCCGACCGTTTCGGCACGGGCACCGCCCTGGCCCTGTTCGGTGCCCTGCTGCTGCTCGGCTGCCTGGCAGTCGCCGGCGCGTTGCTGCGCTCCAGCCGCAACGCCGCGATCCAGGCCCTGCTCGACCTCAGATAGCGGTAGCGCCACCGTCGACGGCCAAGGCCTGGCCAGTGGTGAACGCTGCGCCATCGCTGCACAGGTAGAGCACGGCGGCGGCGATTTCCTCGACCTTGCCGATGCGCCCCACCGGGTGCATCGCCGCGGCGAATTCGGCCTTGCGCGGATCGGCCTCGTAGGCCCGGCGGAACATGTCGGTGTCGATCACCGCCGGGCAGACAGCGTTGACCCGGATCTGTTTCTTCGCGTACTCGATGGCGGCCGACTTGGTCAGACCGATCACCGCATGCTTGGAAGCCGCGTAGATACTCATCTTCGGCGCCGCGCCCAGACCGGCCACCGAAGCGGTGCTGACGATCGCCCCGCCGCCCTGGGCCAGCATCAGCGGCAACTGGTACTTCATGCACAGCCACACGCCCTTGACGTTGACACCCATGATCGCGTCGAACTCGCTTTCGCTGCCTTCGGCCAGACGACCCTGTTCGATCTCGATACCGGCATTGTTGAAGGCGTAATCCAGGCGTCCGTAGGCTTCGACGGTGCGTGCCATCAACTGCTGCACGTCCGCATCCCGGGTCACGTTGCAGGGCACGAAGATCGCCTCGCCGCCCGCCGCACGGATCGACTCCACCGTGGCTTCGCCACCGGCAACATCGAGGTCGGCCACCACCACTTTCAAGCCTTCTGCGGCGAACGCCTCGGCCGTGGCCCGACCAATACCCGCGGCGGCACCGGTGACCAGGGCAACCTGGCCGCTGAATTTCATGCTCATCGATAACTCCTGCAACAAGGGGAGGACAGTGGCGAGAGTCTAGTCAGGCGGTGCGGCGTCTGGGCAGCATCATCAGGAGGCCGGTTGGCGCATTATGCGAAGTGATGATTATCCCCACGACGCTTCATAACCCGGCCGCATGCCTGGATATTCGCCGTGACCGCCGAGCTTGCCGAGGACGCCATCAGGGTCTATCACATTGCTTTTGCCCAACCTTTGCGAGGCTCCCATGACTGCCCAGACCAATCGCCGCTTCCTGCTCGCCAAACGCCCGGTGGGCGCTGTGACCCGGGACGACTTCCGTTTCGAACAGTCGCCGTTGGGCGAACCCGCTGACGGCCAGGTGCTGGTGAAGAACCTGTACCTGTCCCTCGACCCGGCGATGCGTGGCTGGATGAATGAGGGCAAGTCGTACATTCCCCCCGTCGGCCTGGGCGAAGTGATGCGTGCCCTGGGGGTCGGTGAGGTAGTCGCCTCGCGCAATCCGAAGTTCGCCGTCGGCGACCACGTCAATGGCGCCCTCGGCGTGCAGGACTACTTCCTTGGTGAGCCCCAGGGCTTCTACAAGGTCGATCCACGGCTGGTGCCGCTGCCTCGCTATCTCTCGGCGCTGGGCATGACCGGCATGACCGCCTATTTCGCCCTGCTCGACGTCGGCCAGCCGAAAGCTGGCGACACCGTGGTGATTTCCGGGGCCGCCGGCGCGGTGGGCAGCATCGCCGGGCAGATTGCCAGGATCAAAGGTTGCCGCGTGGTGGGTATCGCCGGCGGCACGGAGAAATGCCAGTACCTGAAGGACGAACTGGGCTTCGACGGCACCATCGACTACAAGGCCGAGGACGTCCTGGAAGGTCTCAAGCGCGAATGCCCGAAAGGCGTGGACGTGTATTTCGACAACGTCGGCGGCGACATCCTCGATGCCGTGCTCAGCCGCCTCAACTTCAAGGCTCGCGTGGTCATCTGTGGCGCCATCAGCCAGTACAACAACAAGCAGGCGGTGAAAGGCCCGGCCAACTACCTGGCACTGCTGGTCAATCGTGCGCGGATGGAGGGTTTCGTGGTCATGGACTACGTCTCGCAATACGCCGCGGCAGGCCAGGAAATCGCCGGCTGGCTGGCCAGCGGCCAGTTGAAGAGCAAGGAAGACGTGGTCGAAGGCCTGGAGACCTTCCCCGAGACGCTGTTGAAGCTGTTCAGCGGGGAGAACTTCGGCAAGCTGGTGCTGAAGGTATGAAGGTTTGCGACAGCCCACGGTCGCCGGAGAGTGAAGCTCCCGGCACGCCCTGATGTATGTAATCCGCACTGACAACAGAAGACTCGACAATCAGCAACATTGGGCTATCATTCCGGCTCCCTGGCGGGGCCGGTCTCGGCTCGCCCACTAATAATGATTGACCGCCAATAGGTGGATAACCGAGATTTTCATGAGCGACAGGATCATATTCGCAAATACTTTGCGTGGCTTTGCTGCCGTCTCTGTACTCCTGTCGCACTTCGCCGGCATTTTCTGGGTGATGAACCCGGTGATATGCGACCTGCTGGGCGTCCGCAAACTGACGCAACTGCCAGAGATACCCGCTATCCTGCAATTCTTCGCCGATCACTGCATCATTCTCGGCCAATTTGGTGTCGGTATTTTCTTCATCGTCAGCGGTCTGGTGATCCCGTTCTCCCTGAAGAACAGCAGCAAGAAGAGCTTTCTCTACCGGCGCGCTTTCCGGATATATCCGGTTTATATCGCCGGCTTCTCCTTTGCCATGATCATGTTGTACGCCCTGGCCACCTACAAGCAAAGCAACTGGCAGTTTTCCTTGTTTGACATCCTCGCCCACTTTGGCGTCATTACTCGCGCCCCTCTCGGGGTATCCCGAATCGACGGCATCAGCTGGACCCTGGAAGTTGAAATATATTTCTATCTGGTTCTATGTGTACTGGGTGTTCGGGCGATGCAATTCGACTTCAAGCGCTACATCATCGCTGCCTTGGTGATTGCAGTCCTCGCCGCGCTGACGTTCAAATTCAAAAGTTATCTTATCGGTGTGCAGATGGCATCGGGTCTCATGCTGCTGCTGGGCATGAGTTACTACTCGCTGCTGAACAGCAAGCTCAGCACACGCCAGTTCTGGATACTTCAAGTATTGGTGAGTGTGCTGATTCCGATCTTGTGGCTGCTGGTAGCCACACGTGCTGAATATACCTACCAGTGGATGTCCGGCTATCTGGCAGCCATTGCAATCTTCCACCTCTGCTATCTGTCGAGAAACAGCTTCACGGACAACCGGCTGCTTTCCCATTTCGCCGATATCAGTTATCCGCTGTATGTCGTTCACGCCCTGTTTGGCTATGCCGTCATGTATGTTCTGGTGGAAAAGGGGGCGGGCCCGATAACCGCCATCGCCGTGGCGATGCTGGCCTCCTATCTGGCAGCGCTGGGTATTCACCTTGTGATCGAGAAACCATCACTGCGCTGGAGCAAGCTCGGACGTCCACAACCGGTCGCTACCTGACCCCCGGATGCAGCCCCTGCCCGTTGCCGGACAAGGGGGAGGTATTCAAGCCTGGATTTGTGCCACCACGGCCGCCAACGCTTGCGACGGATCGGCGGCTTGGCTAATCGGACGCCCGATGACCAGATAATCCGAACCTGCGTCCAATGCCTCACGCGGTGTCAGGATGCGTCGCTGGTCGTCCTGACGGCTTCCCGCCGGTCGAATGCCGGGAGTCACCAGTTTCAATGAAGGATGCGCCACCTTCAGCGCCGAGGCCTCCAGGGCAGAGCACACCAGACCGTCCATGCCAGCCTTTTCGGCAAGTGCAGCCAGGCGCAGAACCTGCTCCTGCGGCTCGATATCCAACCCGATACCTGCAAGATCCTCGCGCTCCATGCTGGTCAGTACCGTTACACCGATCAGCAGGGGCTGCGGGCCGCTGCGCTTGTCCAATTCCTCGCGACAGGCAGCCATCATGCGCAAGCCACCGGAGCAATGCACATTGACCATCCATACTCCCATCTCAGCAGCTGCCTTCACGGCCATGGCAGTGGTGTTGGGAATATCGTGGAATTTCAGGTCGAGAAACACCTCGAAGCCCTTGTCGCAGAGGGTTTCGACGATGCCCGACGCACTGCTGGTAAACAGCTCCTTGCCTACTTTGACCCGGCACAGAGCTGGATCAAGCTGGTCGGCCAAGCGCAGCGCAGCTTCACGGGTAGGAAAGTCCAGGGCGACAATCAGGGGCGTCTGGCAGGTCATGGTCTGTCTCGTGGCAATTCGAAAATGGCGCGCATTGTAAACGATGTGATCGGCAGAGGTAGCCGAAAAAGTTGAACGGCCATGCCCGGCACTATGCCTGGAAAGGAACCGAAAGAGCGGAAGAAAATCCAACGAAGACAAACGGCGCCAATGCCGTTTATGGGAGAGCAAGATGCCGTGGTATGCCTGGTTAATTCTGATCGTGGCCCTCGGGTCAATCATTGGCGGACTGATGCTGCTGCGCGACACCGCCAAGAAGCTGCCGCTGACCGAGGAACAACTGCGCAAGGTCCATGAGAGAAATGCCGAAATGGACGCTAAGGAGAGGGAGGACCGTTGACTTTCATCGACTAGACGGCCGATCTACATGGGTAGATCGGCCGATCTCTTTACTACCTTGAACGCTATTCCACTGTCAGCCTTTCTCGATTTCGATCCAGTAACGTCTTGCCGATACCTTTGATTTCGAGCAGTTCATCGACTGAAGCGAACGGCCCGTTGGCCTCGCGATAAGCAACGATGGCTTCCGCCTTGGTCCTACCGATTCCGCTCAGCCCTGCCTGAAGACCGATGGCATCAGCCTCGTTCAGGTTCAACTTGACCGGAGCCACCTGCACGCTTTGGCCATGCGTTCCGTCAGCTACGGCTACCGAATGGGAGGGCGCTGCAGGCAGGGTCATGGGCAACGCGGCAAAGAGAGCCGCCAGACAGCAGGAAAGGACAGTTTTTCGCATGGTTCATCACTCCTGTGACTTGATTGGCAAGGCAGCGTTTCCTTGAGCTGCGAGAGGAAGGTTAGAAGCAATTGGAGTGAGATAAAAGGCGATTGAATCGTCAATTCAATACCAAAAAAGTCAGGCCGGCAGCCTTCGGCACATCGCACAAGCGCGATGCATCACATGCTCCCAGCATGCTGGAAACATGTGATCTTCAACACCTGAGATATCCGATCAGTGCTCCAGTCGATACTCGCGACCTGCCTCAAGCAATCCCTGGCGAACACTCACAGGCGGCGTCCACTGCAACAGCCTCTTGCACTTTGACGAATCCACCTGCAGAGAGCCGCACAACTGGATATACAGATTCTTCTTTCCTGCTGCCGCAGCCAAGCCACCCAGCACCGCGGATGGAACGGGCAGCAGCACCTGCTTCTTGCCCATGCCCTCAGCGAGCAGACGCAGCATCTGCGCAGTGGAAACATCCTCGTCGTCACTGATCAGGAACAGCTCGTTCGCCGCGGCCGGATGACCTGCGCAAGTGATGATGAAGTCGGTAAGATTCTCCAGGGCCACAAGGCTTCTCTGGTTTTTCACCATGCCAAACGGCATTGGCAGACCGGAGGCAACGAGCTTCAAAAGCCGTCGGAAGTTGCCGGGGGCATGAGCGGCATAGACCAGTGGCGGCCTGATGATCACCAACTCCATGCTGCTACCGGACATCAATTGCTTCAGCGCCTCTTCAGCCTCGTACTTCGATGTTGCGTAGTCGGCATGGGGTGCCGGAACAGAAGACTCCGAGAACGGAACGGCATCGGTGACATTGCCATTGACGCCGATGGAGCTGATGAAGACGAAGCGCTTCACTCCCTTTTCGATGGCACTTCTGGCAAGCGCCAGAGCGGCCTCGACATTGGTACGCCTGAACGCCGAGAGCGGATCGGAATTGGTGTCGTTCAGGATATGCGCACGCGCTGCCAGATGTATAACGACATCGACACCGTCCAGGGCAATGGACCAGTCCGTATCCGGTCCCATGTCACCGATCGCGAAATAGGAGCCGGCAGAAGGCTCCTCTGCCGGCAGTGAGCGCACTGCCCCCGTTACCGTGATCGAGGCATCGGCCTGCAACCGTTCGAACACCGCGCGCCCCACAAACCCCTTCGCCCCGGTTACCAATACGCGCATATTTTCTCCTGAACCGGCTGCGAGCAGCGCATGCGGCGGCAGCCAGGTTTCTTGATCGTCAAAAAGCAAAATCGTCAGTTCATTGCATGAACTGACGATCGAACACTACCTGGCAGTTATCGGGTTGAACCGTACGATAACTTCACGGTTCGCAGCAGCGTTGCTGATGAATCCAGTCGACGATATCGCCTTCCGGCGCATAGCCGCTGACCGTTTCACGAAGCAATTGACGGACCCGGTTATAGTCGTCATTGGAAATGGCCACGAGCAATGCAGACAGCTTCTCTTTCAATACATCCCACGGCAGGTAATCTTCCGAGGCGCTCATGATCATCGGGTGTCGGGTGGCGGCGACATTGTCACCGATCAACAGCTCTTCATAGAGCTTCTCTCCAGGCCGGAGTCCGCTGAACACAATGGCGATATCACCATGTGGATTACGCTCGGAACGGACACTCAGACCGGAAAGATGAATCATTTTCTCGGCGAGTTCGACGATTTTCACTGGCGCCCCCATATCGAGAACGAATACGTCGCCCCCCTGCCCCATCGAGCCCGCCTGAATGACCAACTGCGCCGCTTCCGGGATGGTCATGAAATAGCGGGTGATATTCGGATGGGTCACGGTCAACGGCCCGCCCGACTTGATCTGCTTGTAGAAAAGCGGAATGACCGAGCCGGACGATCCCAGTACATTGCCGAAACGCACCATGGTGAAACGGGTCTTGTTTACCTGGGAAACGTTGCTCTGATCGGCGAACAGCACAGGAGCCAATTCACGGCTCAGCGCCTGCAACGTCATTTCGGCCAGACGCTTGGTACTGCCCATGACGTTGGTCGGGCGGACTGCCTTGTCGGTCGAGATCAGTACGAAATTGGCCACGCCCGCCTGCAGCGCTGCCTGAGCCGTGTAAAGGGTACCGATGACATTGTTCAGCACCCCTTCGGCGATATTGTGCTCGACCATCGGAACATGCTTGTAAGCAGCAGCGTGATAAACCGTATCGACGCTCCAGGTTTTCATGATGTCCAGCAACTGCGACTGATTGCGCACCGAGCCCAGAATCGGGATCAGGCGCACCGGCAGCGACTCGCGAGAGACCCGTTGCTCCAGTTCGGAAAGAATGGAGTACAGGTTGAACTCGCTATGTTCGAACAGAAGCAGGGTTCTGGGCCCTTGACTCAGGATCTGCCGGCATAGTTCGGAACCGATGGAACCACCGGCGCCGGTCACCAGGACAGATTGCGCAGCAATGCAACGTTCGAGGAGGTCCTCTTGGGCAGGAACGGCGTCACGCCCCAGGAGATCCGCAATGTCCACTTCCTGGATATCGTCCACCTTGACCCGACCACTCGCCAGATCCATGAATCCCGGAACACTGCGCACATGCAATGGGAAACCTTCGAGAAAGCCGAGGATCTCGCGACGCCGACCGCGCGAGGCGGACGGAACGGCCAGCAGTATCTCCTGTGCCCCCGTCATGTCGATCATCCGCTGAATATGGCGGGGCTTGTAGACCTGAAGTCCCGAGATAACGCGGTTGGATATGCTGCTGTCATCATCAATGAACGCGACAGGGCGCATCACCTTGCCCAGACGCAACGCTGCGACCAATTGATTGCCAGCAGCGCCCGCACCGTAGATCGCTACCTTGGGCAAGCCGTCGTCGCGCGTGGTGAACGGCACATGCTGTACCGCCGTGTACCAGTCACCGAGGAAGTACTGGCGCATGGCCAGACGTAGCCCGCCCACCATGATCAGGCTCAACCACCAGAAGTTGAAGATGATCGAGCGCGGAACGATATTCTGGTGCCCGCTGTACCAGTACACGACTACACCGAGAATCAACGACGCCAGGGAAACGGCCTTGATGATGGTGATCAAGGCGTCATTACCGAAATAACGCATGACGGCGCGGTACATACCGAACCGGATGAACAGGGGAATGGATATGACAGGAGCGACAAGGAACAACCAGAAGTGATCCATTATAGGATTGGCCAGATCGTCTATTCCAAGACGAACCACGAAGGCCAACCACAGGGCAACCCAGACCAAAATGACGTCCGTCACTACCTGCACCAACCGCTTCTGGCGCCGAGGCAACCCAAGCAGCGATGCCCGTACCCCATCCAAAACCCTATCGAACACCTGCACCGCTCCCATGTTGAATCTCTTTTACACCGGACATCGCTCGATGCTCCGTAGTCATCCCACTGACCAGTTTATTCGATGCTGCCCGCTTTATAGTAAAGCGCCAGACCTAGTAACGGTGCGTATGCAACCAGCAACGCCAGAAAACCATCGATATTCAACAGCATGACGCACAAGGCTACAGGTAACAACCAGAAAAGATTCACAGCAGCTACCCCCAGAGTCACCGGCAAATGCTTGCCGTAACGCCTCGAGGCAAACTGATAACCATGACTGCGGTGAGCCTCATAGACCTTGTCTCCCCGCGCCAGACGCCGAATGAGCGTGAACGTCGCATCGACGATGAACACGCCGAGGAGAATCAACCAGCACCAGAGCAGCTGAGAAGAAGCCCAGGCCGCCTGCAAGGACAGAACGCCCAGAATGATACCCAGGAATCCGCTACCCGCGTCCCCCATGAAAATACGCGCGGGAGGGAAGTTCCAGAACAGGAATCCCGCTACCGCCGCCGCGAGAACCAGGGGTAGAACGATCAGGTTGGCGAAACCGGTCAGCCAGTAGAGCAGGCATGCTCCCAGACAGGCGCAGATGGCCTCGATGCTGGCAAGGCCATCGATGCCATCCATGAAGTTGTAGAGATTCAGCATCCATACGAGATAAACCGCTGCAAGCACGCTACCGACCAGACCAAGGTCGATAGGCCAGCCAAACACGTGCAGTGGCGCCAGGCCATCGATCCAGAACAGTGCCCAGGCGGCAGCCGCAAAGTGGCCCAGCAGACGCCAGCGAGCAGCGATATGGCCATGATCGTCCATGAAACCGATGACCGCGACAAGACCACCCGCCCCTACCAGGGCCAATACCACCGAAGCGTCGATCAGGCCCAGCAGACCAAGGAAGCTGGCTGCAATAATGAATGCGAGAACAATGGCAACGCCTCCGCCCCGGGGAGTCGGAACCACATGCGAACTTCGTGCATTCGGGATATCAATGATGCTCTTTGCCAATGCATAACGTCGCAGTGCACCTGTCAACAGCACTGATACGAGCACCACCAGCGGAGCCAGCCACCATAGAGTCATTTTCTTGATTCTTCCTGATAATAACGAACGGCTGCTTCCAGCGCGTCATCGACACCCACAACGGGTGTCCACCCCAATAAAGTCCGCGTCTTCGATATATCAACCTGAAGCGATCCAAACAGACGCTTCGCGATGCTGGACCGCCCTAACATGCCCAACAACCACTTCAGCCAGCCCTCACCAAAAGGAACAAGAAGCACCGGCCTGTTCAGTGCGCGCGCCATTCGTCGCAACAGCATGGGTGTAGACAAATCTTCATCATCACTGACCAGAAACACCTGGTTTTCGGCAGCTGGATGGTCAGCGCATGTGACTATCAGACTGACAAGATTGTCGATGGCAACCAGGCTGCGCGAGTTTGCAATCGATGCAAATGGCAAAGGAATCCCACGATCGAGCCACTTCATCATCGAGAGGAAATTTCCTTTTACCCCTGGCCCGTAAACCATCACCGGGCGGATGATAACGACCTCGATGGAAGACTGCACAGCCAGTTCCAGCAATGCCTGTTCAGCTTCCAGTTTCGCAATACCGAATGCACCAACAGGGGCAGGAACATCATCAGTTCGATAAGGTTTTCCCGGAGTGGTGCCTTCGCCATTGACCTTGATCGAACTAATGAAGATAAAGCGCCTTACACCTGCTGACACAGCCTGGCGGGCCAGGTGAATGGTTCCCTCGACATTGCTCTTTCTATATTCATCCAGCAGATCGGCCTGCACGTCATCCATCACATGTGCCCGAGAAGCACAATGAATGACCACATCCACACCTTTCAGATGACTCTGCCAATCCGTTTTTGCGTCGAGAGGGTCACCCTTTATGACACAACCGGCCCCGATGGATGACAGGGCCTGGGTACGGGAGACTGCGGTTACGACAAATGAATCCATGCCCGCTAACGTCTTGTATACCGCACCACCTATGAAACCGCTTGCCCCCGTCAGAAAAACAGAACACGTCATGAGACCTCTTTCTTGCGCAAGGTCGCCGTGCGCATCAGAGACTCAAGCGTGATCATGAGCTTGTCCCTGGCGAAATGATCCTCATAGTACTGCCTTCCGGCACGCCCCATTGCTTCACGCTGTTCAGTTGTCATCAAAGCCATGGAACGCACGATCTGGGCGAGAGCAGCAGCGTCACCGGACGGACATGCAAGACCGGCTCCGGATTCATTGATGACCTTTGCCGCCTCTCCGTCCACCGCTCCAAGCACCGGACGCCCCGATGCAAGATAGGTCTGCACCTTCCCGGGAATGGTCTTGGCGATGATCTCGTTGGCCTTTAGAGACACGAGCAGTGCATCAGCCTGGGCGAAAAGTCCCGGCATGGCTTCCAACGGGTGCCTGCCCAGCAGATGAACGTCTTTCAGACCGCGGGCCACTACCTGCTCCGCAATCCACTCGCCCATTCGACCGTCCCCGACGATAATCCAGCGAACCGCGATATCGCCCGAGAGCGACTCCGCGGCATCGAGGATTGCTGGAAACCCCTGGGTTTCCCCCAGGTTCCCGGCGTAGACAATCGTGAATACACCTGGCTGGTTCTGGATCAGGTTCGACTGCGTCTGGTCCACCGATGAAAAGTTATCTTCTGCCCAACTTGGAAAATACACCAACCGATCTACTGGCATCGGTTTCGTGCAGTACTTCCTCACATCCTCCAGGAAAGCCCGCGATTGAACCAGAAGATAGTCGGTACGGTTATAGATCCACGAAACCATCTTCCCAACCATCGCCAGCAAACGAGGGTTCTTTACAACACCCACGAAATTCAATGACTCCGGCCACAAATCCAGGACCCAGACAAAGACCGGGGTGCGCTTCAAACGCCCCAGGACGATCGCAGGAATCGCCGCCATGATGGGCGAGACGGCATTCATGAAAATCGCATCGTACTTCCGTCCCCTGAGCTTATAGGCACCCAGGGTGGAAGCACTGATAAAGAAAGAAAGGTAGTTCAGCGCCAAGCCAAGCTTGCGGCTGCCCCGAGAAACAAGCGGCACACGCACTATTTCAGCACCGTGGTAGGACTGAAAAAGCTCTGGTTCCTTGCGATAGCTTTCGAACACTTCGCCTTCAGGGTAATTTGGCAGACCGGTCAAAACCGTCACCTCATGACCCTGCTCAGCAAAATAGCGGACCATATCATTGATCCGCATATTTTCTGGCCAGAAATACTGCGTAACGAGAAGAACTCTCAATTTTTTCTCGGTCATTCTCGTCACTCAGATCAATAGCGCTTCCAGACTACGCGGTTTACATAGTCGGTGTAGCTGTGAAGGATGCGAACGACCTTATCCGAGACGTTAGGCATGCTGTAGTCGCCCACCAAACGCAGGCTACGCTCCTCGCCACGCGCCTGGCTTTCGAGGATATTGAGGGCTTGCAGGACGCGCTCGGTTTCAAGACCGACCATCATTGCGGCTGCTTCCTCCATGCCTTCCGGGCGCTCGTGAGCTTCACGGATGTTCAAGGCCGGGAAATTGAGGATCGACGACTCTTCGTTGATGGTGCCACTGTCGGAGAGCACCGCTTTCGCTTCCAACTGCAGCTTGTTGTAGTCCTTGAAGCCCAGGGGTTTCAGCAGACGCACGTTTTCATGGAACGTAACGCCCATCGCATCCACTCGTTTCTGCGTGCGCGGATGGGTCGAGACGATAACTGGATAGTTGAATTGCTCCGCAACGGAGTTCAACACATCTACCAACTTGAGGAAGTTCTTGTCTGAATCTATGTTTTCTTCGCGGTGAGCACTGACCACAAAAAACTCGCCAGGCTTCAAACCGAGACGTGTCAGGACGTCGGAGGTATCGATGCCATCACGATAATGATTCAGCACTTCGAACATCGGACTGCCGGTTTTGATCACTCGGTCGGCAGGCAACCCTTCGCTCAACAGGTAATCCCGGGCGATGGTGCTGTAAGTCAAATTGATGTCGGCGGTGTGATCGACGATTCGACGGTTGATTTCCTCCGGCACGCGCATATCAAAGCAACGGTTACCGGCTTCCATGTGGAAGGTTGGAATCTTGCGACGTTTGGCCGGCAGAACGCTCATGCAACTGTTGGTGTCGCCCAGCACCAGGACAGCTTCAGGCTGAACCTCAGCAAGGACACGATCAACTGCAATAATGACGTTACCGATAGTTTCCGCACCGGTAGCACCTGCAGCGCTGAGGAAATGATCTGGTTTACGGATGCCAAGATCCTGGAAAAAGATCTCGTTGAGCTCGTAATCGTAATTCTGCCCGGTATGAACCAATATATGCTCGCAATGCTCATCCAGCTTAGCCAGAACACGCGACAAGCGAATGATTTCAGGGCGAGTGCCCACCACGGTTACAACCTTCAGTTTCTTCATTGCCGTTTCCTGTAGACAGTAACTCACGCCCCGGTACCGACCGGACGGGCATAAGTGTCTGGATGTTCGCGATCGAAAATCTCGTTAGCCCAGAGCATGACAATCATCTCTTCTTCACCGACGTTCGTGACATCGTGAGTCCAGCCAGGAACGGTTTCGACAATTTCCGGCTGCTCACCTGTGGTGAACAACTCATAATATTGTCCGGAAATCACATGGCGGAAGCCGAAACGCGCCTTGCCTTTGATGACCAGAAACTTCTCTGTCTTCGAGTGATGATAATGACCGCCCCTGGTGATACCCGGATGTGCGGTAAAGTACGAGAACTGTCCGGAATCCTTGGTCTTGAGCATTTCCACGAAGACGCCACGCGGATCACCATACTTGGCAACCTCGTAAGTGAAGCGCTCCGGCGGTAGATAGCTCAAGTAAGTGGAATAGAGCGCTCGGGTGAGCCCTGTCCCTACCGCTTCGGTGGTGATCGACGAACGGCTTTCCTTGAAAGCGTACAACTGGTCGGCAACTTCGCCGATCGTTACGCTATACACTGGCTCAGCCTGAACGAATGGATTTCCACTCAACTTGCCATCCATGACCCGAATGAACTGCCCTACGACATCGTCAATATAAACAAGTTTGACGATAGCCTTGGGGTCATGAATATTGATTGACAAGTCATTGGCGATATTATTGCAGAAAGTAGCTACCGCCGAATTGTAGTTTGGACGAGCCCATTTTCCGAAGACATTCGGCAAACGGAAAATATGCACCGGAATTTCGTGCTCTTCGCGGAGCTTCAGCAGTGCATTTTCCGCACCTCGCTTGCTACAGCCATACGGATTTTCAAGTTCCGCCTGGATAGAGGAGGTATACAACACTGGAATCGAGCGACCGGATTTCACGATCGCCTCTGCCAGCGCATGGGTCAAATCCGCGTTGCCCGACTGGAACTCTTGTGGATCCTGAGGGCGGTTGACTCCGGCCAGATGAAATACGAACTCAACCTGAGCGGCCAATTCTGGCAGGCTGTCCAATGGATCATTGCGGGTGAAACGCAAAACTTCAATATCATTGCGTTCTGCAAGATGAACCAACAGGTTTTGCCCAACGAAACCATTCGCGCCCGTAATCAGAACCTTCATCACTCATTCCTCTGGAGTAGCATGCTCACCGCGCTGGATGGCACGAATGAAGTCCAGCTTGAGCAGCAAACGCTGCATACCTTCAACGTCCAGACGCTGGGTATTATGAGAGTTGTAGTCTTCAGTGCGGGAAATCTTGGTTTCGCCCTCTTCGACAAACTTGGCGTAGTTAAGGTCACGAAGATCAGGCGGAACACGGAAGTAGTCACCCATATCTTCGGCACAAGCCATTTCTTCACGGCTGAGCAGGGCTTCGTAAAGTTTTTCACCGTGACGAGTACCGATAACCTGAATAGGATGCTCAGGATATCCGACCAACTGCGTCAGCGCTTTGGCAAGTACCTCAACGGTAGCGGCAGGAGCCTTCTGCACAAACAGATCACCGTTATTTCCATGCTCGAAGGCATAAAGCACCAGATCCACCGCATCGGCCAGCGTCATCATGAAGCGAGTCATGCTCGGATCAGTCAGAGTCAGGGGTTTACCGGCACGGATCTGCTCGATGAACAGAGGAATGACAGAACCACGAGAGGCCATGACATTGCCATAGCGGGTACCACAGATTACGGTTTTGCTTTCATCGACATTGCGCGATTTGGCAACCATGACCTTTTCCATCATGGCCTTGGAAATACCCATTGCGTTGATCGGGTACACCGCTTTGTCGGTACTCAGGCAGACAATGCGCTTTACATTGTTTTGGATAGCCGCTTCGAGAACGTTTTCGGTACCCAGAACGTTAGTTTTCACAGCCTCGAGCGGGTGAAACTCGCAGGAAGGTACTTGCTTCAAGGCGGCGGCGTGATAGATGTAATCTACACCACGACTGGCATTCAAAATGCTCTGATAATCTCGAACATCGCCAATATAGAATTTCAGCTTGGCGCTGGCATAGCGCTTGCGCATGTCATCCTGTTTTTTTTCATCGCGGCTGAATACGCGAATTTCAGCGATATCACTATCAAGGAACCGCTTCAGAACGGCATTACCGAAAGAACCTGTGCCGCCGGTGACCAGTAATGTTTTACCAGCAAAAATACTCACTTACTATTCTCCATAAATTCAATTACCCGCTTTCCGACGGCAATACTAGTTTTAGTCTCTAGCACCCATATCTTACCAAGCTCGGCCTTGGCTGACAAACGCCCTTGATCACTCGAGCAGAATTGAACCAGCGCTTGCGCTACCGCCTCGGCAGAGAACCCCTCGATCACATTCAAGTACTCGAAATACTCTGCAGGAATACCCTCCAGCCGCGTCGTCAGCACTGGAATACCAGCAGACATATACTCGATCAATTTAGAAGGAAATGAATAGCGCGTGAACGCCTCGGCAGGGTTTCGAGACAATACCAGGGCAGCCGCCTGCGCCTGATGCTCGGCAACCTCTGCAGGCGGCAGAAACCCAAGGTACTTGACGCTTGCATGCCGAGCACTGGTACTCACCAGATAATCTTCAAGATCACCACGCCCACAGATCACAAGCTCGTAATCGATCCCGGAGCTCAAAAACCCTTCCACCAGCTCCTCGATTCCATACGCTCGATTCACGCCGCCAGCGTAGAAAATTGTTTTCTTGCGCGCACCCGACTCAACCTTCGGAGCAGGAGAAGAATCAGCGATACCCTCAAGCACGAGGTAAGGCCTGGAACGCCAAGCCGGCATGTCTTCTACCATGGGGCGACTGATAACCAACAACCCCGCTGCCTCAGAGACAAGATAATTCAACAGTGCCGCATCGATTTTCTTGAGAATCGACCGCAGCACCCCTCGCCTCATTGCAACATCCATAAACCCTGGAAGATCAGGGATATAGACATAATACGGGAGCTTGTAAATTTTCGAACAAAGATAAGCGGCAAGTAGATTTGGTGAATGCGCCGCATATACACAAATGCCATCTACCTTGCGACCGATTTTTAGCAACGAATAAAAAGAACCAAAAAAACGAGTGGCCATTTTCACTGCCGGAAGATTGATCAAAGGCAGCACGAGACCACGTTGATCACCACCTGCCTGCAAACTGGCTGACGGAAACCAGATTCGCTTGATACGTGGAAAAGTCGACACAGCAATACTCGCGACCGTACGCACCTGAACACCGGTCGAACGAAGAGCAGAGAGCAGGCGAGCCTCCAATTTGTAAGCCGCTACCTGAGGAAAAGCATCACCTTTTGAATATCGATCAAAGTAATCATCCCCCACGTGAAACCCAAGCAGAACCAGATTACGCACTACATCCTCCCGGAACTTCAAAAGCAAAAATAACTACGAAGCGCGCACTGCCCAACTGCAACATACCCACCACCCCATCAGACAAACCGTCAGGGCCAACCATCTTGCTCAGGATGCGAAGTCACGCCAGCTTCGCACCGGCAAACTCTCTCCACGCTATCCCCTTCCACATCACCAACAATGACAAGACAGCAAATACCAGAATCCATGCCGTGACAATTGCCCACCAGGCTGCATCAAGCGTTATTACAAGTACGAGATGCAGCAGATACCCCAGCAGGACCGCCAGCAATGAAACACCCAAAGGACGAACAATGCCTTTGTAGAAACTGACTTTTTTCAAGACCGTTTGACCAACCAGGACAAAATAGGCGAACTGCCCAAGCAAAACACCAAGCGCGGTACCATACAAGCCAATGAACAAACCACCCACATAGGCAAATACAACGGAAGCCAATGCACAAACAACAGAAAGAATTGCCAACTTTCGCATTCTTCTATGAACCTCGAGCCGCTTCTGAACATACACAGCCGAGCAATTCAGAAAGACTCCAATGTAAGCGACCAACAGCGCGCCCATTGGCGCCGTGACCGGTTTACCAGTAAAATGCTCAAAAATCTCGAGACCGACGAAAGCAATCAAAGCCCATAGCAACGAAAAGACGATGATCAAAAAACCGATGGAGTTCTGAATCAGACTGCCTTCGAAGACGCCGTCACGGAAGCGCTTAATTATCAGGGGATGGACCAGCATCAGAAGCGGCATGCTCAAAAGACCGCCCGCCCCAACAAACAGGTCCTTCAATGAAAGATACGAATCACCACTTTCAATCCCGAGGTAGCCGATTGCAAAGCGATCCGCCGCAGCCATCACCAGCATGCCGAGCATCCAGGGAGCAAGTGGAGCCCCATACTCATAGACCAACCGGATATCGTGCTTCACCCCTGCAATCCCCTGCAGCTCGAACCGACCACACCGAGCGAGGAAGGCTATCAGCATGATCGCGGCCGCCGCCCCGTAGCCAACAGTCAGGGCGGTCATCGCCTGGAGATAGGAAATGCCATCGGCCGACATGAAAAGGAAAGCCAGCCCAACTTGAGCCAGAACCTGGACAGAAACTGCCAGCAGCTGCTGACGCACCAGAAAAGCGGCCTGACAAACGGAAGACATGAAGAAAAATCCCATCTGCGCTACGCACAGCCACCAGACACTCCCGAAAGCACCCTCAGCACCTGAAAATATTCCTGCTGCATATGCAGCCAATAAAGAGGACAACGGTGCAATGCACATTATCAAAATCAGGCAATGGAAAAAGAATTGGCTTTTCTCCTTTACACCTGAGTAATAATATACGAATGAATTAGCGACCCACATTGCACTAAGCTGCGCAACGATCAACGAGCAGGAAAGACTTACCGAATATGCAACATAGTCATCTGCGGAGAAGTATCGATACAAAAAAAAGATAAAACCCACGGTCAGCAATGCAGGCAACAGCTTTACCGGCACATAAAGCGCCAGTTTTTTCAGAAACCCATTGCCTTCACTCATTCATCACCTGCCAGTGCCACTACGAATACGCATTTCCATCTGCTGCTCAGTCTACGCACAGCTACCAAAATCCTTCCAGCCGATTTGAGGCAGAAAAATAGCTGACAATTTTAACTGAAATGCCACCTCTGAGGAACTAGCATTTAGGATCCAACCATCAACCTGCCAGATATCAACCTACCTCTCCACCACGACAGAATGAGACGAGGTCACACGCAAAATATCTGGGAGCGATAATGACGAAATGAACAACAGCGTCGAATGCCTGAGCAGCCGACCAACGGCAGCGCAAGCCTAACTCGTTGGCGAGCACAGGTTCGGAGAAGCGAAGTAGGGAAGCCTTGATACAGGCCACTACACATCGCTGAAACCATGACACTAATCCGGCGCACGAGAAAATATCAGCGCTTGCGCAGGCGCCCGGCAAGCACCAGCAACGGCCCGACCAACAAGCCAAAAATCAGGGCTGCCAATAGCAACACCGCCAGCGGCACAGAGGGCATCGACCAGCCAAAGATCACCAGCGTAACAGCCTGATGATTCTCCAACACCAGCACGACACTACCTATAACCAAAGCAAGTAGAAACAAGGCCAGTAGAAGCATTCTCAACCTACGCATACCTGGGACACCCCGAGTCAGATCGCATGATTTTCCTCTTCGTTCACACGATCACGCAGCTCCTTTCCGGGCTTGAAGTGCGGAACAAACTTGCCGTCCAAAGTAACAGACTGCCCCGTCTTAGGATTACGCCCTACACGAGGTGCGCGATAATGCAGTGAAAAACTGCCAAAACCACGGATTTCGATACGATCACCGGTCGCAAGGCACTGAGACATCTGCTCAAGCATGGTCTTGATGGCCAACTCCACATCCTTGGACGAGAGCAGCCCCTGATGGGTGACAATACGTTCGATCAGCTCCGACTTCGTCATATTTTTCCCTTCTGTATCAAGCAGCTAGGTCATTGCCTCCATTGGTTTTAGCATGGCTTGGTGAATTTGAACAGTGCGGTTATTGACTTGAACGGAAAATCCAGAAACAAAGAATGGCACCCCAACCCCGCAACGCCCTATTCACGGGGGTTGGCGCTTAACTGACTGAAATTTCAGGCATAAAAAAAGGCGACCGAAGTCGCCTTTTTTTGATCAAGCAGAACTTAGTTCTGTTTGGCCATTTCCGCACGCAGCAGGTCACCCAGGGTCGCGCCAGCGGCTTCTGGAGCCTTGTTGGCAGCGAGCACGCTGAGAGCATCTTTCTCTTCTTCAACGTCTTTCGACTTGATGGAGAGGTTGATTACGCGGGACTTGCGGTCAACGCTGATGATCTTGGCTTCGATCTCTTCGCCTTCCTTCAGGACGTTACGCGCGTCTTCAACGCGGTCACGGCTGATTTCGGAAGCTTTCAGAGTAGCTTCGATGTCGTCGGCCAGGGTGATGACAGCGCCTTTGGCGTCGACTTCCTTGACGGTACCCTTGACGATAGCGCCCTTGTCGTTCACAGCAACGTAGTTGGAGAACGGATCGTCTTCCAGTTGCTTGATACCCAGGGAGATGCGCTCACGCTCTGGATCAACGGACAGGATGACGGTTTCCAGCTCGTCGCCTTTCTTGAAGCGACGTACGGCTTCTTCGCCCACTTCGTTCCAGGAGATGTCGGACAGGTGAACCAGACCGTCGATGCCGCCGTCCAGACCGATGAAGATACCGAAGTCGGTGATCGACTTGATGGTGCCGGAGATCTTGTCGCCCTTGTTGAACTGGCCAGAGAAGTCTTCCCATGGGTTCGACTTGCACTGTTTGATGCCCAGGGAGATACGACGACGCTCTTCGTCGATGTCCAGAACCATGACTTCCACTTCGTCGCCAACCTGAACGACTTTCGACGGGTGGATGTTCTTGTTGGTCCAGTCCATTTCGGAAACGTGCACCAGACCTTCAACGCCTTCTTCCAGCTCAGCGAAGCAGCCGTAGTCGGTCAGGTTGGTGACGCGCGCCATGACGCGAGTGCTTTCTGGGTAACGAGCCTTGATAGCAACCCATGGGTCTTCGCCCAGTTGCTTCAGACCCAGGGAAACACGATTGCGCTCGCGATCGTACTTCAGAACCTTGACATCGATCTCGTCGCCAACGTTGACGATTTCCGATGGGTGCTTGATACGCTTCCAGGCCATGTCGGTGATGTGCAGCAGGCCGTCTACGCCGCCCAGGTCAACGAATGCGCCGTAGTCGGTGAGGTTCTTGACGATACCTTTGACTTGCTGGCCTTCCTGCAGCGATTCCAGCAGAGCTTCGCGCTCGGCGCTGTTTTCGGCTTCCAGGACACTGCGACGGGAAACGACAACGTTGTTGCGCTTCTGGTCCAGCTTGATGACCTTGAATTCCAGCTCTTTGCCTTCCAGGTGAGTGGTGTCGCGCACTGGGCGGACATCAACCAGGGAGCCCGGCAGGAACGCACGGATACCGTTAACGTCGACAGTGAAGCCGCCCTTAACTTTACCGTTGATAACGCCCTTGACCACTTCTTCGGCGGCGAAAGCTGCTTCCAGAACAATCCAGCACTCGGCGCGCTTGGCTTTTTCACGGGACAGTTTGGTTTCGCCAAAGCCGTCTTCCACCGCATCCAGCGCAACGTGAACTTCGTCACCGACCTTGATGGTCAGCTCGCCAGCTTCGTTGTAGAACTGCTCGAGCGGGATGACGCCCTCGGATTTCAGACCAGCGTGGACAGTAACCCAGTCACCGTCGATATCGACAACGATACCGGTGATGATCGCACCTGGTTGAAGGTTGAGGGTTTTCAGGCTTTCTTCAAAGAGTTCTGCAAAGCTTTCGCTCATTTTAATTCCTGTAGATTAGGGCGAAGAATACGCCCATCAGCCACATTCCAGACAATGTGGGTTCGTTCAAAGTAAGGTTGGCCTGCAGGACGTTGACTGGTGATCCTGCAGCCTCCCTGGTCATCCGGCGATATCGCGCAAAGCGACTTCGCTCAGAATGCGTTCCAGCACCTGCTCGATGGACAATTCAGTGGAATCCAGCTGAATCGCGTCGGCCGCCGGCTTGAGCGGGGCCACCGATCGCTGGGTGTCGCGCTCATCACGCGCACGTATCTCATCTAGCAGACTCGACAGACTAACATCATCACCCTTTGCCTTCAACTGCAGGTAACGGCGACGCGCCCGTTCCTCGGCGCTGGCTGTCAAAAAAATCTTCAACGGTGCATCGGGAAACACCACCGTGCCCATGTCCCGGCCATCGGCAATCAGCCCCGGCGCTTCGCGGAAGGCGCGCTGGCGCTGCAGCAGCGCCTCGCGCACCGCCGGCAGCGCGGCAACCTGGGAAGCACCGGCACCGACATGCTCCTTGCGGATGTCATTGCTGACGTCGTCACCTTCCAGAATGATGCGCTGCAACTGCCCTTCTTCGGCCGCAAGGAACTGCACGTCGAGATGGGCCGCCAGGGCCTTGAGCAATTCTTCGTTGGTCAGGTCGACACCGTGGTTGCTGGCAGCGAACGCCAGCAGGCGGTACAGGGCACCGGAATCCAGCAGGTTCCAGCCCAGGCGACGAGCCAGCAACCCCGCTACCGTGCCCTTGCCCGAGCCGCTCGGTCCGTCGATGGTGATGACCGGCGCTTGAGCGTTCACGATTTACCCTCTTCAGCGACACGGATGCCGACTTCCGCGCACAGCGCGAGGAAGTTCGGGAAAGAGGTCGCGACGTTGGCACAGTCGTGGATGCGAATCGGCGCGCTGGCGCGCAGCGAGGCGACACTGAAGGACATGGCGATGCGGTGGTCGCCATGACCATGCACCTCACCACCGCCAATCTCGCCACCGTCAATGATGATCCCGTCAGGAGTCGGTTCGCACTTCACGCCCAAGGCCTGCAGGCCGTCGGCCATGACCTGGATGCGGTCGGACTCCTTGACCCGCAGCTCCTCGGCACCGCGCAGCACGGTACGGCCTTCGGCGCAGGCAGCGGCGACGAACAGTACCGGGAACTCATCGATGGCCAGCGGCACCAGATGCTCGGGGATATCGATACCTTTGAGCTTCGCGCCGCGAACACGCAGGTCGGCCACCGGCTCGCCGCCGACTTCGCGCTGGTTCTCAAGGGTGATGTCGCCGCCCATCAGACGCAGAATGTCGATCACGCCAGTGCGGGTCGGGTTGATGCCGACGTGCTCCAGCAACAGCTCGGAACCTTCGGCGATCGACGCCGCGACCAGGAAGAAGGCCGCCGAGGAAATATCCGCCGGCACCTCGATATGGGTTGCGCTCAGCTTGCCGCCGGAGACCAGCGAGGCCGTCGCGCCGTCGACCTTCACGTCGTAACCGAAACCGCGCAGCATGCGCTCGGTGTGGTCGCGGGTCGGGGCCGGTTCGGTGACGGAGGTCTGGCCTTCGGCGTACAGGCCGGCCAGCAGCAGGCAGGATTTGACCTGCGCACTGGCCATCGGCAGCGTGTAGGTCAGCGCCTTGAGCTTGTGCCCGCCACGAATGACGACCGGTGGACGGCCCTGCTCCGCGGTCTCGATGACCGCACCCATTTCCCGCAGCGGGTTGGCGACGCGGTTCATCGGACGCTTGGACAGCGAAGCGTCGCCGGTCAACACGGTATCGAAGCTCTGCGCGGCCAGCAGGCCGGAGAGCAGGCGCATCGAAGTACCGGAGTTGCCCAGGTAGATCGGGCCAGGCGGCGGCTTCAGGCCATTGAGGCCGACGCCGTGAATCGTGACACGACCATGATGCGGACCTTCGATCACTACACCCATGTCGCGGAAGGCCTGCAGCGTGGCCAGGGCATCTTCGCCCTCGAGGAAGCCTTCGACTTCGGTGGTGCCTTCGGCCAGGGAGCCGAGCATGATCGAACGATGGGAAATCGACTTGTCGCCGGGAACGCGAATGCGTCCGGACAGACGGCCACCAGGTTGTGCCAGGAAAATCAGGTCGTTGGAGTTCATAGCGTCCACATAGGCCCGGCGGGCCAGGATTTTACTGAAATGCTCACGGGCCACCCGGGCGCGCGTGAACACGCCCAGCAGTTGATGCCCGTCCCCTGCATCGACCGCATCGCGCAAGGCGTCGAGGTCGCTGCGAAAAGTGTCCAGTGTGCGCAAAACCGCTTCACGATTGGCGAGAAAAATGTCATGCCACATTACAGGATCGCTTCCGGCGATCCGTGTGAAGTCGCGGAAGCCGCCGGCAGCGTAGCGGAAGATGTCCAGGTTTTCATTGCGCTTGGCCAATGAATCGACCAGACCGAAGGCCAGGAGATGCGGGAGATGACTGGTCGCAGCGAGGACCTCGTCATGCCGCTCGACCTGCATGTGCTCGACGTCCGCCTCCAGCGCGCGCCAGAGCCGGTCGACGATGGCCAGCGCTTCCGGCGCGGTTTCCGCCAGTGGCGTGAGGATCACCTTGTGCCGACGGAACAGCGCGGCATTCGAGGCTTCCACCCCGCTCTGCTCGGAGCCGGCGATCGGATGACCGGGCACGAAGCGCGACAACCGGCCAGGCATGGCCTCGCGCGCCGCGCGCACCACATTGCCCTTGGCGCTGCCCACGTCGGTCAGCACCGCCTGCCCGAGATCCATTCCGGCGAGACGGGCCAGGAGCTTTTCCATGGCCAGAATCGGCACCGCCAACTGGATGACATCGGCCCCGACACAGGCGCTTTCGAGGCTTTCCTCGCAGCGATCGACGACGCCCAGCTCCACCGCCAGCTTGCGCGACTGCGGATCCAGATCGACACCGACCACTTCACGGCACAGGCCGCTTTCACGCAAGCCCTTGGCGAAGGAGCCGCCAATCAGGCCGAGACCCACGACCACCAGGCGGCCGATCACGGCCCCGCCCTTTCGCGTTTCGACTTCAATCACGGAGCAGGACCCTGTTCAAAACATCACGCATCAGCATGCCTCAAAGCACCGCTTTCGGGTAGGAACCCAGCACTTTCAAGGCCACGGCCTCCTGGCTGATCTTCTCCAGGACGGCCTTGATCAGCGGATCGCGATGATGGCCGACGAAATCGATGAAGAACACGTAGGTCCATTTGCCGCTGCGCGACGGACGAGTCTCGATGCGCGTCAGATCGATGCCGTTCTCGTGGAAGGGCACCAGCAGCTCATGCAATGCGCCGGGCTTGTTGCTCATGGAGACGATGATCGAGGTCTTGTCGTCGCCGGTCGGCGGGACTTCCTGGTTGCCGATCATCAGGAACCGCGTGGAGTTGTCCGGACGGTCCTCGATCTTCTCGGCCAGGCGCGTCAGCCCGTACAGACCGGCAGCCATGTCACCGGCGATGGCCGCGGAGTTCCACTCGCCCTTGACCCGCTTGGCGGCCTCGGCGTTGCTCGATACCGCCACGCGCTCGACGTTCGGGTAGTGCGCATCCAGCCACTTGCGGCACTGGGCCAGCGACTGGGCGTGGGAATAGATGCGGCTGATGCTGTCGGTCTTGGTGTTCTCGCCCACCAGCAGATGGTGGTGAATGCGCAGCTCGACCTCGCCACAGATGACCATGTCGTGCTCGAGGAAGCTGTCCAGGGTGTGGTTGACCGCACCCTCGGTGGAGTTTTCCACCGGCACCACGCCGAAGTTCACCGCACCAGCGGCCACTTCGCGGAACACTTCGTCGATCGCCGCCATCGGCTTGCTGATCACCGCGTGACCGAAGTGTTTCATCGCCGCCGCCTGGGTGAAGGTCCCCTCGGGGCCGAGGTAGGCGACTTTCAGTGGCTGCTCCAGTGCCAGGCAGGAGGACATGATCTCGCGGAACAGACGGGCCATCTCTTCGTTACCCAGAGGGCCCTGGTTACGCTCCATGACCCGCTTGAGCACCTGCGCCTCACGCTCGGGCCGGTAGAACACCGGCTTCTCGCCCTCGGTCAGCGATGCCATCTTCACCCGTGCGACTTCCTGGGCGCAGCGGGCACGGTCGCTGATCAGCTCGAGGATCTTCTCGTCGAGACTGTCGATGCGCACCCGCAGGGCCTTGAGTTCCTGTTCCGACATCAGGAATGTTCCTTCTCGAATTCGACCATGTAGGCCACCAGTGCTTCCACGGCGTCCAGACCCAGGGCGTTGTAGATCGAAGCGCGCATGCCGCCCACCGAACGGTGGCCCTTGAGGTTGAGCAGCCCGCGGGCGTCGGCGCCAGCGAGGAAGGCCTTGTCCAGGCGCTCGTCGGCCAGGCGGAACGGCACGTTCATCCACGAGCGGGCGTTGGTGCTGATCGGGTTGGTGTAGAAATCGCTCTTGTCGATAAAGCCGTACAGGCGGTCTTTCTTCGCCCGGTTGCGCTGCTCCATGGCGGCGACACCGCCCTGCTCCTTGATCCACTCGAACACCAGGCCGGAGAGGTACCAGGAGTAGGTGGCAGGGGTGTTGTACATCGAGCCGTTGTCGGCGGCGATCTTGTAGTCGAGCATGGTCGGGCAGCTGCTGCGGGCGCGACCCAGCAGGTCTTCGCGGACGATCACCACCACCAGGCCGCTGGGGCCGATGTTCTTCTGCGCGCCGGCGTAGATCAGGCCGTACTGCGAGACGTCCATCGGGCGCGAGAGGATGTCCGACGACATGTCGACCACCAGCGGTACGTCGCCAGCCTCCGGAACCCAGTCGAACTGCAGGCCGCCGATGGTTTCGTTTGAGGCGTAGTGCAGGTAGGCGGCGCCCGGGGTCAGCTGCCACTCGTTCTGGCCGGGAATGGCCAGGAAATCGTATGGCTTGGCCGAGGCGGCGACGTTGACGTTGCCGAAGCGGCGCGCTTCCTCGATGGCCTTCTTCGACCAGATGCCGGTCTCGACGTAGTCGGCGGTGCCATTCTCGGGCAGCAGGTTCAGCGGGATCTCGGCGAACTGCTGGCTGGCGCCGCCCTGCAGGAACAGCACCTTGTAGTTGGAGGGGATGGACAGCAGGTCACGCAGATCCTGCTCGGCCTTCGCGGCGATGGCCACGTAGTCGTCGCTACGGTGACTCATTTCCATGACGGACAGGCCTTTGCCGTTCCAGTCCAGCATTTCGGCCTGGGCGCGCTGCAGAACAGCATCGGGGAGCGCGGCAGGGCCGGCGCAGAAGTTAAAGGCTCGTTTGCTCACATCCACTCTCGCTCTGCTCAAGATAACGGCGGAAGCGGGGCCATTGCCCCGCTTCCAGTCACACTGTTTACCAATCAGTCCTGCGCTGTCTCTTCATCGCCAGCGGCATCCGCCTGGGGCGCCTCGACGTTTTCGATATCGTCGCCGGCACCTTCCAGCACATCGTCTTCGTCGCCTTCGTCGGAAGGCTCCTGGACCCGTTCCAGGCCGACCAGGGTTTCATCGCTGGCCAGCTTGATCAGGGTCACACCCTGGGTGTTGCGACCCAGGCTGGAAACCTCGCCGACCCGCGTGCGCACCAGGGTGCCCTGGTCGGAGATCAGCATGATCTCCTCGCCTTCCTGCACCTGGACCGCGCCGACCAGACGGCCGTTGCGCTCGTTGCTGACCATGGCGATGACGCCCTGGCCGCCACGCTTGTACTCGGGGAACTCGCCGATCGCGGTGCGCTTGCCGTAGCCCCGCTCGGAAGCGGTGAGGATCTGGCTGCCTTCCTCCGGAATGATCATGGAGATCAGCTTCTGCCCTTCGCCCAGGCGCATGCCGCGGACACCGCGGGCGGTACGGCCCATGGCGCGGACATCGGACTCCTTGAAGCGGGTCACCTTGCCGGCGTCGGAGAACAGCATGACCTCACGCTCGCCATCGGTGATCGCGGCGGAAATCAGGATATCGCCTTCGTCCAGTTCCAGGGCGATCAGGCCGACGCTGCGCTGCCGGCTGAACTGCTCCAGCGGGGTCTTCTTCACGGTGCCGTTGGCGGTGGCCATGAAGATGTAGTGACCCTCGGTGTACTCCTCCACCGGCAGCATGGTGGTGATGTGCTCGCCCTCGCCCAGCGGCAACAGGTTCACCAGTGGCCGGCCGCGAGCGGCACGGGAGGCTTCGGGAATCTCGTAGGTCTTCAGCCAGTACACCTTGCCCTTGCTGGAGAACAGCAGCAGCGTGGTGTGGCTGTTGGCGACCAGCAGGTGGGAAATGTAGTCCTCGTCCTTGACTCCGGTAGCCGACTTGCCTTTGCCGCCACGACGCTGCGCCTGGTAGGCGGCCAGTGGCTGGGTCTTGGCGTAGCCGCCGTGGGAGATGGTCACCACGCGGTCTTCTTCGGGAATCATGTCGCCCAGGGTCAGATCCAGGCGCGCATCGATGATTTCGGTGCGGCGCGCGTCGCCGTATTCGGCGCGGATCAGTTCCAGTTCCTCGCGAATCACTTCCATCAGGCGCTCGGCGCTGCTGAGGATGCGGATCAGTTCGCCGATCTGGTTGAGGATCTCCTGGTACTCGGCCAGCAGCTTCTCGTGCTCCAGGCCGGTCAGGCGGTGCAGGCGCAGGTCGAGGATGGCCTGGGCCTGTTCCGGCGACAGGTAGTACTTGCCCTCGCGCAGGCCGTACTGCTCGTCGAGGTTCTCCGGACGGCAGGAGTCGGCGCCGGCGCGCTCGACCATCACCTGCACGGCACTGGATTCCCACGGCGTGCTGACCAGCGCTTCCTTGGCCTCGGAAGGCGTCGGCGAAGCCTTGATCAGGGCGATGACCGGGTCGATGTTGGACAGCGCGACCGCCTGGCCCTCGAGGATGTGCCCGCGCTCACGCGCCTTGCGCAGCTCGAACACGGTACGCCGGGTCACCACTTCGCGGCGGTGACGGACGAAGGCCTCGAGCAGGTCCTTGAGGTTGAGCAGGCGCGGACGACCGTCGATCAGGGCGACGATGTTGATGCCAAACACGCTCTGCAGCTGGGTCTGCGCGTAGAGGTTGTTGAGCACGACCTCCGGCACCTCGCCACGACGCAACTCGATGACCACGCGCATGCCGTCCTTGTCGGACTCGTCGCGCAGTTCGGTGATGCCCTCGAGCTTCTTCTCCTTGACCAGTTCGGCGATCTTCTCGATCAGACGCGCCTTGTTCAGCTGGTACGGCAGCTCGGTGACGACGATCTGCTGGCGACCACCGACCTTGTCGATGTCTTCGACGGTGGAACGGGCGCGCATGTAGATACGCCCGCGGCCGGTGCGGTAGGCCTCGATGATGCCCTGGCGACCGTTGATCAGGCCGGCGGTGGGGAAGTCCGGACCCGGGATGAACTGCATCAGTTCGTCGATCGAGATTTCCGGGTTGTCGATCAGCGCCAGGCAGCCATCGATGACTTCACCGAGGTTGTGCGGCGGGATGTTGGTCGCCATGCCCACGGCGATACCGCTGGAGCCGTTGACCAGCAGGTTGGGAATACGGGTCGGCATGACCGCGGGGATCTGCTCGGTGCCGTCGTAGTTGGGCACCCAGTCCACGGTTTCCTTGTGCAGGTCGGCCAGCAGCTCGTGGGCCAGCTTGGCCATGCGCACTTCGGTGTAACGCATCGCCGCGGCGTTGTCGCCGTCGACCGAACCGAAGTTGCCCTGGCCGTCGACCAGCAGGTAACGCAGGGAGAAAGGCTGGGCCATACGCACGATGGTGTCGTACACGGCGGTATCACCGTGCGGGTGATACTTACCGATCACGTCACCGACCACACGGGCGGATTTCTTGTACGGTTTGTTCCAGTCGTTACCCAGTTCACTCATCGCATACAGAACGCGGCGATGCACGGGCTTCAAGCCATCACGCGCATCGGGCAGTGCACGCCCGACAATGACGCTCATCGCGTAGTCGAGGTAGGACTGTCTCAGTTCGTCTTCGATATTGACCGGGAGGATTTCTTTGGCCAGTTCGCCCATGAGAAGCCTGATTCCTTTTTCTGGTGAAACTTCGTCACATCCATATGGGACGAACGAAGCTCGCCGCCGCGGAGGGCCTCCCCCGCAACGACTTACGACAAATCAACGAGTTATGCCATGGATCTGCGTAGTGAAGACAGCCCCGCGGGGCGGCCTTGGAAACCGCCGGATGTTATCACAGTCGCCGGGGCCATGGGAGTATGGCAAAACGCCGCCCGGCGCGAGGGAAAACGGGCCCGGAGGCGGCGCCAGGGCAGCGCACCGGCGGCGGCGATATCCCGCTGAAAATGCTCAGTGCAGGCGCTTGCGACACATCAGTTGGGCCAGTTTGGCGGTATCGGGGCGCTCGACGATGCCCTTCTCGGTCACGATCACGTCGATCAGGTCCGCCGGGGTCACGTCGAACACCGGGTTGCACACCTCCACGTCCGGGGCGATGCGGGTTCCGGCAATTTCCAGCAGCTCGCTGCCATCGCGCTCCTCGAGAACGATCTCGTCACCACTGGCCAGGCTCATGTCGATGGTCGAACTCGGCGCCACCACCATGAAACGCACACCGTGGTGCATCGCGTTGACCGCCAACTGGTAGGTACCGATCTTGTTCGCCACGTCGCCGTTGGCGGCGATACGGTCGGCGCCGACGATGACCCAGGTGATGCCCTTGGTCTTCATCAGGTGCGCGGCGGCCGAATCGGCGTTGACACTTACCGGAATGCCCTCGTTGGCCAGTTCCCAGGCGGTCAGCCGGGTGCCTTGCAGCCAGGGGCGGGTTTCATCGACGTAGACGTGCTCGATCATGCCATCCAGCCACGCGCCACGGATCACGCCGAGAGCGGTGCCGAAACCGCCGGTAGCCAGGGCACCGGTATTGCAATGGGTCAGCACCGTCTGCTCGCTGCCCTGGTAGCGGCGAATCAGATCAACGCCCAGCTGAGCCATGTTCAGGTTGGCTTCGCGGTCGCTGTCATGGATCGACTGGGCCTCGGCCTCCATCACCTGCGACGGATCGTCGCCCTCCTTGAGGCGCTGCAGGCGCTCGCGCATGCGATTCAGCGCCCAGGACAGGTTGACCCCGGTCGGCCGCGCGTCGCCCAGCACGGCGAAATCCGCCTCCAGCGACGCGCGCCAGTCGCCCCCCTCAGCCAGGCGCTGGCGCACGCCCAGCAGCAGGCCGTAGGCGGCGCTGATGCCGATGGCCGGGGCTCCGCGCACCACCATCGAGCGAATCGCCTCGGCCACACCGTCGGCATCGCGGTAGGCCAGCCAGGTCTCCTCGAACGGCAAGGCGCGCTGGTCGAGCAAGTAAAGGGTGCCATCACGCCAATCGATGGCCCTCACTTTCTCTGCAGCCAGAAGTCGATCGCGCATTCCCTCACCCCGTCATTCGGACATCAAAAACCGGCGATTATAACGAGCCCCAAGCGCGGGCGCTCGGGTATACTTCGCCACCTGCCCATGACCCAGGGAATTCCGTCCCATGCCCAAGCCCACCGTCCCTCTCGACCTGCTGCTCCTGCCAACCTGGCTGGTGCCCGTCGAACCGGCCGGCGTGGTGCTCAAGGAGCATGCCCTGGGGATTCACGAAGGACGCATCGTCTTTATCGGCCCGCGCAGCGAGACCGGCCGCTTCCAGGCCGCGCAAGTCCGCGAACTGCCCGACTGCCTGCTGACCCCCGGCCTGATCAACGCCCACGGCCACGCGGCCATGACCCTGTTCCGCGGCATGGCCGACGATCTGCCGCTGATGACCTGGCTGCAGGAGCACATCTGGCCCGCCGAAGGCCGCTGGGTCGACGAGGATTTCGTCCGCGACGGCACCAACCTGGCCATCGCCGAACAGCTCAAGGGCGGCATTACCTGCTTCAGCGACATGTATTTCCATCCGAAGATCGCCAGCGCCTGCGTGCACGACAGCGGCATTCGCGCGCAGATCGCCGTGCCCCTGCTGGATTTCCCGATTCCCGGCGCACGCAACTTCGATGAAGGCCTGCACCTGGCCGTCGAGCTGTTCGGCGACCTGCGCCATCACCCGCGTATCAGCGTCGCCCTCGGCCCCCACGCGCCGTACACGGTCAACGACGAGAACCTGGAAAAGGTCCGCGTGGCCGCCGACGAACTGGACGCGCCGGTGCACATGCACATCCACGAGACCGCCAGCGAAGTCCGCCAGTCCCTCGACGAGCGCGGCGAGCGCCCGTTGCAGCGCCTGGCCCGCATCGGCCTGCTCGGCCCGCGCCTGCAGGCGGTACACATGACCCAGGTCAGCGATGACGACCTGGCCTTGCTGGTAGAAAGCAACACCAGCGTGGTGCACTGTCCCGAATCCAACCTCAAGCTGGCCAGCGGCTTCTGCCCGGTGGAGCGCCTGTGGCAGGCCGGGGTCAACGTCGCCGTGGGCACCGATGGCGCCGCCAGCAACAACGACCTCGACCTGCTCGGCGAAACCCGCACCGCCGCCTTGCTGGCCAAGGCCGTGTCCGGCTCGGCCAGCGCCCTGGACGCCCACCGCGCACTGCGCATGGCGACCCTGAACGGTGCCCGCGCCCTTGGTCTGGAGGACATCACCGGCTCGCTGGAGGTGGGCAAGGCCGCCGACCTGGTGGCCTTCGACCTGGGCGGGCTGGCCCAGCAACCGATCTACGACCCCGTGTCGCAACTGATCTACGCCAGCGGCCGCGACTGCGTGAAGCATGTCTGGGTCGCCGGCAAGGCATTGCTCGACGATCGCCGCCTGACCCGCCTGGACGAGCAGGCCGTGCATGCCGCCGCCGTGGCCTGGGGCCAGCGGATCGGCGGACACACCGAATGACCCGACGGCAGCCAGCCTGCCGCACCGAATTTTCACAGCTTCAGAGGATTGTTCCATGAGCAACGTCGACCACGCCGAAATCGCCAAGTTCGAGGCCCTGGCCCATCGCTGGTGGGACCGCGAGAGCGAGTTCAAGCCGCTGCACGACATCAACCCGCTGCGGGTCAACTGGATCGACGAACGGGTCAAGCTGGCCGGCAAGAAGGTCCTCGACGTCGGTTGCGGCGGCGGCATCCTCAGCGAGGCCATGGCCCTGCGCGGCGCCACGGTAACCGGCATCGACATGGGCGAGGCGCCACTGGCAGTGGCCCAGTTGCACCAGCTGGAATCCGGGGTCAACGTCGAGTACCGGCAGATCACCGCCGAGGCCCTGGCCGAGGAAATGCCGGAGCAGTTCGACGTGGTCACCTGCCTGGAGATGCTCGAGCACGTGCCGGACCCGTCCTCGGTGATCCGCGCCTGCTTCCGCATGGTCAAACCCGGCGGCCAGGTGTTCTTCTCCACCATCAACCGCAACCCGAAGGCGTATCTGTTCGCCATCATCGGCGCCGAATACATCATGAAGCTGCTGCCCCGCGGCACCCATGACTTCAAGAAATTCATCCGTCCTTCCGAACTCGGTGCCTGGAGCCGCGCGGCGGGCCTGAGCGTCAAGGACATCATCGGCCTGACCTACAATCCGCTGACCAAGCACTACAAGCTGGCCGCCGATGTTGACGTCAACTACATGATCCAGACCCTTCGCGAGGAATGAACATGCGTTTGCGAGCAGTACTTTTCGACATGGACGGCACCCTGCTCGACACGGCGCCGGACTTCATCGCCATCTGCCAGGCGATGCGCAACGACCGCGGCCTGGCGCCGGTCGCCGACAACACCGTGCGCGACGTGATTTCCGGCGGTGCCCGGGCGATGGTCGCCGCGACCTTCGACATCGAGCCCGAAGCGCCGGAATTCGAGGCCCTGCGCCTGGAGTTCCTGGAGCGCTACCAGCGTGACTGCGCGGTGCACACCAAGCTGTTCGACGGCATGGAAGAGCTGTTGCAGGACATCGAGCGCGGCAAGCTGCTGTGGGGCGTGGTGACCAACAAGCCGGTGCGCTTCGCCGAGCCGATCATGCAACGCCTGGGCCTGGCCGAGCGCTCCTCGCTGCTGATCTGCCCGGACCACGTGAAGAACAGCAAGCCCGATCCAGAGCCGCTGATCCTCGCCTGCAAGACCCTCGACCTGGATCCGGCCAGCGTGCTGTTCGTCGGCGACGACCTGCGCGACATCGAGTCCGGTCGCGATGCCGGCACCCGCACTGCGGCGGTGCGCTATGGCTATATTCATCCCGAGGACAACCCCAACAACTGGGGCGCGGATGTGGTGGTCGATCATCCCCTGGAGCTGCGCAAGGTGCTCGACAGCGCCCTGTGCGGCTGCTGATCCCACAGCCAGTGGCCTTGCCGGGCCGGCCTGGTGGCCGGCTCGCTGGCGCCTGAAGCCATTTTCCTTTCGAGGCATCTCCCATGTTCGACTATTCCGCCCGCCCGGATCTGCTCAAAGGCCGGGTCATCATGGTTACCGGCGCCGGCCGCGGGATCGGCGCAGCAGCGGCCAGGGCCTTCGCCGCCCATGGGGCCACCGTGCTCCTGCTGGGCAAGACCGAGGCCAACCTGACCGCGGTGTACGACGAGATCGAGGCCGCCGGCCATCCGCAGCCGGTGGTCATCCCGTTCAATCTGGAAACCGCCCTGCCGCACCAGTACGACGAACTGGCGGTGATGGTGGAAAACGCCTTCGGCCGCCTCGACGGCCTGCTGCACAACGCATCGATCATCGGCCCGCGCACGCCACTGGAGCAGTTGAGCGGCGACAACTTCATGCGCGTCATGCACATCAACGTCAACGCCATGTTCATGCTGACCCAGACCCTGCTGCCGCTGCTCAAGCTGTCGGAAGACGCCTCGGTGGTGTTCACCTCCAGCAGCGTCGGACGCAAGGGCCGCGCCTACTGGGGTGCCTACGGCGTGTCGAAGTTCGCCACCGAGGGCCTGATGCAGACCCTGGCCGACGAACTGGAAGGTGTCGCCCCGGTGCGGGCCAACAGCGTCAACCCGGGCGCCACCCGCACCAGCATGCGCGCCCAGGCCTATCCGGCGGAGAATCCGCAGGACAACCCGCTGCCCGAGGCCATCATGCCGGTCTATCTGTACCTGATGGGCCCGGACAGCACCGGGGTCAACGGTCAGGCGTTCAACGCCCAGTGAGCCCCTGCGCCAGGGCGCCGCGCAGGCGCGTGCCCTGGTGCGACTCCTGCTCTTCCAGCTGCATGCAGCGTTCGAGGAACAGGTACATGTAGTCGTAACTCTTGCAGATCGCCCGTTTCAGTTCGGCCTGCAAGGCCTTGCTCGGGCTGTTGCCGGCCAGGGTACAGATGATTTCCAGCGCCTCCCACGGATGGGCATCATCGTACTGGGCGTGCATCTTCAGCCATTTCATCGCCCGCTTGCGGCCTTCTTCGGGGAAACCCCGGGCATAGGTATCGGTGGAGCAGACCACCGCCGACCATTCGCCCACCGCCCCTTCGATCGCGTAGTTGGTCGCCGCCATGGCCACCACCAGCGAATCCTGGCTGCAGGTGTGCCAGCACCAGTCGCTCAACGCTTGCAGTTCCGCCGGCACGTCCTGCGCCTGCAGGTCGTCGAGGGTGACGCCGTGCGCTTCGCACCAGTGCACCCAATAGTCGGCATGGTTGAGTTCGACGCGAATGTTGCGCATCAGCCAGCGTCGCGCCATGTCCTCGCCGGGGTGACGGGCATAGCGGGTCTTGGTCAGGTTGTGGGCCATGTACACGGAGAACTGCTCGACCACCGGCCAGCCACCCACCAGGTACTGGTGCATGGTCGTGCTGCCGACGAGGCCGTCACGCAGGCGCTGGTAGAAGGTGTGCTCCACCACCCGGCGCTTGCTCGCGCTGCACTCCTGGATCAGGCGCTGGGCCCAGAGGGGATAACTTGCGGCGTCCATCAATGGACCAGTCCGAGTAAATGCGTCAATCACTGTCAGCTCCTTGTCCTTGTGATTTGGATGGAGCGTCAGCGCAGCGTCCCCGGTGATCCGAACAGCACTGGCCCGGCGGCGTCACGCTGACGCTGCAGGCTGTCGCAGGAAAACACCTGGGGCCGTTGGATCAGGTAACCCTGGGCATAATCGACACCGATCTCCTGCAAGGCCTGCTCGATCAACGGCGTCTCGACAAACTCGGCGATGGTGCGTTTACCCATGACGTGGCCGATGTGGTTGATCACCTGGACCATCGCCCGGTTAATCGGGTCGTCGAGCATGTCCTTGACGAAACTTCCGTCGATCTTGAGGAAGTCTACAGGCAAATGTTTCAGATACGCGAACGACGACATTCCGGCGCAAAAATCATCGAGGGAGAACTTGCAGCCCAATCCTTTCAATTCGTTGATAAAACGAATGGCACTTCCCAGATTGGCGATTGCGCTGGTTTCGGTTATTTCGAAACAGATCAATTCAGGGGGAATGGCGTAGTCGCTGAACTGCCGCCGCAGGTAGTCGAGGAACTTGTCGTCGCCGATGCTGCTGCCCGACAGATTGATCGAACACATCGCCAGCGGCCCCTCACGCCCCTCGTTCAGGCACTGGCGTATCACCTCGAACACACTGCGCACCACCCAGCGATCGAGGGCGGTGATCAGGCCGAAGCGCTCGGCGGCGGGAATGAAGCTGTCCGGGAGGATCATGCGGCCGCTTTCGTCGTGCAGCCGCAGGAGGATTTCCAGGTGTCCGCCGCCCTCCTCGTGGGGGTCGAGGGCAGCGATCTCCTGGGCATACAGGCAGAAACGGTTTTCTTCCAGGGCAATGTGCAAGCGCTGGATCCAGGCCATCTCGCCGAAGCGCAGCGACAGCTCGGTGTCGTCGGCAAGGTACAACTGCACACGGTTGCGGCCTTTTTCCTTGGCCATGTAGCAGGCCATGTCCGCCGCACGCAATGCCGCTTCCAGCGAGTCCGGCGCCTGGTTCAGATGAACCAGGCCGATGCTCACGCTGTTCACGAACGGTCGCCCCTTCCAGACGAAATGCAGGCTCTGCACCGCCTGGCGCAGGTTCTCGGCAATCCGCTCGGCCTGTTCCGGCGGGCAATCGCGCAGCAGCACGCCAAACTCGTCGCCGCCCAGACGCGCCAGCACATCGCCTTCGCGCAGTCCCGATTGCAGCACCGCACAGATATGCCGCAGCAACTCGTCACCCGCGGCATGGCCGCTGGTGTCGTTGACCAGCTTGAACTGGTCGAGGTCGAGGAACATCAGCGAATGCCGGCCGTTGTTGCGGACCTGGTCGCCCAGCGCCTGCTCCAGGCAGTATTCGAACTCGCGACGGTTGGCCAGCCCGGTCAGGGCGTCATGGGTCGCCTGCCAGGACAGGTTGGCGATGTACTGGCGTTCCTGGGTCATGTCGTGCAGCACCAGCACGGTGCCACTGACCCGCCCTTCGGTCATGATCGGCGCGCCGACCAATGTCACCGAGACGGTGCTGCCATCCAGGCGCTGGATCAGCCGCACATGCTCCGAGCCGCCGCCCAGCGCGCCGTTGAGGATATGTTCGGTGAGGGTCAGGCTGTCCTTTTCGGCATTGTCATCCAGCAGGCTGAACAGCGCGGCCAGCGGCAGGCCCTGGGCGTGGCTGGCGTCCCAGTGGGTCAGTTGCTCGGCGGCGGCGTTCATGTAGACGATGCTGCCATCGACATCGGTGGTGATCACGCCGTCGCCGATGGACGCCAGGGTGATCTGCGCCCGCTCCTTTTCTTCCCGCAGCGCACTGGCGAAGGCCTGCCGCTGCGCCAGCAGCTTGCTCGAACGCAGCCAGGCCAGGGCGATGAGAAACGCCGCGGTGGCCAGGTTGGTCAGCAGCAGCAGGCGCAGGAGCATGCGCGACCCCTCCCCCAGCGCATCGCTGAAGGCCCGCGCGGCGGGAGTGACGTTGTCATTGATGGCGACGATGCGGCGCTTCCACTCGGCCAGGTCGCGCGGCGTGGCGCGGCTGCCGGCGATGCCGGCGTGAATTTCATCGGCCAGGGTGTCCAGTTCCTGCAGGAAGCTGTCCCCCACCTGCCAGCGGCTGATGGCCTTTTCCAGGTAACTGACGTGACGGAAGTTGAGGTAGAACCAGATCACGCTGGCGACGTCGTCCGGGTGGTTGCCACCGGCGAGGATGCCCTGGCGCGCGGCCTCCAGGTCCGGTGGATCGAGATCGAGGGCCAGGCGCAGGCGGTGACTGCCTTCGGGGATGGCGAAGGCGGTGCGGTATTTGTCGAAGTTCTCCTCGTCGCGGCTGTCGACGTACAGGCTCAGGTAGTAGATGGCGTCCTTCTGGCCCTTGGACCACAGGCTTTCCCCGGCGACATAGGCACGCATGGCCGAAAGCGCGTACAGGCTGATACCACCCAGCAGCGCCTGAAACAGCACCACGGCGATAAATGGCCAGATGATCCCCAGGAGCCTGGGCGTTTCAAGCGTCCGTTTTCCCTTCATGAAGTCCCTTGCAACTGCACCGGTGAGTTACCTCACTCTGTTCCGATACAGACTAGGCCATTTGCCTGCATGCGGATAAGTGATTTCTCACATTCGAGCGTTCAGCTCTGCTGCAGATGACCGTACAACTTGGCGTACAAACCACCTTCGGCGATCAGTTGCAGGTGGCCGCCATCCTCGGCGACATGGCCGCCGTCGAACACCAGTACGCGGTCGGCCTGCTTCACCGCCGACAGACGGTGGGCGATGATCAGGGTGGTGCGGGCGCTGAGGAAGCGCGCCAGGGCGTGGTGCAGGTTGTATTCGGTGGCGGCGTCGAGGGCCGAGGTGGCCTCGTCGAGAATCACCACCTTGGGCTTGGCCAGGACCATCCGCGCGATCGCCAGGCGTTGACGCTGGCCGCCGGAGAGCCGCACGCCGGAACGCCCGACCACGCTGTCCAGGCCTTGTGGCAGGGCGCCGATGGTTTCGTCGAGCTGGGCGATGGCCAGGGCCTGCCAGCACTCTTCATCACTGCAGTCGCGGCCCATGGTCAGGTTGGCGCGTACCGTGTCGTTGAACAGCGCCGGGTGCTGCAGTACCACCGCGACGTTTTCGCGCAGGGTTTCCAGGCCGATTTCCTGCAGGGTCGCGCCGCCGAAACGAATGCTTCCGGCCTGGGCGCTGTACAGACCGAGCAGCAGTTGCACCAGGGTGCTCTTGCCGCCACCGCTGGCACCGACGATGGCCACCTTCTCGCCCGGCGCGATGGACAGGTTCAACTGGTCCAGCACCGGTTCCTCACCGTAGCCGAAGCGCAGCCCGCGCACGTCGATGCCGACGGTGGTCTGGCCCTGGAACGGATCGGCGCCACCGGCGTACTGCGGTTCGTCGCCACGGGCGAGCAGTTCGTTGATCCGGCTCAGCGCGCCACCGGCGCCGTAGTAGGCGTACTGCAGGTTCAGCAACTGCTCCACCGGGCCGATCATGAACCACAGGTAGCTGAACACCGCGAGCATCTGTCCGACGCTGAGGTCGGAAAACAGCACGGTGAGCATCGCCGCGGCGCGGAAGATATCGATGCCGAACTGGAACAGCAGGCCGCTGGCGCGGTTGCTGGCATCGCTTTTCCACTGCGAGGCGATGGCATGGTTGCGCACTTCCTGGGCGCGCAGGCCGAGGCGCCCGAGGAAATAGCCCTGGCGGTTGCCGGCGCGGATCTCCTGGATCGCATCGAGGGTCTCGGCCAGGGCCTGGGTGAAGCGCGACGTGCTGTCGTTCTCCAGCTTCTTCAGGTGCTTGACCCGCTTGCCCAGCTGTACCGTGGCGAAGATCACCAGCGGGTTGAACAACAGGATCAGCAGGGCCAGTTGCCAATGCATCCAGATCAGGATCGCCGCGGTGCCGGTCAGGGTCAGCACCGCCACGAGGAAACGGCTGAGGGTTTCGCCGACGAACTTGTCGACGGTATCCAGATCGGTCACCAGGTGGGTGGTGACCGTGCCGCTGCCGAGGCTTTCGTACTCGCTCAGGGAAATCCGCTTGAGCCGTTCGATCAGGCGGATGCGCAGGCGATAGACGATGTCCTTGGCCAGACCGGCGAACAGCCTGGCCTGCATGACGTTGAAGGCCAGCGCCGAACAGCGCAGGACCAGGGTCACCACCAGCATCAGGCCGATATAGCCGGCCGCCACCTGCCAGCTGCCCGGGAGAAACTGGTTCATCCATTGCAACGCGGTGTCGCCGTGGCCGAGCAGCACTTCGTCCACCAGCAGCGGCAACAGCAACGGGATGGGCACGCTGCACAGCGCCGCCAGCACGGCAACACCGTTGGCGATCCACAGGGCCTTTTTGTGATGCAGCGCCAGGCGGCGGATTTCCGCCCAGCTCAGACGATCGGCAGACGCCGCCGCTGGCCCGGGAACCGGGTCGGGCGAGCCTGGCAGATCAAGCATAGGCCGCGCGCTCCAGCCAGCGACCGAGCAGCGGTTCGAGGGATTCCAGCGCCTGATAGCCGTTGGTCAGCAGGGCCAGCTGGCCGTTGCGTTCGGCCAGCAGCGTGGGGAAGCCAGCGATGCCCAGGTCCTGGACCCAGGTGAAATCGGCGGCGGTGGCGCTGCGCTGGTCGGCACTGGTGAAAGCCGCAGCGAAAGCGGCGCGGTCGAAACCGGCCTGCTCCGCCAGGTTGACCAGGGTCGGCGCCAGGGTGACATCCTCGGCGCGCTGGTAGAACGCCTGCTGGATCAGCGCCAGCAGTTTCCACACCTTGTCGGCGTCGAGGCTGCGCGCGGTGACCAGGGCGCGGCAGGCCGGCTCGGTGTCATAGACGAAACCGTCGGGCATGGCGCCGTCGAACTGGAAGGTCTGGCCGGTGGCCTGATTGACCGCCTGCCAGTGCTCGAGAATGTAGCGCCGGGTCGAGGCATCCAGCGCCGAGCTGCCGCTGCGCAGACCACCCACCACCAGGCGGGTTTGCACACCCGCCTGCCGGGCCTGGTCGATCAGGGCCGCGGCCACCGGCGCGAACCCCCAGCACCAGGAGCACATCGGGTCCATGACGTAAAGCAGGCGAGCGGTCATGCATCACACCTCGGCTTTGCGGTAGTTGAATCCGATCGGGTGCGGCTGGTTGCGGGCCTTGGCCAGTTCGATCTGCTTCTGCCGGTCGATGGCACTACGCCGGGTCTTCTCGCTCAGGCTGTCCCAGCAATGCGGGCAGCTGATGCCTGGCGAATAGTGCTCCGAGGCCCGGTCCTCGACACTGACCGGATGGCGGCAAGCGTGGCACTGATCGTAATCGCCTTCGCTGAGGTCGTGACGCACAGTGACCCGGTTGTCGAAGACGAAGCAGTCGCCCTGCCACTTGCTCTGATCCTGAGGAACCTCTTCAAGATATTTCAGGATCCCGCCCTTAAGATGATAGACCTCTTCGAAACCCTCGCCGAGCATATAGCTGGACGCCTTCTCGCAGCGGATGCCACCGGTGCAGAACATGGCGACCTTCTTGTGCCGCGTCGGGTCGAAGTTGGCCTTGATGTAGTCTGGGAACTCGCGGAAGGTCGTGGTCTTCGGATCGATGGCGCCCTCGAAGGTGCCGATGGCCACTTCGTAGTCGTTGCGGGTGTCGATCAGCAACACTTCAGGGTCGTTGATCAGGGCGTTCCAGTCCTGCGGTTCGACGTAGGTCCCGACCGCCTTGTTCGGGTCCACGCCCGGCACGCCGAGGGTGACGATCTCTTTTTTCAGCTTGACCTTGGTGCGATAGAACGGCTGTTCGTCGCAGTAGGATTCCTTGTGGTCGACATCCACCAGGCGCGGGTCCTGGCGCAGCCAGGCCAGCAGGCCGTCGATGCCTTCGCGGGTGGCGGAAACGGTGCCGTTGATGCCTTCCTCGGCCAGCAGCAGGGTGCCTTTGACACCGTTGGCTTCCATGCAGGCCAGCAGCGGCTCGCGCAGTTCGACGTAGTCTTCCAGGGTGACGAACTTGTACAACGCCGCCACGACGATGGATTGGGTCATGCTTGCAACTCTCCAGTGGTCACCCTCGCAAAGGGCGGACCGGGTCAGAAATACAAATAAAAACGCGCCGACAAGCGGCGCGGGTGCGGAGTCTAGCAAAAACCGACAGTGAAATCAGTGCTTGCTGCCTCCGGCGCAGGTTGGCGACGCCGGCGCGGCGCCGGTCTTTGCCCATTCCTGCGGGGTGTAGGTGTGCAGCGCCAGCGCATGGAACTGCCCCATCAGGTCGCCGAGGGTGGCGTAGACCTTCTGGTGCCGCTTGACGCTGTTCAGGCCCTCGAACTGCTCGCTGACCAGCACCGCCTTGTAGTGGGTTTCCACGCCACGGCTGTGCATGTGGCTCTCGTCCAGAACCTGCAGGTGCAGGGGCGCCAGCGCGCCCAGGCTCTGTTCGATCTTCTGTTGCATCGACATCGGCGACTCCGCTTACGGCTTCTTGGCCGGAGCGGCGGCCTTGCCGGCGTTCGGGTCCAGTTCGTTGGTCATGTCGGCCAGCAGCTTGTTGACCACCGGCACCGCGCCTTCCAGCTTCTGCTGGGTCAGCTGGGCCGACTGCTGGGTGACGCGCGGCATGGTTTCCAGGACTTTCTTGCCCAGTGGCGATTGGTAGAAGGCCACCAGGTCCTTCAGTTCCTGCTCGCTGAAGGCGCTGGTGTAGAGCTTGACCATGTCCGGCTTGAGCTTGTTCCAGCCGATGTTGTTGTCCAGGGCGGCGTTGGCCTTGGCCTGGTAGCTGTCGAGCACGGATTTCTTCGAGGCCGGAGCCTTGGTCTGCTCGAAACGCTGGGCGAACATCTGCTGCACTTGACCGTAGACCGGTGCTGGAAGCTTGTCGGCGTGGGCGAGCAGGAGGAATTTTTCAGCGGCAGCCTCGTGGCTGGCGCTGGCGGCGAATACCTGGCCAGTGGCGCAGACCAGCGCAACAGCCGTGCAGAGGGCGCGGAGACGGGTCATCGGTGTTCCTTAAAAGAGTAAGTGAGTGTTTCCAGCGTAGAGCATTCTGCGCCGAGGGACGCAACCGCTCAATAGGACGAGTGGGCTATGGAACCGGCCTTTGGAATCGGCACCTAAACTGTCTGGTCAAACCTGGCATCTTGCATAAGGAGTGGGTAGCACATGAGCCGCATCGAAACTGACAGCCTGGGCCCCGTGGAAGTTCCGGACCAGGTCTACTGGGGCGCGCAGACGCAGCGCTCGCTGATCAACTTCGCCATCGGCAAGGAACGCATGCCGCTGGCGGTCCTGCACGCGCTGGCCCTGGTGAAGAAAGCCGCCGCCCGGGTCAACGACCGCAACGGCGACCTGCCCGCCAATATCGCCCGGCTGATCGAACAGGCCGCCGACGAAGTGCTCGATGGCGAGCACGACGACCAGTTCCCGCTGGTGGTCTGGCAGACCGGCAGCGGCACCCAGAGCAACATGAACGTCAACGAGGTGATCGCCGGTCGCGCCAACGAACTGGCCGGCAAGGGGCGTGGCGGCAAGGACCCGGTGCACCCCAACGATCACGTCAACCGCTCGCAGAGCTCCAACGACTGCTTCCCCACCGCCATGCACATCGCCGCCGCCCAGGCCGTGCAGGAACAGTTGCTGCCGGCCATCGCCGAACTGTCCTCGGGTCTTGCCGAGCTGTCGGCGCGGCACACGCACCTGGTCAAGACCGGGCGCACGCACATGATGGACGCCACGCCGATCACCTTCGGCCAGGAGGTTTCCGCCTGGGTCGCCCAGCTCGACTATGCCCAGCGCGCGATTCGCGCCACGCTGCCGGCGGTATGCGAGCTGGCCCAGGGCGGGACCGCGGTGGGTACCGGGCTGAACGCACCGCATGGCTTTGCCGAGGCCATCGCCGCGGAGCTGGCGGCCTTGTCGGGGCTACCATTCATCACCGCGCCGAACAAATTCGCCGCCCTGGCCGGGCACGAACCGCTGACCAGCCTCGCCGGCGCCCTGAAAACCCTGGCGGTGGCCCTGATGAAGATCGCCAACGACCTGCGCCTGCTCGGCTCGGGCCCACGCGCGGGCCTGGCCGAAGTGCGTCTGCCGGCCAACGAGCCAGGCAGTTCGATCATGCCCGGCAAGGTCAACCCGACCCAGTGCGAGGCCCTGTCGATGCTGGCCTGCCAGGTTCTGGGCAACGACACCGCGATCAGCTTCGCGGCGAGCCAGGGGCATCTGCAGTTGAACGTGTTCAAGCCGGTGATCATCCACAACCTGCTGCAGTCGATCGAGTTGCTCGCCGATGGCTGCCGCAACTTCCAGCAGCACTGCGTCGCCGGCATCGAGCCGGATCCGCAGCAGATGGCCGCGCACCTGGAGCGCGGGCTGATGCTGGTGACCGCGCTGAACCCGCATATCGGCTACGACAAGGCGGCGGAAATCGCCAAGAAGGCCTACTCGGAAGGCACCACCCTGCGCGAGGCGGCGCTGACCCTGGGTTACCTGACCGATGCGCAGTTCGACCAGTGGGTCCGCCCCGAACAGATGCTCGAAGCGGGCGGCAAAGGCTGAGTCAGCCGGCCAGGCGTGCGCGCCTGGCCTTCCAGCCGGCGCTGAGCGACGGCCCCAGCGCGGTCAGCGCCGAGCCCAGCACCACCACCAGGGCGCCGAAATAGCCCAGGCCGTTGATCTGCTCGGCTATGACGAGGTCCGGCCACAGCCAGGCGGCCAGGGCGACGGCGACGAAGGTCACCAGCGGCGTGATCGCCAGGGTCGCGCTGACCCGCGAGGCTTCCCAGTGCGCCAGCGCTTCGGCGAACGCCCCGTAGGCCACCAGGGTGTTCAGGCAGCAGGCCAGCAGCAGCCAGCCCTGCAGCGCACTCAGGCGCAGCACCTCCAGCGGCTGCGCCCAGGGCGTGAGCAACAGGGCGCAGAACAGATAGATCACCATCATCACCTGCATCGAGTTCCATACCGTCAGCAGTTGCTTCTGGCCCAGGGCATAGAACACCCAGACCAACGAGGCCAGGAGGATTACCAGCACGCCGGTGGTGTAGCCGCTCAGCGAGGTGAGCAGCTCTTGCAGACGCTGGTTGAAAAACAGGCCGAACCCCGCCAGCAGCAGCGCCAGGCCAATCCCCTGGGCGACGCTGAAACGCTCCTTGAACACCAGCACGCTGCCCACCAGCAACAGCACCGGGCCGATCTGCACTACCAACTGCGCGGTGCCGGCGCTGACCAGCTTGAGGCCGACCAGATAGAGCACGTAGTTGCCCACCAGGCCCAGGGTGCAGATCGCCACCAGGCCTTTTCCGCGCCGCCCCAGTGGCGCGAACGACGGCAGCCTACGGGTCGCCGCCAGCCAGGCGAACAACAGGCTGCCGGAGACCAGCAGGCGATACCAGGTGACGGTGATCGGGTCCATGACCTGCAGCACTTGCTTCAGCTTGACCGGCAGGATGCCCCACAGCACGGCGGTCAACAACGCGAGGAACAGCCCGTACGCCCAGCGTCCGGAGGTGGTATGCATGACGGCCTCGATAATCCCGGGGTGGTGGAGGGGTGGAGTCTAGGGCGTAGGAAAGGGATTACACAGTGACAGTTGGGGAACAACTGTGCTGGTCTGGGAGCGACATGGAGATGATCGGGACCGCTGTGCGGTCCTTCGCGGGCAAGCCACGCTCCTACGGGAACGCGCACCGCCGTAGGAGCGTGGCTTGCCCGCGAAGGGCCGCACAGCGGCCCCAGATCCAACGCTTATTTCTTGTGCTTGCGAAACGCCGCTTCCAGCGCCTCGTTGATGGTGCGCAGGACCTTGATCCGCGCCCAGCGCTTGTCATTGGCCTCCACCAGGGTCCATGGCGCGATCTCGGTGCTGGTGCGGTCGACCATGTCGCCCACGGCGCGGGCATACAGGTTCCACTTGTCGCGGTTGCGCCAGTCTTCCTCGGTGATCTTGAAGCGCTTGAACGGAATCTCCTCGCGTTCCTGGAAACGCTCCAGCTGGGTCTGCTGGTCGATCGCCAGCCAGAACTTGACCACCACCACGCCAGCGTTGCTCAGTTGCTCCTCGAAGTCGTTGATCTCGCCATAGGCGCGCATCCAGTCGGCCGGCGAGCAGAACCCCTCGACCCGCTCGACCAGCACCCGGCCGTACCAGGAACGGTCGAAGATGGTGAAGGTGCCACGCCCCGGAATATGTCGCCAGAAGCGCCACAGGTAAGGCTGCGCACGCTCTTCCTCGGTCGGTGCGGCGATCGGCACGATGCGGTACTGGCGCGGGTCCAGCGCCGCCGCGACCCGACGGATCGCCCCGCCCTTGCCCGCCGCGTCGTTGCCTTCGAATACCGCCACCAGGGCGTGCTGCTTCATGCGCTTGTCGCGCAGCAGGCCGGCCAGGCGCGCCTGCTCCTTGAGCAGTTGCTTTTCGTAGTCCTGCTTGTCCAGGTGCACGCTGAGGTCGAGCGCTTCGAGCAGGCTGAGCTTGTCGATGCTCTCGCCCAACGGCGCGATCGGCGTCGGCGCCTTGATGTTGCCCTCGGCCTTCAACGCATTCTGCAGGCCTTCGAGCAGGATCTTGCCCACCGCCAGGCTGCGGTAGTACGGGTCGGCACCCTCGATCACATGCCAGGGTGCGTAATCGCGGCTGGTGCGGCGCAACACCCGCTCGCCGAAGCGCACGAAACGGTCGTAGGTCTCCGACTGCTCCCAGTCCAGCGGGCTGATCCGCCAGCGGTGCACCGGGTCTTTCTTCAGGGTCTTGAGCCGGGCCTTCATCTGCTTCTTGGACAGGTGGAACCAGAACTTGAAGATCAGCGCGCCTTCATCGCAGAGCATCTGCTCCAGGCGCTCGGCGCCACTGATGGCCTGGTCCAGCACGGCGTCCTTGAAACGACCATCGACCCGGCCCTGCAGCATCTGGCTGTACCAGTTGCCGAAGAACACGCCCATGCGCCCCTTGGCCGGCAGCGCACGCCAGTAGCGCCAGGCCGGCGGGTGGGCAAGTTCCTCGTCGCTCTGCTGGTCGAAGGTGCGCACTTCGATCAGACGCGGGTCCATCCATTCGCTCAGCAGCTTGACCGTCTCGCCCTTGCCCGCGCCCTCGATGCCGTTGATCAGCACGATTACCGGGAAACGCGCCTGCTGCTTGAGTTCGAACTGGGCTTCGAGCAGGGCCTCGCGCAGGGCGGGCACCTCGGCTTCGTAGGTTTCTTTGTCGATCGAGTGACCGATTTCAGCGGATTCGAACATACCAGGCTCCCTTCTTGGATAAGCAAGACTAGCGGATTGCCATTGCTTTTGTCCGGGTTGCGCCAGATCAAACAGCGCTCCGGTGATCAGCTAGAATGGCCGATCCGCTGTTGCCGAGCCCTTTCATGACCGACACGCCCGCCCCCCGCCACGCCCAGATCGACTGGGACGAACTGGGCCGCCCCTATTCGCGGCAGTACGACGACATCTATTTCTCCAAGGACCAGAGCCTGGAGGAAACCAGCCACGTGTTCATCGAGCAGAACGATCTGCGCCAGCGTTTCAGCGCGCTGGCCGCGGGCGAGTGCCTGGTGATCGGCGAAACCGGGTTCGGTACCGGGCTGAATTTTCTCTGTGCCTGGCAGCTTTTCGAGCGCTGCGCCGCGCCCACTGCGCGCCTGCATTTCATCAGCGCCGAGAAGTTTCCCCTGACCCGCGACGACCTGACCCGCGCCCTCGCCCTCTGGCCCGACCTGGCGCTGCAGGGCACGGCGCTGCTGGAACAGTACGTGGCGGTGCACGCGGGTTATCAGCAGTTTCTCTTCGACAACGGCCGGGTCAGCCTGACCCTGATGATCGGCGACGCCCGCGAGCAGTTCGAAAAGCTCGACGGGCACATCGACGCCTGGTTCCTCGATGGCTTCGCCCCGGCGAAGAACCCGGACATGTGGACCCCGGAGTTGTTCGCCCAACTGGCCCGGCTGTCGCGCCCCGGGACTACCCTGGGCACCTTCACCAGCACCGGCTGGGTGCGCCGCGCGCTGATCGCGGTGGGCTTCTCGATGAAGCGGATTCCGGGGATCGGCAAGAAATGGGAGATCCTTCGCGGCCTGTTCAATACCGCGCCCGAACCACAGCCATGGCCTGCCGTGGCGCCCTGGTATCGACGCCCCCCGCTGGCGAGCGGTGCGCGCCATGCCCTGGTGATCGGCGCCGGTCTTGCCGGTTGCGCCAGCGCTGCCAGCCTGGCCGCCCGCGGCTGGCAGGTCAGCCTGCTGGAGCGCCACGCGCAGGCGGCCAGCGAGGCCTCGGGCAACCCACAGGGCGTGCTCTATCTCAAGCTGTCCGCCCACGGCACGCTGCTGTCGCAACTGATCGTCAGCGGCTTCGGCCATACCCGCCGTCTGCTCCAGCGCCTGCAACGGGGCAGCGACTGGGACGACTGCGGCGTACTGCAACTGGCCTTCGACACCAAGGAAGACCAGCGCCAGGCGCAACTGGCCGGAGCCTTCAGCGAGGAACTGGTGCAGCGCCTGGATCGCCAGCAGGCCGAAGCGGTGGCCGGCGTGCCGCTGCCCAGTGGCGGCCTGTTCTATCCCGAAGGTGGCTGGGTGCACCCGCCGGCCCTGTGCCACTGGCAGACGGGACAGGCGAACGTGCGTCTGCTCACTCATCACGACGTACTGCAACTGCGCCGGGTCGATGGCCAGTGGCAGGCCCTCGATGGCGAGCGGGTGCTGGCCGAGGCGCCGGTCGTGGTGCTCGCCGGCGCTGCGGACATTCGCCGCTTCGAAGGGTGCGCCGGGCTGCCGCTCAAGCGCATTCGCGGGCAGATCACTCGTCTGCCGCTGACCGCAGCGAGCCAGGCCCTGCACACCGTGGTGTGCGCCGACGGCTACGTGGCGCCCCCGCGGCATGGCGAACATACCCTGGGCGCCAGCTTCGACTTCCATGGCAGCGACCTGACGCCGACGGCGGAGGAACATCGCAGCAACCTGGAATTGCTGCGCGAGATCTCCACCGATCTGGCCGAGCGCCTGGCGGTCGATCAGTTGGACCCGCAGCGCCTGCAGGGGCGCGCGGCGTTTCGCTGCACCTCTCCGGATTACCTGCCGCTGGTGGGGCCCCTGGCCGATGCCGAAGCCTTTGCCGGGACCTACGCCGCGCTGGCGAAGAATGCCCGGCAGGTGCCCGACGCGCCTTGCCCGTGGCTGGAAGGCCTGTATATCAACAGCGGGCATGGCTCGCGCGGACTGATCACCGCACCGCTGTGCGGCGAGCTGGTGGCGGCCTGGATCAACGGCGATGCCTTGCCGGTGCCCCGGGAGATCGCCGAGGCCTGCCATCCGAATCGCTTCATGTTGCGCGAGCTCAAGCGCGGCAAGGCTTGAGGGCCAATCGCGGGCAATGCCCGCTCCCACACTGTCCGCGGCGACACTGAACCTTGTAGGAGCGGGCGTTGCCCGCGATGAGGCCCTGAAGAACAACAAACCTCCCCAGGCAGCCATTGAGCAGTTATTCCATATCGATCTAAAACTCACAGGATTCGCACCGGTCAGTTCCTGAGTGCCCCTTGTTCGGGCACTTTCCCCAACGGCAAAACCGGTAAGGACTTATGTGCGGATTAGCTGGAGAGTTTCGTTTCACCCCCGTCGCCACCCCATCGCGCCCGGCGGACCTCGCCGCGGTCGAGCGGATCACCCATCACCTGGCCCCTCGCGGCCCCGACGCCTGGGGCTTTTTCAGCCAGGGTCCGATCGCCCTCGGTCACCGTCGCCTGAAGATCATGGACCTGTCCGACGCCTCGGCGCAGCCCATGGTCGACAATCAACTGGGCCTGGCCCTGGCCTTCAACGGCGCGATCTACAACTACCCCGAACTGCGCCGCGAGCTGGAAGACCTCGGCTACACCTTCCATTCCCGAGGCGATACCGAAGTCCTGCTCAAGGGCTATCACGCCTGGGGCGAGCAACTGCTGCCACGCCTGAACGGCATGTTCGCCCTGGCCATCTGGGAGCGCGACAGACAGCAGTTGTTCCTGGCCCGCGACCGTCTCGGCGTCAAGCCGCTGTACCTGTCGCGCAGCGGCGAGCGCCTGCGCTTCGCCTCGACCCTGCCCGCCCTGCTCAAGGGGGGCGATATCGACCCGGTGCTGGACCCGGTGGCCCTCAACCACTACCTGAATTTCCACGCCGTGGTCCCCGCGCCACGCACCCTGCTGGCGAATGTCGAGAAACTGCCGGCAGCCACCTGGATGCGCATCGACGTCCAGGGCCGCGTCGAGCAGCAGCAATGGTGGAGCCTGCACTACGGCCCGCATACCGATGAACAGGCGCTGACCCTGGAAGACTGGCGCGACCGCGTGCTGGACAGCACCCGCCAGGCCGTGGCGATCCGCCAGCGCGCAGCGGTGGATGTCGGCGTGCTGCTCTCCGGTGGCGTCGACTCCAGCCTGCTGGTCGGCCTGTTGCGCGAGGTCGGCGTGGACGACCTGTCGACCTTCTCCATCGGTTTCGAGGATGCCGGCGGCGAGCGCGGAGACGAGTTCCAGTATTCCGACCTGATCGCCCGTCACTACGGCACCCGCCACCACCAGTTGCGCATCGACGAACGGGAGATCATCACCCAGCTGCCCGCGGCCTTCCGCGCCATGAGCGAGCCGATGGTCAGCCACGACTGCATCGCCTTCTACCTGCTCTCGCGGGAAGTGGCCCGGCACTGCAAGGTGGTGCAGAGCGGCCAGGGCGCCGACGAGCTGTTCGCCGGCTACCACTGGTACCCGCAGGTGGACGGCGCCGCCGACCCGCTGGCGGCCTATCGCGCGGCGTTCTTCGACCGCAGCCACGACGAATACCGCGACACCGTGCAGTTGCCCTGGTTGCTGGAGCACGACGCCGCCGGCGACTTCGTCCGCCAGCACTTCGCCCAGCCCGGCGCCCGCGACGCGGTGGACAAGGCACTGCGCCTGGACAGCACGGTGATGCTGGTGGACGACCCGGTGAAGCGGGTCGACAACATGACCATGGCCTGGGGCCTGGAAGCGCGCACGCCGTTTCTCGACTACCGCCTGGTCGAGCTGTCGGCGCGCATTCCGCCGCGCTTCAAGCTGCCGGACGGCGGCAAGCAGGTGCTCAAGGAAGCCGCGCGCCTGGTCATCCCCAGCGAGGTGATCGACCGCAGGAAAGGCTATTTCCCGGTGCCCGGCCTCAAGCACCTGCAAGGCGCGACCCTGGACTGGGTGCGCGAGCTGCTGCTGGACCCGAGCCAGGATCGCGGGCTGTTCAACCCGGCGATGCTCGACCGCCTGCTGAGCGACCCGCACGGTCAGCTCACCCCGCTGCGCGGTTCGAAACTCTGGCAACTGGCAGCCCTCAACCTGTGGCTCAGCGAACAAGGAATCTGACCGATGAAAGCCCACGCAACCGCTTACGGCCAGCGCCTGCTGCGCGGCCAGGTGCCGTCCTACGAACGCCTGCAGGCGCGCCTGGCCGGCGACGGCAACGAGCCCAGCGACCAGCCGCGCGCCCTGCACTGCGGCTGGGGCCGGCTGCTGATCGGTCACACCTGGCCCGAGCCCGCGCAACTGGCCACCGCGCTGCTGCAGGAGCGTCCCGGCGAGCGCGATATCGCCTTGTATGTCGCAGCCCCGCAGCAGGTGCTGGCCCATGCGCCACAGCAGCTCTTTCTCGATCCCTCCGACACCCTGCGCCTGTGGTTCAGCGACTACCGCCCGGCCAGCCGGGTGTTTCGCGGCTTTCGCATCCGCCGCGCGCAGAGCGACGAGGACTGGCAGGCGATCAATAGCCTGTACCAAGGCCGCGGCATGCTCCCGGTCAATACCAGCCTGCTCACCCCGCGCCATCTCGGCGGACCGGTGTACTGGCTGGCCGAGGACGAGACCAGCGGCGCGGTGATCGGCAGCGTCATGGGCCTCAACCACCTCAAGGCCTTCGACGATCCGGAACTGGGCAGCAGCCTCTGGTGCCTGGCCGTGGACCCGAACACCACCCGCCCGGGGGTCGGCGAAGTGCTGGTACGGCATTTGATCGAGCACTTCATGAGTCGCGGGCTCAGCCACCTCGATCTCTCGGTGCTGCATGACAACCGCCAGGCCAAGCGCCTGTACGCCAAGCTGGGCTTCCGCACCCTGCCGACCTTCGCGGTCAAGCGAAAGAACGGCATCAACCAGCCGCTGTTTCTCGGCCCGGGCCCGCAGGCCGGGCTCAATCCCTATGCGCGGATCATCGTCGAGGAAGCCTACCGTCGCGGCATCGATGTCCAGGTGGATGACGCCGACGCCGGGCTGTTCACCCTCAGCCACGGCGGCCGGCGGGTGCGCTGCCGCGAGTCGCTGAGCGACCTGACCAGCGCGGTGAGCATGACCCTGTGCCAGGACAAGCAACTGACCCACCGCTGCCTCGCCGCCGCCGGCCTGAAACTGCCGGCGCAGCGCCTGGCCGGCGACGCCGACGCCAACCTGGCGTTCCTCCAGGAGCACGGCGCGCTGGTGGTCAAGCCGGTGGATGGCGAACAGGGCAACGGCGTGGCGGTCAACCTCACCAGCCTCGACGAACTCGACCAGGCCATCGAAACGGCGCGCCGCTTCGACAGCCGGGTCCTGCTGGAGAGCTTCCACGAAGGCCTCGACCTGCGCATCGTGGTGATCGGCTTCGAAGTCGTCGCCGCGGCGATCCGCCATCCGGCGCAAGTGATCGGCGACGGCCTGCACAGCATCGACCAGTTGATCGAGGCGCAAAGCCGCCGGCGCCAGGCCGCCAGTGGCGGAGAGAGTCGCATCCCGCAGGACGAGGAAACCCTGCGCACGCTGCGCGCCGCCGGTTTCGACTACGCCAGCGTGCTGCCGGCCGGGCAGCGCCTGGCCGTACGCCGCACCGCCAACCTGCACACCGGCGGCTGCCTGGAAGACGTCACCGCGCGCCTGCATCCGGCGCTGGCCGAGGCCGCGGTGCAGGCCGCGCGCGCCCTGGATATCCCGGTGGTCGGCCTGGACCTGATGGTTCGTGCCGCCGAGCAGCCGGAGTACGTGTTCATCGAAGCCAACGAACGGGTCGGCCTGGCCAACCACGAGCCGCAGCCCGTCGCCGAACGCTTCGTCGACCTGCTGTTCCCGCACAGCCGGCCGACGCCATGAGTGAAGGAGTGCCTATGTCCGCCCCACTACCCGAACCGGACCTGAACTACCTGCAGAAAGTCCTCCTGGAAATGCTGGCGATCCCCAGTCCCACCGGGTTTACCGACACCATCGTGCGCTACGTCGCCGAACGCCTGGAAGAACTGGGGATTCCCTTCGAACTGACCCGGCGCGGCACCATTCGCGCCACCCTCAAGGGTCGCAGGAACTCCCCCGACCGTGCCGTCTCCGCCCACCTCGACACCATCGGCGCCAGCGTGCGCACCCTGCAGGACAACGGCCGGCTCGGCCTGGCCGCGGTGGGCTGCTGGTCGAGCCGTTTCGCCGAGGGCAGCCGGGTCAGCGTGTTCACCGACAGCGGCGTGCTGCGCGGCAGCGTGTTGCCGCTGATGGCCAGCGGTCATGCCTTCAATACTGCGATCGACCAGATGCCGGTGAGCTGGGAGCACATCGAAGTGCGCCTGGACGCCTACTGCGCGACCCGCGCCGACTGCGAATCGCTGGGCATCAACATCGGTGACTTCGTCGCCTTCGATCCGCTGCCGGAATTCACCGAAAGCGGCCACATCAGCGCCCGCCACCTGGATGACAAGGCCGGGGTCGCGGCACTGCTGGCGGCGCTCAAGGCCATCGTCGAGAGCGGCCAGCAGCCGCAGATCGACTGCCATCCGCTGTTCACCATCACCGAGGAAACCGGCTCCGGCGCCGCGGGCGCCCTGCCCTGGGATGTCAGCGAATTCGTCGGCATCGACATCGCCCCGGTCGCGCCCGGGCAGCAGTCCAGCGAACATGCGGTGAGCGTGGCGATGCAGGATTCGTCGGGTCCCTATGACTACCACCTGTCACGGCATCTGCTGCACCTGGCCAATGAGCACCACCTGCCGGTACGGCGCGACCTGTTCCGCTACTACTTCAGCGACGCGCACTCGGCGATCACCGCCGGGCACGACATCCGTACCGCGTTGCTGGCCTTCGGTTGCGATGCGACCCACGGCTACGAGCGCACCCATATCGACAGCCTGGCGGCCTTGAGTCGCCTGCTCGGCGCCTACCTGCTGAGTCCACCGGTGTTCGCCGCCGATTCGCATCCGGCGGGGAGTTCGCTGGAGCGCTTCAGTCATCAGCTGGAGCATGACGCGCAGATGGAGAGCGATACCCGGGTGCCGACGGTGGATGAGGTGCTGGGGCAGAGGAATTAGGTGATTTTGAGGGCCTCATCGCTGGCAAGCGGAACGCCGCCCGGCCAGCTCCCACAGATTTCGCGGTGCATGCTGAACCTGTGGGGCCGGGCGGCGTTCCGCTTGCCGGCGATGAGGCCCTCGAGGACAAACACAGGTAGCATGTGCCATTACCTCTGACGAAGCCCCCACCATGCTCATCCCTTACGACCAGCTCGAAGCCGAAACCCTCACCCGCCTGATCGAGGACTTCGTCACCCGCGACGGTACCGACAACGGCGACGACACCCCGCTGGAAACCCGGGTGCTGCGGGTGCGCCAGGCGTTGGCCAAGGGCCAGGCGTTCATCCTCTTCGACATGGACAGCCAGCAATGCCAGCTGCTGCCCAAGCACGACGTACCGAAGGAACTGTTCGACTGATCAGCCGGCCTTCTGCTTGTCCAGCTCCGCCACCAGCCGCTGGTAGATCTCCGCGCGATGGATTTCCACGTTGCGCGGCGCGCTGATGCCGAAGCGCACGGTGCCACCGTCCACGGCGATCACCTTGAGCTTGATGTCATTGCCGATGTTGATGACCTCGCCAATCTCGCGTCCTATGACCAACATTCCCGAATCCTCCATTTCAAGATGAATTCGGAGACTGGTCTTCGGTGTAGTCCGCTTCAATACTCTGACTGGCTAAAAGAGTTGACCTACAACAGTAACGGAATACACCTACTGAAAAGTCCTACAAATTCAGCTCGCGCTGTGTAGCCGCGGGCCTAGCAGGATGACCGTCGCCCCCGCCACGCACAGCGCCGCGCCGAGCCAGTCGCTGCCCAGCGGCCGGCCCTTCTCGACGAACGCCAGCCACAGCAGCGAAGTGACGATGTAGATCCCGCCGTAGGCGGCATAGGCGCGTCCGGCGTAGGCCGCCTCGACCCGGGTCAGGAGCAGGGCGAACAGGGTCAGGCTGAGCAGCGCCGGGGCGATCCACCAGGCGCTCCTGTCCAGCCGCAACCACAGGTAGAAGGCGTAGCAGCCGGCGATCTCGAAGACCGCGGCGAGGAAGAACAGCAAGTAGTTGGTCACAGGTATCCCCGGTGCTGGCAAAAACGCCAAGGATACCTGACGGGTCGACTCAGGATTGCCCCGGACGGGCCTTGGCACGCATCTTTTCCGCCATGCTCGCCATCTCGTCGTAGAGCGCCTGCGGGTCGTGCTGCTTGAGATGCCAGGCCATGCGCCCCTGCTCGTGGGGCAGGATCATGAACTCGCCACGGGCGACCTGCTGCCAGATGTACTCGGCGATATCCGCGGCGCTGATCGGCGAGCTTTCCAGAAGCTTGCCGACCTGGGCCTTCATCGCCGGGGTCGGACCGCGGAACGAGTCCAGCAGGTTGGTCTGGAAGAACGACGGGCAGACCACATGCACGCCGATGTCCAGTTGCCGCAGCTCCACCAGCAGACTCTCGGACAGCGCCACCACACCGGCCTTGGCCACGTTGTAGTTGCTCATCGCCGGGCCCTGCATCAGCGCGGCCATGGAGGCGATGTTGATGATCCTGCCCTTGCTCTGCTCCAGCAGCGGCAGGAAGGCCTTGCAGCCCTTGACCACGCCCATCAGGTTGATCGCGATCTGCCAGTCCCAGTCCTCCAGCGACAGTTCGGCGAAGAAGCCACCGGAGGCCACGCCGGCGTTGTTGACGATCACATCGATACCGCCGAACTGCGTTTCGCAGGCCTGGGCCAGGGCGACCAGCTGGCTGTAGTCGCGCACGTCGCAGCGCTGGATGAAACCGCTGCCGCCGGCGTCGCGGACCATGGCCAGGGTCTGCTTGAGGCCCTCCTCGCCGACATCGCTCAATGCCAGTCGCCAGCCCTCGCGGGCCCAGCGCAGCGCGATCTCGCGCCCCAGTCCGGAGCCTGCGCCGGTGATCATCATGCGGTTCTGCATAGACAGCTGCCTTGTGTGCTTTGGGTCGGTGAGGGGCAGTGTAGCGAAGGGCGCGGCCGGGCTGGACCGCTATCAGGTTGCTGAATGGCGGGGGCAAAACGCGGGACGGTGCGGGGCATTGCGCGAGGCCGATTAAACTTTCTCCGTCCGTCAGCAGTCGCAACTACAAGCGGACCTGAACAGCAGGTCTGCCCATCCGACCGAAACCAGAGGAATCCGTCATGGGCACAATCCTGATCATCATCCTGATCCTGCTGCTGATCGGGGGTCTCCCGGTCTTCCCGCACTCCCGGAGCTGGGGTTACGGGCCGTCCGGGGTCATAGGCACGGTGCTGATCGTCCTGCTGATACTGCTGTTGCTCGGCTACATATGATCCGCGCCTGAAACACGGGCAAAAAAAGACGGCCCCGCGAGGGCCGTCTTTTTCATTGGCGCGAAGGATCAGTGGGAAACCGCACCACTGGCACCCAGGCCGGTCTGCGAGCGAACGAACTGCGGGAAGAACAGTGCACGTTCGTCTTCAGCTGCCTTGGACTTGTCGGTGATCGAGAAGAACCAGATACCGGCAAAGGCAATCAGCATCGAGAACAGCGCCGGGTACTCGTACGGGTAGATCGGCTTCTCGTGATGCAGGATCTGCACCCAGATGGTCGGGCCGAGGATCATCAGCGCCACGGCACTGATCAGGCCCATCCAGCCGCCGATCATGGCGCCACGGGTGGTCAGCTTCTTCCAGTACATCGAGAGCAGCAGCACCGGGAAGTTGCAGCTCGCCGCGATGGAGAACGCCAGGCCGACCATGAACGCGATGTTCTGGCTTTCGAAGAGGATGCCCAGGCCGATGGCGAGGATCGCCAGGGCGATGGTGGTGATCTTCGAAACGCGGATCTCGTCCTTCTCGTTGGCCTTGCCCTTGCGCCAGACGCTGGCGTACAGGTCATGGGACACCGCCGAGGCACCGGCCAGGGTCAGGCCGGCAACCACCGCGAGAATGGTGGCGAAGGCGACCGCCGAGATGAAGCCGAGGAAGATGCTGCCGCCCACCGCGTCGGCCAGGTGCACCGCTGCCATGTTGTTGCCGCCGATCAGGGCGCCGGCGGCGTCCTTGAAGGTCGGGTTGGTGCTGACCAGCAGGATCGCGCCGAAGCCGATGATGAAGGTCAGGATGTAGAAGTAGCCGATGAAACCGGTGGCGTAGAACACCGACTTGCGGGCTTCCTTCGCGTCGCTCACGGTGAAGAAGCGCATCAGGATGTGCGGCAGGCCGGCGGTACCGAACATCAGCGCCAGACCCAGGGAGAAGGCCGAGATCGGGTCTTTCACCAGGCCGCCGGGGCTCATGATCGCCTCGCCTTTCGGGTGCACGGCGATGGCTTGCGAGAACAGCTGGCTGAAGTCGAAGTTGACGTGCTTCATCACCATCAGCGCCATGAAGCTGGCACCGGAGAGCAGCAGCACCGCCTTGATGATCTGCACCCAGGTGGTCGCCAGCATGCCGCCGAACAGCACGTACATGCACATCAGGATGCCGACCAGGATCACTGCGATGTGGTAGTCCAGACCGAACAGCAGCTGGATCAGCTTGCCGGCACCGACCATCTGCGCGATCAGGTAGAAGGCCACCACCACCAGCGAACCGGAGGCCGACAGGGTACGGATTTCCTTCTGCCCGAGGCGATACGAGGCCACGTCGGCGAAGGTGTATTTACCCAGGTTGCGCAGGCGTTCGGCGATCAGGAAGAGAATGATCGGCCAGCCGACGAGGAAGCCGATCGAGTAGATCAGGCCGTCGTAGCCGGAGGTGAACACCAGGGCGGAAATGCCCAGGAAGGACGCCGCGGACATGTAGTCGCCAGCGATCGCCAGGCCGTTCTGGAAGCCGGTGATCTTGCCGCCGGCGGCGTAGTAGTCGGACGCCGAGTTGTTTTTCTTGGAAGCCCAGTAGGTGATGCACAGGGTGGCACCGACGAAGGCGACGAACATCAGGATCGCCGCGACGTTCAACGGTTGCTTCTGCACCTCGCCGGTGAGGGCGTCGGCGGCCCAGACGGCGGGTGCGAACGCGCCGATGGCCAGGGTTGCCAGTACACGCCGGATCATTGCTGAGCCTCCTTGAGGATTGCGTTGTTCAGCTCATCGAACTCGCCATTGGCACGACGTACGTAGATGCCGGTGAGGATGAAGGCCGAGAGGATCAGGCCCACGCCGAGGGGAATGCCCCAGGTGATCGACGAGTCGGGACTGATCTTCGATCCGAGAATCTGGGGACCGTAGGCAATCAGCAGGATGAAAGCAGAGTACAGGCCGAGCATGATCACCGAGAGAATCCAGGCGAAGCGCTCGCGTTTTGACACCAGCTCCTTGAACCGCGGGCTGTTTTGTATCGAGAGGTAAATGCTGTCGTTCATTGTTTTTGTCCTCGCAGCACAGATTAGGTAGAACCCGTCACCACTTTATGCTGCCCATGGACGCGCTCCAGACGACCTTAGTCTTAGATGTAACAGTCTCTTGCGAATCCGGTAACAACCCATGAACGACAAGGCCGCCCGCCGGAAGATCCGGGGGCGGCCCTGGGAGGCTCGGAATAGAGGCATCAAGCCATTATTTGCCGGTCCACTCGGCCACGCGCTCGGGGTGCTTGGCGACCCAGTCCTTGGCGGCCGCGTCGGGCTTGGCGCCCTCTTGAATGGCCAACATGACCTCGCCGATTTCGTCCTTCGACTGCCAGGAGAACTTCTTCAGGAACTCGGCGACTTCCGGCGCCTTGCCCGCCAGTTCCTTGCTGCCGATGCTGTTCACGGTCTCGGCGGCGCCGTACACGCCTTTCGGGTCTTCGAGGAAACGCAGTTTCCACTTGGCGAACATCCAGTGCGGCACCCAGCCGGTCACCGCGATGTCCTGCTTCTTGTCGTAGGCACGGCCCAGTTCGGCGGTCATCGCCGCGCCGGAGCTGGCCTGCAGTTTGTAGCCGGTGAGCTCGTAGTCCTTGATCGCCTGGTCGGTCTTGAGCATTACCCCGGAGCCGGCATCGATGCCGACGATCTTCTTCTTGAAGCCTTCCTCGGTCTTGAGGTCGGCCACCGACTGCGCCTTGACGTATTCAGGGACGATCAGGCCGATCTTGGCGTCCTTGAAGTTCGGACCGTAGTCGACCACGTTGTCCTTGTTCTTGGTCCAGTACTCGCCGTGGGTGACCGGCAGCCAGGCGGAGAGCATGGCATCGAGTTTGCCGGTGGCGACCCCCTGCCACATGATGCCGGTGGCCACCGGCATGAGTTTCACGTCATAGCCCAGCTTCTGTTTGATGACCTCGGCGGCCACATGGGTGGTCGCCACACTGTCGGACCAGCCATCCACATAACCGATGCTCACTTCCTTGGCCATCGCCTGAGCGGCGCTGAAGGCCAATGCCAGGGCGGTGGTCGCCCCCAGGAGTCGTCGCATTTTCATCAAAGCTTCCCCTTGTCACTTCACGGATAGAGTCGAGCGCCCGACGCAGATCGGGCTACGTCTTGTTCTGGTGCACGGCGCCCCCTTCACGCCTCAAAGCCTGGACCAGGACCGCATCAGCGGAGTACTGATGGCGTCCATCATCAACCCCGGCTCGCGACGAACCTGCTCTGTCAGCGACCTCGAAACATCGAGAAACGACACCATATAGCCAGCACCTGCCCGCGACACGGGGGCCTCCGGCAAACCCGCCCGAACTTTGCATGCCGAAGGAAAAACCGCGGGAATTTGCAGGTAGTATTGGCGGCTTTGTTGCCTCACCGGATCGCTCCATGTCTTCGACCGCCCGCTCTGCGCTGCCGCCTTACCTGTTCGCCTGCCTGCTCGCCCTGTTCGCCCTCGGCGGGCTCTGGTACGGGCTCGGCAAGCCGGTGCTGCTGCCCGACGCCGCCAGCGCCACGCACAAGCTGCAGTGCGCGTCCTACACCCCGTTCGACAAGGACCAGTCGCCCTTCGACCAGCCCTTCACCCTGCGCCCGGAACGCATCGATGCCGACCTCGCGCTGCTGTCGAAACGCTTCGAGTGCATCCGCACCTATTCCATGACCGGTCTCGAGGAGATCCCGGCCATCGCCCGCAAGCACGGGTTGAAGGTGATGCTGGGGGCCTGGGTCAATGGCAATCCGGTGGATACCGAGAAGGAGATCGTCGCCCTGATCGCCTCGGCCAACGCCAACCCGGACGTGGTCCGCGCGGTGATCGTCGGCAACGAGACGCTGCTGCGCAAGGAGGTCACTGGCGATCGCCTGGCCGAGCTCATCGCCCGGGTGAAGAGCCAGGTGCAGGTGCCGGTGACCTACGCCGATGTCTGGGAATTCTGGCTGCAGCACCCGCAGATCGCCCCGGCGGTGGACTTCCTGACCATCCACCTGCTGCCCTACTGGGAAGACGACCCGCGCGGCATCGACGATGCCCTGGCCCATGTCGGCGAGATCCGCCAGGTCTTCGGCAACAAGTTCGCACCGAAGGACATCCTCATCGGCGAGACCGGTTGGCCCAGCGAGGGTCGCCAGCGCGAAACCGCCCTGCCCAGCCGGGTCAACGAGGCGCGCTTCATTCGCGGCTTCGTGGCCATGGCCGAGCAGAACGGCTGGCACTACAACCTGATCGAAGCCTTCGACCAGCCCTGGAAACGCGCCAGCGAAGGCGCGGTGGGTGGCTACTGGGGGCTGTACGACGCCGATCGCCAGGACAAGGGCGTGCTCGAAGGACCGGTGAGCAACCTGGCGTTCTGGCCGCAGTGGCTGGCGGCCGGGGTGGCGCTGTTCATCGGCGTACTGGCGCTGGCCGGGCCGGCGAGGGGGACGCGCAATGCCCTGGCCCTGCCGCTGCTGGCGGCGATCGGCGCGGCGAGTCTTGGCTTGTGGGGCGAGCTGGCGCGGACCAACAGCCGCTTCATGGGCGAATGGCTGTGGGTGGTATTGCTGGCGGGGCTGAACCTGCTGGTGCTGGCCCATGGCGCGCTGGCCCTGGCGTACCGCGAGGGCTGGCGTGAGCGGGTGTTCGGCTGGCTGGAAGCGCGGGCCGGCTGGTGGGTCGTGGCGGCGGGCTTCGCGGCAGCGGTGAGCGTACTGGCGCTGGTGTTCGATCCGCGTTATCGCAGCTTCCCGAGTGCCGCGTTCGTGCTGCCAGCGCTGGTGTACCTGCTGCGGCCGGTGCGGGTGCCGCGGGCGGAGGTGGCGTTGCTGACCTTCATCGTGGGTGTGGGCATTGCACCGCAGTTGTACCGGGAAGGGCTGGAAAGCCAGCAGGCCTGGATCTGGGCGCTGGTCAGCGCCGTGATGGCTGTCGCTTTGTGGAGATGCCTGCGGGTCCGGCAGTGAATGGTTTTGGGGCCTCTATGCGGCCCTTCGCGGGCAAGCCACGCTCCTACGGATAACGCGCGATGCCTCTGTAGGCGCTGGCTTGCCTGCGAAGGCCTGCAAAGCAGGCCCAAAGCCTGATTACCGAGTCTTCCTGACCAGCCTCAACCCCGCCAGCACCACCGCGAACACCGCGATGCTCGCGGTATACAGCACCAACGCCGGAATCCCCGCCACCAGCGCCGCCACCGCCAGCCACCAGCCCGTCCGCCGCGGCACGAAACTGGCCAGCAGCGCCAGCCCCAGGCCGATCCAGGCGAGAATGCGGAAATGAATGGTCAGCCCCAGCGCTGACCGCACCTGGCATTCCCAGGTCTGCACCTGCGCCGAACAGATCCCCACCCACTGCGCATCCTCCATGAAGCCGTAACGCACGCCGTAGCTGGCAGCCAGCCACAGCGGCAGGAACAGCAACAAAGCGATAAATGGCAAACGCGATGACATGGAGTACTCCAGAAACAGAAAAATCGGCGCCCAGCATAATCCCCCGGAGCGTCTACGCAAGGCGAAAGCGCCCGCCTCGGCTATTTTTACCGCAAAGGAAAATGCAACCTGTTGTTGCCGTGGCCAAGCCCGGCGCGGCAACATCCGGGACAACAAAGACAGTGGCACTTGGCAACTTCTTTCGTCACACAAGTGTCCTAGGGTGCAACGAGTTTTTTGTCTTTTCCGGGGATCCGTCATGTTTCGACCACTGCGCCTCGCTGCCTGGCTGGGCGGCCTACTGTTGAGCGCGTCCGCGATGGCGGCGGACATCGATGCCGCCACCTACGGCTATCCACTGACCAATCCCTTCGAGGCGACCATCGCCACCACGCCGCCGGACCTGCGTCCCGAGCTGCCCACGGACGATGACATCACCCAGAACGACTACAACCTGAACCTGCGCCCCGAGCGCGCCTTCACCCTGCCGGACAACTTCTGGCCGGTGAAGAAGCTGACCTACCGCCTGGCCCGCCAGGACCACGAAGCGCCGCTGATCTTCCTCATCGCCGGCACCGGCGCGCCGTTCAACGCCAGCATCAACGAGTACCTCAAGCGCCTCTACTACAAGGCCGGTTTCCATGTGGTGCAGCTGTCCTCGCCGACCAGCTACGACTTCATGAGCGCGGCGTCGCGCTTCGCCACGCCGGGGGTCAGCAGCGAGGACGCCGAGGACCTTTACCGGGTCATGCAGGGCGTGCGCGCGCAGCACCCACGGCTGCCGGTGAAGGCGTTCTACCTCAGCGGCTACAGCCTCGGCGCCCTCGACGCGGCGTTCGTCGCCCACCTCGACGAGACCCGGCGCAGCTTCAACTTCAAGCGCGTGCTGCTGCTCAACCCGCCGGTGAACCTGTACACCTCGATCAGCAACCTCGATCGCCTGGTACAGACCGAGGTCAAGGGTGTCACCAGCCACACCAACTTCTATGAGCTGGTTCTCAACAAGCTGACCCGCTACTTCCAGCAGAAAGGCTACATCGACCTCAACGATGCCCTGCTCTACGACTTCCAGCAGTCGCGCCAGCACCTGTCCAACGAACAGATGGCCATGCTGATCGGCAGCTCCTTCCGTTTCTCCGCCGCCGACATCGCCTTCACCTCGGACCTGATCAACCGCCGCGGCCTGATCATCCCGCCGAAATTCCCGATCACCGAGAGCAGCAGCCTGACGCCCTTCTTCAAGCGCGCGCTGCAGTGCGACTTCGACTGCTACCTGACCGAGCAGGTGATCCCCATGTGGCGCGCCCGCACCGACGGCGGCAGCCTGTTGCAACTGATCGACCAGGTCAGCCTCTACGCCCTGCAGGACTATCTCAGCAAGTCGCCGAAGATCGCCGTGATGCACAACGCCGACGACCTGATCCTCGGCCCCGGCGACATCGGGTTCCTGCGCAAGACCTTCGGCGACCGGCTGACCCTGTACCCCCATGGCGGCCATTGCGGCAACCTCAATTACCGCGTCAACAGCGACGCCATGCTGGAGTTTTTCCGTGGTTAAACGTCTGCTGATCACCGCCCTGCTGCTGTCTGCCGCACCGGCCTTCGCCGACGAGCCCGCGCCGACGGCCAGCGCCCTCGACACCGACGGTTTCACCGAACCGCTCAAGGAACTGAAATTCAACCTCGGCCTGGACCAGCGCGAGTTCGAGCGCGCCACCCTGAATGCCCTGGAGATATACGACCCGCTGGAGTCGTGGAACCGTCGCGTCTATCACTTCAACTACCGCTTCGACCAATGGGTGTTCCTGCCGGTGGTCAACGGCTACCGCTACGTCACCCCGGAAATCCTGCGCAGCGGCGTGAGCAATTTCTTCAGCAACATCGGTGACGTGCCCAACCTGCTCAACAGCCTGCTGCAGTTCAAGGGCAAGCGCTCCATGGAAATCACCGGGCGCCTGCTGCTCAACACCACCATCGGCGTGTTCGGCCTGTGGGACCCGGCGGCGAAGATGGGCCTGCCCAAGCAGAACGAGGACTTCGGCCAGACCCTGGGGGTCTGGGGCGTACCGGGTGGCCCGTACCTGATGCTGCCGATCCTCGGCCCGTCGAACCTGCGCGACACCGGCGGCCTGGTGGTGGACTACAGCGCGGAGAACCAGATCAACTTCCTCAATGTCGCGCAAGTCAGCAGCGACCATCCGGAGCTGTGGGTGCTGCGCAGCATCGACAAGCGCTACACCACCAACTTCCGCTACGGGCAGATGAACTCGCCGTTCGAGTACGAGAAGGTGCGCTACGTCTATACCGAGTCGCGCAAGCTGCAGATCGCCGAGTGACCTGAGCTCCTACAAGGGGGCCGTCAGGCGTGACTCCCCGGCAGGCCGAGGAAGCTGCGCAGTTGGACACTCTTGGCCAGGGCATCACGCCGGCCAAGCTCGATCAGCTCGCTGCAATACCCCGCCTCGAACAACAGATAGCTGAGCACCCCGGCGCCGCTGGTCTTGGTCGCCCCCGGCCCGCGCAGGAACAGACGCAACGCCGCCGGCAACTCACGCCGGTGGCGCGCGGCGATTTCATCCAGCGGCTGGCTCGGCGCGACCACCAGTACCTCCACCGGCGCCAGGCCCAGGCGCTGCGGGTGAGTCTGCGCCGGCAGCAGATGGCTCAGGTGATTCAGGCGCTGGAGCAGTTCGAGGTCGTCTTCCAGGCTGTCGATGAAGGTACTGTTGAGCAGATGCCCGCCGATCTGCGCCAGGCTCGGCGGCTGGCCGCTGTAGACCCGCGCCTGCGGCATGGTGTCCGAAGGACCGCGCGGGTTGCCGCTGACCCCCACCACGAGGATGCGGTTGGCGCCCAGGTGCAGCGCCGGACTGATCGGCGCCGACTGGCGCACCGCACCATCGCCGTAGTATTCGTGGCCGAGCTTGATCGGCGCGAACAGCAGCGGAATCGCCGAACTGGCCAGCAGGTGCTCGATGCTCAGGCGCGTCGGCAGACCGATGCGCCGATGGCGCAGCCACGGATCGATGGCGCCACGGCCCTGGTAGAAGGTCACCGCCTGGCCGGACTCGTAGCCGAACGCGGTCACCGCTACCGCGCGCAGGTGACGCTGCTCGATGGCCTGGCCGATGCCGCTCAGGTCCAGGTGAGCGTTCAGAAGGCCGCGCAGGGGCGAGCTGTCGAGCAAGGCCACCGGCACCTGTCGGCCCAGGCCGAGCAGGCTGTGGGCGACGAAGCGACTGGCCTGGCGCACGACCCCGGGCCAGTCGCTGCGCAGCACCTGGTGACTGCGGAAACCCTGCCAGAAACTGGTCAGGCGGCGGATCGCCTCGGCGAAATGCAGGGCACCACTGGCCAGGGTGACCGCGTTGATCGCCCCGGCCGACGTGCCGACGATCACCGGAAAGGGGTTGGCCGCACCTGGCGGCAGCAGGTCGGCGATACCCGCCAGGACCCCGACCTGATAGGCGGCACGGGCACCGCCTCCGGAAAGGATCAGGCCGGTGACCGGTTCTGCTGCTGCCATGCGCGTACTCCCTGGAATGAAGATGAAGTGCCTACCGCGTGTACAGCTTCGGCTCTCCGGGCGGACGCGACTTGAAGCGCCGGTGTGCCCACAGGTACTGCTCGGGGCATTCGCGCAGTGCCTGCTCGATCCACTGATTGATGCGCAGGCAGTCGGCTTCCTCGGTTTCCCCCGGGAAGTCCTGCAGCGGCGGATGGATCACCAGGCGATAACCGCTGCCGTCGGCCAGGCGCTCCTGGGTGAAGGGAATCACCCGCGCCTTGCCCAGGCGGGCGAACTTGGTGGTGGCGGTGACCGTCGCCGCCTGGATGCCGAACAGCGGCACGAACAGGCTCTGCTTGGCGCCGTAGTCCTGGTCCGGCGCGTACCAGATGGCGCGCCCGGCACGCAGCAGCTTGAGCATGCCGCGCACGTCCTCGCGCTCCACCGCCAGCGAATCGAGGTTGTGGCGCTCGCGACCGCGGCGCTGGACCCAGTCGAACAGCGCATTCTTGTGCTCGCGGTACATGCCGTCGATGGTGTGTTGCTGGCCGAGCAGCGCGGCACCGATCTCCAGGGTGGTGAAGTGCAGGGCCATCAAGATGGCACCCTGGCCATCACGTTGCGCCGCCTGCAGATGCTCCAGCCCTTCGATGTGCGCCAGGCGCGCCAGGCGGGCCTTGGGCCACCACCAGCTCATGGCCATTTCGAAGAAGGCGATGCCGGTGGAGGCGAAGTTTTCCTTGAGCAGGCGGGTCCGCTCGACGGACGGCAGTTCGGGGAAACACAGCTCCAGGTTGCGCGCCGCGATCGCCCGCCGGGCTCCGGCCACACGGTACATGAGCGCACCGAGGGCGCGGCCGATCCCCAGCAAAACCGGGTACGGCAGCTGCACGATCAGCCAGAGCAGGCCGAGTCCCAGCCACAGCGGCCAGAAACGCGGGTGCAGGAAATAAGGACGAAAACGCGGGCGATCCATTCAAGATTCCGGAAAGAAAAAGGCCGGGCATTCTACAACGGTTCGGCGCGGGTTGCGGCTAACCGGCGTTCTCGTTATAAGTCTGGGCACTTTTCGCAACAAAGCCGCCTCGACGCAGACCATGAGCCAAAGCCAGACGCCAGACCAAGCCCCCGTGTTCCAGCTCAAGGGCAGCATGCTCGCCATCACCGTGCTGGAGCTTGCCCGGAACGACCTCGAAGGACTCGACAGGCAACTGGCGGCCAAGGTGGCCCAGGCGCCGAACTTCTTCAGCAACACGCCACTGGTGCTGGCGCTGGACAAGCTGCCGGCCGGCGAAGGCTCGGTCGACCTGCCGGGCATGATGCGCGTCTGCCGCCAGCATGGCCTGCGCACCCTGGCGATCCGCGCCAGCCGCATCGAGGACATCGCCGCCGCCATCGCCATCGACCTGCCGGTGCTGCCACCGTCCGGGGCCCGCGAGCGGCCGGTGGACCCGGTGGAAGCGGAACCCGTGAAAAAGCCCGAACCCGCCCCGGCGCCACCGCCTCCACCGCCTGAGCCAACGGTGCGGCCAACGAAGATCATCACCTCGCCTGTACGCGGTGGCCAACAGATCTATGCTCAGGGTGGCGATCTGGTAGTAGTGTCCGCGGTCAGCCCGGGCGCGGAACTTCTCGCCGATGGCAATATCCATGTGTACGGGCCAATGCGCGGACGCGCCCTCGCTGGCATAAAAGGCAATACCAGGGCGCGGATCTTCTGCCAGCAGATGACCGCCGAACTGGTGTCGATCGCCGGGCAGTACAAGGTCTCCGAAGACCTGCGCCGCGATCCGCTGTGGGGTGCCGGGGTGCAGGTCAGCCTGTCCGGTGACGTGTTGAACATCACCCGCCTTTAACGGATACTGCCGCCATTTTCCGCGCAACTTAGTCAGTTAGTTGCCGTTTTTTGCATTTTTGGGACCACGTGTCCATTTTCATCATTTTTAGGGGTGATACACCTTGGCCAAGATTCTCGTGGTTACTTCCGGCAAGGGTGGTGTGGGCAAGACCACCACCAGTGCCGCCATCGGTACCGGCCTCGCGCTGCGCGGGCACAAGACTGTCATCGTCGACTTCGACGTCGGCCTGCGTAACCTCGACCTGATCATGGGCTGCGAACGCCGCGTGGTGTACGACTTCGTCAACGTGGTCAACAACGAAGCCAACCTGCAGCAGGCCCTGATCAAGGACAAGCGCCTCGAGAACCTGTACGTGCTGGCCGCCAGCCAGACCCGCGACAAGGACGCCCTGACCCAGGAAGGCGTCGAGCGCGTGCTGATGGAACTGAAGAAAGACTTCGACTTCGTGGTCTGCGACTCCCCGGCCGGTATCGAGAAGGGCGCGCACCTGGCGATGTACTTCGCCGACGAAGCCATCGTCGTGACCAACCCGGAAGTCTCCTCGGTTCGCGACTCCGACCGCATGCTCGGCCTGCTGGCCAGCAAGTCGCGCCGCGCCGAGCAGAACGAAGACCCGATCAAGGAACACCTGCTGATCACCCGTTACCACCCCGAGCGCGTGAGCAAGGGCGAGATGCTCGGCGTCGACGACGTCAAGGAAATCCTCTCGATCGCGCTGCTGGGTGTCATTCCCGAATCCCAGGCGGTACTCAAGGCTTCCAACCAGGGCGTTCCGGTCATCCTCGACGACCAGAGCGATGCCGGCCAGGCGTACAGCGACACCGTCGACCGCCTGCTGGGCAAGACCGTGGACCTGCGGTTCATCGACGCACAGAAGAAGGGATTCTTCGAGCGCCTGTTTGGAGGCAATTGACCCATGAACCTTTTTGACTTCTTTCGTGCCAGCAAAAAACAGAGTTCCGCGTCGGTTGCGAAAGAGCGTCTACAGATCATCGTGGCGCACGAGCGCGGACAACGCAGCACCCCGGACTACCTGCCGGCCCTGCAGCAGGAACTGCTGGAAGTGATCCGCAAGTACGTCAACATCGGCAACGATGACGTGCAGGTGGCGCTGGAGAACCAGGGCAGCTGCTCGATTCTCGAACTCAACATCACCCTGCCCGACCGCTGATCGGCGGTTACGGTAACCTGCCACGGCGACCGCCGGGCCCGGGCTGCAAAACCTCGGGTCCGGCCGTCGCCGTTGGCGTTTGCAGAGAACCCGCAATGCCGCTGTCCAACGTTCACATCCTGCACGAGGATGAGGCCATCCTGGTGGTCAACAAGCCGACCCTGCTGCTCTCCGTGCCCGGCCGGGCCGACGACAACAAGGATTGCCTGATCACCCGCCTGCAGGAAAACGGCTATCCCGATGCCCTGATCGTCCATCGCCTGGACTGGGAAACCTCGGGGATCATTCTTCTCGCCCGCAATGCCGACAGCCACCGCGAGCTGTCGCGGCAGTTCCACGACCGCGAGACCGAAAAGGCCTACACCGCGCTGTGCTGGGGCCAACCGGCCCTCGACAGCGGCAGCATCGACCTGCCGCTGCGCTACGACCCGCCGACCAAGCCGCGGCACGTCGTGGATCATGAGCAGGGCAAGCATGCGTTGACCTTCTGGCGCATCGTCGAGCGCTGTGGCGACTACTGCCGGGTCGAGCTGACGCCGATCACCGGGCGCTCGCATCAGTTGCGCGTGCACATGCTGTCGATCGGGCATCCGTTGCTCGGGGATCGGCTATACGCCAATCCGCAGGCGCTGGCAGCCCATGAGCGGCTGTGCCTGCATGCCTCGATGCTGGGCTTCACCCATCCGGTGACGGGCGAGCGCCTGAAGTTCGAGTGCCCGGCGCCGTTCTGATCCGGAACCGCGGCGCCCCTATCGCGGGCAACGCCCGCTCCTACAGGTACCCCATGCACCACAGAACCTGTGGGAGCGGGCGTTGCCCGCGATAGGCTCAACACGGTGCCAAAGCCGTGCGCATCTGCGCTAAACTCGCGCCCACTGCTGTCTGGAGTGACCTATGCGCGACGCCCTGAACCACGGCCTGATTGAATTCCTCAAAGCCTCCCCCACGCCCTTCCACGCCACCGCGAGCCTGGCCAAGCGCCTCGAGGCCGCCGGCTACCAGCGCCTGGACGAGCGCGACAGCTGGGCCACGGCGCCCGGTGGCCGCTACTACCTGACCCGCAACGACTCCTCGATCATCGCCATCAAGCTCGGCCGCCATTCGCCGCTGCTCGACGGCATCCGCCTGGTCGGCGCCCACACCGACAGCCCGTGCCTGCGGGTCAAGCCGCAGCCCGAGCTGCAACGCCACGGTTTCTGGCAACTGGGTGTGGAAGTCTACGGCGGCGCCCTGCTCGCCCCCTGGTTCGACCGCGACCTGTCCCTGGCCGGGCGCGTCACCTTCCGTCGCGACGGCAAGGTGGAAAGCGCACTGGTGGACTTCAAGCTGCCGATCGCGGTGATCCCCAACCTGGCGATCCACCTCAACCGCAGCGCCAACGAAGGCTGGGCGATCAACCCGCAGACCGAACTGCCACCGATCCTGGCCCAGGTCGCCGGTGACGAGCGCGCCGACTTCCGCGCCCTGCTCACCGAGCAACTGGCCCGCGAACACGGCCTCAATGCCGACGTGGTGCTGGATTACGAACTGAGCTTCTACGATACCCAGGACGCCGCCCTGGTCGGCCTGCACGGCGAGTTCATCGCCGGTGCGCGCCTGGACAACCTGCTGTCCTGCTTCGCCGGCCTGCAGGCGCTGCTCAATGCCGACAGCGACGAGACCTGCGTGCTGGTGTGCAACGACCACGAGGAAGTCGGCTCCTGCTCGGCCTGCGGTGCCGATGGCCCGATGCTGGAGCAGACCCTGCGCCGCCTGCTGCCGGACGGCGACGAATTCGTCCGCACCATCCAGCGCTCGCTACTGGTCTCGGCGGACAACGCCCACGGCGTGCACCCCAACTACGCCGACAAGCACGACGGCAACCACGGTCCCAAGCTCAACGCCGGCCCGGTGATCAAGGTCAACAACAACCAGCGCTACGCCACCAACAGCGAAACCGCCGGCTTCTTCCGCCACCTGTGCATGGCCGAGGAAGTGCCGGTGCAGAGCTTCGTGGTGCGCAGCGACATGGGCTGCGGCTCGACCATCGGCCCGATCACCGCCAGCCACCTGGGCGTGCGCACCGTCGATATCGGCCTGCCGACCTTCGCCATGCACTCGATCCGCGAGCTGTGCGGCAGCCAGGACCTCGCGCACCTGGTCAAGGTCCTCACCGCCTTCTATTGCAGCCGCGAGCTGCCGTAAGCCAGGTTTTGGGGCTGCTTTGCAGCCCTTTTCCCCGACCCGTGATGCCGATCAAGCCGCTTCGCTTGTTTTACGCCTATGCTCTTGCCTGACGTTTCCGAGGAAAAAGAAGGACCTTGCGCATGTCCGCATTTCAATCGATGTTCCTTCCGGTGCTCGCCGGCCTGATCCTGCTGACCATCGGCTTCAGCAACCGCGAGCGCAACTCCGGGGTGCTGATGATGTGGCTCGGCATGCTGTCGATCCTCGGCATCATGGTGTGGAAGATCCTGGAAAAACTCGCCTGAGAAATGCTCTACACTGCGCCGATCAAGTGTTCGAGGTCGATCGTCCGGTGCCTGCTTTCCTGCGTGTTCTCACCTTCCTGGTGTTTCTCTGCGGCGCTGTCGCCCAAGCCCAGGCCGCGGGCCTGCCGAGCCTGCTCGGCGGCACCCCGGCCCAGCCCCAGGCTACCGAGCCGCTGGGCAAGTCCCTCGACGAAGTCATCACCACCCTGGAAAACGACCAGCAGCGCACGCGCCTGCTGAACGACCTGAAGAAACTCCGCGACAGCACCCGCAAGGCCCAGCCGGAGCCGGAACAAGGGGTGCTGGGCCTGATCGGCGGCACCCTCGCTGAGCTGGAAAAGCAGTTCAGCGGCGAGGCCAGCCCGTTCAAGCGCTGGTCCGACGAGATGGAACTGGCACAGATCGAACTGGCCGCGCTCAAGGTTCCGGTCCAGCAGTTGCCGGGCCTGCTGTTCGGTTTCATCGCCATCATCGCCCTGTGGAGCCTGCTGGCGTATGCGCTGAACTGGGCCAGCCACCGCCTGCGGCTGAAGTTCGGCCTGACCGAGGAATTGCCCCAGCACCCACGCACCTGGGACCTGGTGCGTTTCGCCCTGCGCAAGCTCGGCCCCTGGCTGGTGGCGCTGGTGATCACCGTGTACCTGAGCTTCGCCCTGCCGTCGTCGCTGGGCAAATCCATGGCCATGGTCCTGGCCTATGCGCTGGTGGTCGGTACCTGCTTCTCGGCCATCTGCGTCATCGCCTTTTCCCTGCTCGACGGCCCGCACCGCCACCGCGCCCTGCACATCCTCCGCCACCAGGCTTTCCGCCCGCTGTGGCTGATCGGCAGCTTCGCCGCCTTCGGCGAGGCGATGAACGATCCGCGCCTGTACCTGGCCCTCGGCACCCACCTGGCCCACGCCCTGGCGACCCTGGCCAATGTCCTCGCGGCGCTGTCCACCGCGCTGTTCATCCTGCGCTTCCGCCGCCCGATCGCCCACCTGATCCGCAACCAGCCGCTGGCCCAGCGCCTCAAGCGCCGTGCGCTGAGCGACACCATCGAAGTGCTCGGCAGCTTCTGGTTCCTGCCGGCGCTGGTGCTGGTGGGCATTTCCCTGTTCGCCACCTTCGTTTCCGCCGGCGATACCAGCACCGCCCTGCGCCAGTCGCTGATGTGCACGGTGCTGGTGATCCTGTGCATGGTGATCAACGGCCTGGTGCGCCGCCACGCGCTCAAGCCACGGCGCGCCAACCGGCGCCAGGCGGTGTATGCGGAACGCCTGCGCAGCTTCGGCTACACCCTGGTGCACCTGACCATCTGGCTGCTGTTCATCGAAATGGGGCTGCGGGTCTGGGGCCTTTCCCTGATCACCTTCGCCGAGGGCGAGGGACATGAGGTGGCGATGCGCCTGGCTGGCCTGGCCGGTACCCTGATCGTCGCCTGGCTGGTGTGGATCCTCGCCGACACCGCCGTGCACCACGCCCTGACCCGCTCGCGCAAGGGCCTGGCCAACGCCCGGGCGCAGACCATGATGCCGCTGATCCGCAACGTGCTGTTCGTGGCGATCGCCATCATCGCCCTGATCGTCGCCCTGGCGAACATGGGCATGAACGTCACCCCGCTGCTGGCTGGTGCCGGCGTCATCGGCCTGGCCATCGGCTTCGGCGCGCAGTCGCTGGTGGCCGACCTGATCACCGGCCTGTTCATCATCATCGAGGACTCCCTGGCCATCGACGACTACGTCGATGTCGGCGGCCACCTGGGCACCGTCGAGGGCCTGACCATCCGTACCGTGCGCCTGCGCGACATCGACGGCATCGTCCACACCATCCCGTTCAGCGAGATCAAGAGCATCAAGAACTACTCCCGCGAGTTCGGCTACGCGATCTTCCGCATCGCCATCCCCCACAGCATGAACATCGACCAGGCCATCGCCCTGGTGCGGGACGTCGGCCAGAAGATGCGCACCGATCCGTTGCAGCGCCGCAATATCTGGTCGCCGCTGGAGTTTCAGGGGGTGGAAAGTTTCGAATCCGGCTCGGCGGTACTGCGCGCGCGCTTCAAGACCGCGCCGATCAAGCAGTGGGAGGTCTCCCGCGCGTTCAACCTGGCGCTCAAGCGTCAGCTCGACGAGGCCGGCCTGGACCTGGCCACGCCCCGGCTTTCGGTGCAGGTGCTGACCTCCGCCGGCGGCACCGCCAAGGACTAGCCCGCGTCGGCGCGGATGCGGATCGCATCGTGGCGCCAGTACTCCAGGTCGCAGTCGATCAGGCGTCCGTTCTGATCGCTGTTGACCCGGGTGATATGCAGCCCGGCACTCCCCGGCGACACCTTCAGCGCCGACGCCGCGGCGGCCGGCAAGGCGGTCGGCAGAATCTCGAAACATACCCGCCCGTAGTGAATGCCGTAGTGGCAGGCATAGATCTCGGTCAGCGACTGGCCAAGATCGTGCTCGAGGATGCCGGGAAAGTACTCCGGATTCAGGTAGTGCTCGGCATACAGCACCGCGCGCCCGTCGATGCGGCGCAGGCGGCAGATCTGGATCACGCTGGACAGCGCCGGCAAGCGCAGGCGCGCGCAGATCGCCGCGGCAGCCGGCTGCAGGCGCGCCGACAGCAGTTCGGTGGCGGGGACGCGCCCCTGATCGCGGACCATGGCGTGGAAATGGCTGCGCTCGATCAGGTCATAGGTCAGCCGCTCGGGCGCGACGAACCAGCCGCGCCGCTCCTCGCGATAGATCAGGCCCTGGGCCTCCAGTTGCACCAGCGCTTCGCGCAGGGTGATGCGGGTGGTGTCGAACACATCGCTGAGCTTGCGTTCGGCGGGCAGCTTGCTTCCCGGCGGGAGCAGGCCGTGTTCGATCTGCTCCTGCAAGGCATGGCAGATCGCTGTAACCGCGCGGGTCGGCAGTGCGTGCATCAAAGGCTTCCTGTCTGGACTAGTCCAGCCTCGCATACGTACCGCAATGGTGCGCAAATGCCGTGCCGGAAAAACCCCATGAGCTTAGGCAATGCAGATGAAACACAGATGACAGTGGTGCCGAACGGTTGCCTTCGGTCACGTTGAAAGCCCCGGCAGGCGGGGTTCTTGCCGTGGTCTACGCTGTATTGCCAAGGTCAGTCGACACATTTCCCGACATCAAACTGTCACGCAACACGCCTACCTTGGCTCAGGTATTGCTGACCTAGACCAACCGAAACGCAGCACGCCCCAACCTCTCACGTTGTGCAAGGCACCCATTAAGGAGCTTCGGATGAAACAGCTTTTCCTGGCCTCTCTGTTAGGCGCGAGCATTGCCCTGTCGCACACGGCGTTCGCCGCCGACACCGACCTCAAAGCCCTGGAAGACGCCGCCCGCAAGGAAGGCACCGTGAACAGCGTCGGCATGCCCGATGCCTGGGCCAACTGGAAAGGCACCTGGGCCGACCTCGCCAGTAAGTACGGCCTCAAGCACATGGACACCGACATGAGCTCGGCCCAGGAAGTGGCCAAGTTCGACGCCGAGAAGGACAACGCCAGCGCCGATATCGGTGACGTCGGCGCCGCCTTCGGGCCGATCGCGGTGGCCAAGGGCGTGACCCAGCCGTACAAGCCGAGCACCTGGGACCAGGTCCCGGACTGGGCCAAGGACCAAGACGGTCACTGGGCCCTGGCCTATACCGGCACCATCGCCTTCATCGTCAACAAGCAACTGGTGAAGGAAGCCGACATCCCGAAAACCTGGCATGACCTGGAAAAGGGCAAGTACAAGGTTGCCATCGGTGACGTCGGCACTGCCGCCCAGGCCGCCAACGGCGTGCTGGCCGCGGCGATCGCCTACAAGGGCGACGAGAAGAACATCGAGCCGGGCCTGCAGCTGTTCACCAAGCTGGCCCAGCAGAAGCGCCTGTCGCTCGCCAACCCGACCATCCAGACCCTGGAAAAGGGTGAAGTGGAAGTCGGCGTGGTCTGGGACTTCAACGGCCTGAGCTATCGCCAGCAGATCGATCCGAATCGCTTCGAAGTGCTGATTCCGTCCGATGGCTCGGTAATCTCCGGCTACACCACCATCATCAACAAGTACGCCAAGCACCCGAACGCCGCCAAGCTGACCCGCGAATACATCTTCAGCGACGCCGGCCAGACCAACCTGGCGATCGGTCACGCCCGTCCGATCCGCGCCGAGCACCTGAAGCTGCCGGCCGAGGTGCAGGCCAGGCTGCTGCCGAACGAGCAGTACCGCGCGGCCCAGCCGATCAAGGACGCCGCGGCCTGGGAGGCCACCTCCAAGGCCCTGCCGCAGAAGTGGCAGGAGCAAGTGATCATCGAGATGGAATAAGTGGTTCCAGGGCCGCTGCGCGGCCCTTCGCGAGCAAGCTCGCTCCCAAAGGAACAGCGCTGACCTGGCCTTGTGGGAGCGAGCTTGCTCGCGAAGGACCGCACAGCGGTCCCCGTCCCACCCGGCCCCGGAGCCCGCAACATGAAGCACAACGTCATCCTGGTCCTCCTAGACGGCCTCAACCACCAGGTCGCCCACCACGCCATGGGCCACCTGCACGCCTACGTCGAAGCCGACCGCGCCGCGCTGTACCGCCTCGAATGCGAACTGCCGGCCCTGTCGCGGCCGCTGTACGAATGCATCCTCACCGGCGTGCCGCCCATCGACAGCGGCATCGTGCACAACCAGGTGTCGCGCCTGTCCAACCAGCGCAGCATCTTCCACTACGCCCGCGAAGGTGGCGTGAATACGGCCGCGGCGGCCTATCACTGGGTCAGCGAACTGTACAACCGCACGCCCTTCGATCCGGTCCGCGACCGCCACACCCACACGCCGAAGCTGCCGATCCAGCACGGCCTGTTCTACTACGCCGACCACTACCCGGACTCACACCTGTTCGCCGACGCCGAGTACCTGCGGCGCAAGTACCGACCCGGCTTCCTCCTGGTGCACCCGATGAACATCGACGATGCCGGCCACCGCCACGGCCTGGACAGCAGCCAGTACCGCAACAGCGCGCGCTCGGCCGACATCCTGCTCGCCAACTACCTGGCCACCTGGCTCGCCGAGGGCTACCAGGTGCTGGTGACCGCCGACCACGGCATGAACAACGACCGTTCGCACAACGGCCTGCTGCCGGAGGAGCGCGACGTGCCGCTGTTCGTCTTCGGCGACGGCTTCAGCCTCGACCCCAACGCCAAACCCCAGCAAACCGAACTGTGCGGCACCATCTGCCAGTTGCTCGGGGTCGCCCATGACAAACCCGTCTGCCGGGAGCTGCTCTCGTGAATCCGCTGTCTCGTGGCAAGTGGCTGGCGCTGCTGTGCCTGCTGCCCTTCGCCGTGTTCTTCATCATCTTCCAGATCGCCCCGCTGGCCTGGGTGGCGATCCACAGCCTGCAGGCCGAAAGCGGCTGGGGCCTGGACAACTTCAGCAAGATCTTCGCCTCGAAGTTCTATCGCCAGGCGATCCAGCACAGCCTGGAGATCAGTTTCTGGTCGAGCCTGTTCGGCATCTTCATCGCCGTGCTCGGCAGCTACTCGCTGCAGCGAGTCGATTCGCGCCTGCGTGACTTCGTCAACGCCTTCGCCAACATGACCAGCAACTTCTCCGGGGTGCCGCTGGCGTTCGCCTTCATCATCCTGCTGGGCTTCAACGGCGCGCTGACCATGGCCCTGAAGCAGGCCGGGCTGATCGAGGATTTCAACCTGTATTCCAAGACCGGGTTGATCATCCTCTACACCTACTTCCAGATCCCGCTCGGCGTGCTCCTGCTCTACCCAGCCTTCGACGCCCTGCGCGAAGACTGGCGCGAGTCCGCCGCGCTGCTTGGCGCCAATGCCTGGCAGTACTGGCGGCATATCGGCCTGCCGGTGCTGACCCCGGCGCTGCTCGGCACCTTCGTCATCCTCCTGGCCAACGCCCTCGGCGCCTATGCCACGGTGTATGCCCTGACCACCGGCAACTTCAACGTGCTGCCGATCCGCATCGCCGCCCTGGTGGCCGGCGACATTTCCCTGGACCCGAACCTGGCCAGCGCCCTGGCGATCATCCTGGTCGGACTGATGACCCTGGTGACCCTGGTCCACCAATGGCTGCTGAAGAGGAGCTACCATGTCGCGCGCTGAACCTGGCCGCAGTGCCCTCTACCACCGCCTGGTGGTCTGGGTGCTGTTCCTGATCCTGCTCCTGCCACTGGCCGGCACCCTGCTCTACTCCCTGGCCACCAGCTGGTCGGCGAGCCTGCTGCCCAGCGGCCTGACCTTCAAGTGGTACCTGGCGCTGTGGAGCGATCCGCGCTTCCTCACCGCCTTCGCCCAGTCGCTGCTGGTCTGCGTCGGTGCCCTGCTGTTGTCGGTGCTGCTGATCCTGCCGCTGCTGTTCGTCGTGCATTACCACTTTCCGAAGCTCGACGGGCTGATGAACATCCTCATCCTGCTGCCCTTCGCGGTGCCGCCGGTGGTGTCCTCGGTGGGCCTGTTGCAACTCTATGGCTCCGGGCCGATGGCCATGGTCGGCACGCCGTGGATCCTGATCGGCTGCTATTTCACTGTGGCCCTGCCGTTCATGTACCGGGCGATCACCAACAACCTCCAGGCGATCAACCTGCGCGACCTGATGGACGCCGCCCAACTGCTCGGCGCCAGCACCTGGCAGGCGGCGTTCCTGGTGGTCCTGCCGAACCTGCGCAAGGGCCTGATGGTGGCCTTGCTGCTGTCGTTCTCGTTCCTCTTCGGCGAATTCGTCTTCGCCAACCTGCTGGTGGGCACCCGCTACGAGACCCTGCAGGTGTACCTCAACAACATGCGCAACAGCAGTGGCCACTTCAACAGCGCCCTGGTGATTTCCTACTTCCTCTTCGTACTGGTGCTGACCTGGGCAGCCAACCGCCTGAACAAGGACAAGACCTGATATGAGCTTCGTCAGCATCCAGAACCTGGAAAAGACCTACGCCGGCAGCCCGGTGTTCAAGGACATCAACTTCACCATCGCCCGCGGCGAATTCATCACCCTGCTCGGCCCCTCCGGCTGCGGCAAGTCGACCCTGCTGCGCTGCATCGCCGGGCTGACCCCGGTGGACAGCGGCCAGATCCTGCTCGACGGCCACGACCTGGTGCCGCAGAGCCCGCAGAAGCGCGGGATCGGCATGGTGTTCCAGAGCTATGCGCTGTTCCCCAACATGACCGTGGCGCAGAACGTCGCCTTCGGCCTGCGTATGCAGAAGGTCACCGGCCAGGACAGCCGGAGCCGCGTCGACGAAGTCCTGCGCATGGTCGAGCTGCAGGACTTCGCCGGGCGCTACCCGCACCAGCTGTCCGGTGGTCAATGCCAGCGCGTGGCCCTGGCCCGCTCGCTGGTGACCCGCCCGCGCCTGCTGCTGCTCGACGAGCCGCTGTCGGCGCTCGACGCGCGCATTCGCAAGCACCTGCGCGAGCAGATTCGCGGCATCCAGCGCGAACTGGGCCTGACCACGGTGTTCGTCACCCATGACCAGGAAGAAGCACTGACGATGTCCGACCGCATCTTCCTGATGAACGAGGGCAAGATCGTCCAGAGCGGCGACGCCGAGACGCTCTACACCGCGCCGGTGGACGCCTTCGCCGCCGGCTTCATCGGCAACTACAACCTGCTCGACGCCGAGAGCGCCAGCCGCCTGCTGCAGCGTCCGGTGAACGCTCGCCTGGCGATCCGCCCGGAAGCCATCGCCCTGAGCCTGGACGGCGCGCTGGAGGGCCAGGTGCGCAGCCACAGCCTGCTCGGCAACATCATTCGCTACCGGGTCGAGGCCCGGGGCGTCGAACTGCTGGTGGACGTGCTCAACCGCTCGTCCGCCGATCTCTATCCGGACGGACAACGGGTATCCTTGTCGATCGATCCAACTGCCCTGCGCGAAGTCGCCTAGGGATGCATGGGAGTTTTCTTGAATGGCTTTAGCGATCTTCGATCTCGACGAAACCCTGATCCACGGCGACTGCGCTTCGCTGTGGAGCGAGCAGATGGCCCGCCTGGGCTGGGTCGACGGCCCCTCGTTCCTGCGCCGCGACCATGAACTGATGGAGGCGTACGGCAAGGGCCACCTGGCCATGGAGGACTACATGGCCTTCAGCCTGGAGCCCGTGGCCGGGCGCACGCCGGAGGAAGTCGAACATCTGGTGGAGCCGTGGGTGGAAGACTTCATCGAGCCGATCATTTTCAGCGATGCCTGCCGGGTGATTGCCGAGCACCGTCGGCAGGGCGACCGGATCCTGGTGATCTCGGCCTCGGGCAATCACCTGGTCGGGCCCATCGCGGCGCGACTGGGGATCGATGAATTCCTGGCGATCGACCTGGAAGTGGCCAATGGCGTCTATACCGGCCGTACGCAAGGCGTGCTGACCTACCGCGAGGGCAAGATCACCCGCTTGCTGGAGTGGCTGGATCAGGAAGAGGAAAACCTGGAAGGGGCGAGTTTCTACTCCGACTCGCGCAACGACCTGCCGCTGCTGTTGAAGGTGGATCACCCGCATGTGGTGAACCCGGATCCGGTGTTGCGCGAGCATGCCGAGAAGAATGGCTGGCCGATCCTGGCCTGGACCTGAGGTGGTTTCGGGGACCGCGTTGCGGTCCTTCGCGGGCAAGCCTCGCTCCTACAGGAAATCTGAGTTGCCTGTAGCGAAGGGTCGCAACGCGGCCCCAAATGCCTAAACCAGGGTCGGATCGACCACCAGCACCAGCTTCCCGGAAACCTGGTTCCCCGCCAGTTCCTCGAAGGCCGACTGCGCATCCGCCACCGGGTAGCTGCCCACCAGTTGCGCCTTCAACCGGCCCTCGCTGAACAACGGCCAGACCTGCTGATGCAGGTCGCGGAGCAGATCCGCCTTGAACTGGTCGTCACGGTTGCGCAGCGTCGATCCGGTCAGCTGGATCCGCTTGCCCAGCAGCAACGCCAGATCCAGATCCGCCTTGCGCCCGCCCATCAGGCCGATGATCACCCAGCGCCCGTCCCGACCCAGCAGCTTGAGGTTCAACGCGGCATAGTTGGCGCCCACCGGATCGAGCACCACATCGAACGGGGCGAAATCGTTCAGCGCCTCCAGGTCGTCGCCACGCACCACGCCACCGCTGGCCCCCAGCGCCTCGCAGTAGGCCAGGCGATCGGCCGAGCCGACGCTGACCCAGCACGGGCTGCCGAAGGCCTTGCACAGCTGGATACCCGCCGACCCGACGCCACTGGCCCCGGCGTGCAGCAGCACCTTCTCACCGGGCCGCAGACCGCCCAGCTGGAACAGATTGAGCCAGGCCGTGGCATACACCTCCGGCAGCGCCGCCGCCTCGTGCAGGCTCAGGCCTTCCGGCACCGGCAACACGTGACGGCCATCGACCACCACTTCCTCGGCCATGCCGCCGCCAGCGAGCAGCGCGCAGACCCGGTCACCCACCTGCCAGGACGCACCGGCGCCCACCTCGACGATCACCCCGGAACATTCCAGCCCCAGGTATTCGCTGGCACCCGGCGGCGGCGGGTAGAGCCCCGCGCGCTGCAGCAGGTCGGCACGGTTGAGGCCGGCGGCGGCAACACGAATCCGCACTTGACCTACATCGCAGGCCGGGCTTGGCGCCTCAACCCACTCCACATGTCCGTCAACGCCTTGCAATGCCTTCACAGTGCCTCCATAGTTGATGTCAAGACCGAGCCTGGCGCTTGTAGCGCCAGGCTTTTTGCATTATGCGACCGGATCTTCTGGAACCGGCGAATCAAAGACGGCCCACTATGCGTTATCAATTGCCCCTGCGTCGAATCGGCATGAAGCACTTTATTCCGTCCACCGCCCTCGCCCTGCTGATCGGCCTCGCCAGCCTGCCCTTCGCGGGCACGGCACTGGCGGCCAACAGCTGGGAATCGCTGCAGCCGGATCGCGATCAGGTGGTCGCCAGTCTCAACGTGGTCGAGCTGCTCAAGCGCCATCACTACAGCAAGCCGCCGCTGAACGATGCACGTTCGGTCATCATCTACGACAGCTACATCAAGCTGCTGGATCCGGCGCGCAGTTATTTCCTGGCCAGCGACATCGCCGAGTTCGACAAGTGGAAGACCCAGTTCGACGATTTCCTCAAGAGCGGCAACCTGCAGCCCGGCTTCGATATCTACAAGCGCTACCTGGACCGGGTGAAATCGCGCCTCGACTTCACCCTCGCCGAGCTGAACAAGGGCGTCGACAAGATCGACTTCAATGCCCGTGAAACGCTGCTGGTGGACCGCAAGGACGCCCCCTGGATCAAGACCGGCGCCGAACTCGACGACCTCTGGCGCAAGCGCCTGAAGGACGAGGTCCTGCGCCTGAAGATCGCCGGCAAGGAACCCAAGGCCATCCAGGAACTCCTGACCAAGCGCTACAAGAACCAGCTGGCGCGCCTGGACCAGACCCGCTCGGAAGACATCTTCCAGGCCTACATCAACACCTTCGCCCAGTCCTACGACCCGCACACCAACTACCTGTCGCCGGACAACGCGGAAAACTTCGACATCAACATGAGCCTGTCGCTGGAAGGTATCGGCGCGGTGCTGCAGAGCGACAACGACCAGGTCAAGATCGTCCGCCTGGTGCCGGCCGGCCCGGCAGCCAAGACCAAGCAGGTCGCCCCCGCCGACAAGATCATCGGTGTCGCCCAGGGCGACAAGGAAATGGTCGACGTGATCGGCTGGCGCCTGGACGAAGTGGTCAAGCTGATCCGCGGTCCGAAAGGCTCGGTGGTGCGCCTCGAAGTGATCCCGGCGAGCAACGCGCCGAACGACCAGACCAGCAAGGTGGTGTCGATCACCCGCGAAGCGGTCAAGCTCGAAGAGCAGGCAGCGAAGAAATCCGTGCTCAACCTCAAGCAGGACGGTCGCGACTACAAGCTCGGCATCATCGAGATCCCGGCCTTCTACCTGGACTTCAAGGCCTACCGTGCCGGCGATCCGGACTACAAGAGCACCACCCGCGACGTGAAGAAACTGCTCACCGAGCTGCAGAAGGAAAAAGTCGACGGCGTGGTCATCGACCTGCGCAACAACGGCGGCGGTTCCCTGCAGGAAGCCACCGAGCTGACCAGCCTGTTCATCGACAAGGGCCCGACCGTACTGGTGCGCAACAGCGATGGCCGCGTCGATGTACTGGAAGACGAAAACACCGGCGCCTTCTACAAGGGCCCGCTGGCCTTGCTGGTGAACCGCCTGTCCGCCTCGGCGTCGGAGATCTTCGCCGGTGCCATGCAGGACTATCACCGCGCCCTGATCATCGGCGGCCAGACCTTCGGCAAAGGTACCGTGCAGACCATCCAGCCGCTCAACCACGGCGAGTTGAAACTGACCCTGGCCAAGTTCTACCGGGTTTCCGGGCAGAGCACCCAGCACCAGGGCGTGCTGCCGGACATCGACTACCCGTCGATCATCGACACCAAGGAAATCGGCGAAAGCGCCCTGCCCGAAGCCATGCCATGGGACACCATCCGCGCGGCGATCAAACCGGCCAGCGATCCGTTCAAACCGTTCCTCGCACAGCTCAAGGAACGCCATGACACGCGCAGCGCCAAGGACGCGGAGTTCGTCTACATCCGCGATCGCCTGGCCCTGACCCAGAAGCTGATGAGCGAGAAGACCGTCAGCCTCAACGAGCAGGAACGCCGCGCCCAGCACACTGATATCGAAGGCCAGCAACTGGCGCTGGAGAACATCCGGCGCAAGGCCAAGGGCGAGGAACCGCTGAAGGAGCTGAAGAAGGAAGACGAGGACGCGATCCCCGCCGAACCGGATGACAGCAAACCGGAGGACGATGCCTACCTGAGCGAGACCGGACGCATCCTGCTGGACTACCTGAGCCTGAATTCGGCGGTGGCCAAACACTGAAAACTCGCTGAATCGATAATGGCGAAATACCATGGAGTGATGGCATTGCGTCATTAAACAGTCATCAAACTGTCGTGAAATAAGGGACTGAACGCTGCCGGCGTTCAGTCCCTTTTTTTTCAAGGTAGTCGCGATATGACCATGACCGAACAGCTCAGCGCATTGAGTTCCATCCTGACTCAAGGCGGCTTGCACAGCCTGTTCCAGCCTATCGTCTGCCTTTCCGAACGGCGCATTCTCGGCTATGAAGCGCTGAGCCGCGGCCCGTCCAACAGCCCGCTGCATTCACCGATCAACCTGTTCGCCGTGGCCCGCCACGCCGGGCGCCTGACCGAGCTGGAAATCGCCTGCCGGGAAAGCGCCTGCCGCCGGTTCAGCCAGCAGCAGCTGGATGGCAAGCTGTTCCTCAACGTCTCGCCCGAGTCGCTGCTCGAGCCGCAGTACCAGTCCGGGCAGACCCTCAAGCTCCTCCAGCACCTCGGTATTCCGGCCAGCCAGGTGGTCATCGAGCTGACCGAGCAGACCCCCACCGACGACTTCCAGCTGCTCTACAACGCCCTGCACCACTATCGCGACATGGGCTTCTCGATTGCCCTGGACGACCTCGGCGCGGGCTACTCCAGCCTGCGCCTGTGGTCGGAGCTGCGCCCGGACTACGTGAAGATCGACCGCCACTTCATCGATGGCATCCATCTCGATGCGGTCAAGCGCGAGTTCGTCGGCTCCATCCTGCAGATCGCCAAGGCGTCCCGCGCCCAGGTGATCGCCGAGGGCATCGAGCTGGCCGAGGAACTGACGGTACTGACCGAGATGGGCGTGGACCTGGTCCAGGGCTACCTGCTCTGCCGTCCGCAGGAGCATCCGCCGCAGGACATCACGCACCTGCTGCCGGGCCCGGTCCTTACCAGCCTGCCGGTGCTGGCCGAGGAGGTGTCCGATCTCGGCGCCCTGCTCATCGAACAACCGGCGGTCACCGGCGATACCGCCACACCGCTGGTGCTGGAAGCCTTCCGCCGCCAGGCCAACCTCAACTCCCTGGCGGTGCTGGACGAGCAGGAACGGCCGTGCGGCATCGTGCATCGCCATTCGCTCTCCGATGCCCTGCTCAAGCCGTTCGCCACTGACCTGTTCGCGCGCAAGCCGATCAGCCGGCTGATGAGCGACGACTTCCTCGCCGTCGAGCTGAGCCAGTCCCTGCAGACCGTCAGCCGCCTCCTCACCAGCCGCGCGCGGCAACGTATCGAGGAGGATTTCATCATTACCCACCAGGGTCGCTATGTCGGCCTGGGCCGGGTGATCGATGTGCTCAAGCTGATCACCGAACAGAAGATCCAGCAGGCGCGCTACGCCAACCCGCTGACCCTGCTGCCTGGCAACGTGCCGATCCAGCAGTGCCTGGCGCGCCTGCTGCAACAGCAGCGCCGGGCGGTGATCTGCTATGTCGACATCGACAGCTTCAAGCCCTTCAACGATATCTACGGTTACGCCCGGGGCGACGAAGTCCTGCTGTGCCTGGCGCAGTGCCTGAGCGAGCGGGTCGATCCGAGCCGCGACTTCGTCGGGCATATCGGCGGCGACGATTTCATGCTGGTGCTCGGTTCGCAGGACTGGCAGCAGCGCCTGAACGTGCTGCTGGAGGCGTTCCACAAGCAGTGCCGGCGCTTCTACCGCAGCGAACACCTGGAGGCGGGCTGCTTCATTGCCCACAACCGCTTGGGCCAGCGCCAGGAGTTTCCGTTGCTGTCGCTGTCGATCGGCGTGGTGCAACTGCACCCGGAAGCGTGCGCGCAACTAGATGCGGGGCAACTGGCGGACATGGCCTCGCAGGCCAAGCACCATGCCAAGGAAGTGGCCGGGGCCAGCGTGTACCTGATCGATACCGCGGCGGCCTGACGGGCCTCAGCGCTGGCAAGCGCAGAGGCCGTCGAAGTCTCAGTCTTCTTCGGGATAACTGAACTCGAACACCCGCACCACCTCCGAGGCGTGCCAGGAAGCCGCCGCCATGCCATCCGACGGCCCGGAAAAACGTCCCAGGCGCTCGACGCACTCGAAGAAGCCGGTGCGCGGCAAGCGACTCGCGCCCTGGCTGATCACCAGCGAGCTGCGCAACGGCTGCTCGGCACGGGCATCGAGCAGCGCCAGGTACTCCAGGGCGGCGGTCAGGGTCTGCATCGCCGGGCTGGGCAACTGCAGGCGCTCCAGCAACGCACGGTAGGTCAGCAGGTGGCGCTGCCGGCGGGCGACATCCAGCTCGCCGAGCAGCCCTTCCCAATGCTGACGGCTGATCCGTACGGCGCTCATGACGCATCGCTCCAGCCCGGCAGGCCCAGCTCCCAGGCCAGGCTGCGACGAATCGCCGAGTCAGGCTGGCGCTCGCCACTTTCGATCATCGCCAGATAGGCCGGGCTGATCCCGACCTTGCGCGCCAGTTGCTCGGCCGCCAGGCCCTTGGCCTGACGCAACGCGGCCAGCTCGCTGAAGGCTGGCGCGCTGGCCGGAGTGGAAGAGGCTGAAGTGCTGCTGTCTACGCTGGCGGCAACCGCCTCCGGTTGGCCCGCCGCCTTGAGTAACGCCTGATATTGATCCCAGGGAACAACCGCGTACTCGGGTTGACCATCTCGGCTGATAACCTGAATAGCCATTACAACCCCCTTGTCGGACTTCTCGCATGTAATCTGTAGGCATAATCGTTATGCCAATAATATTACCAGCCAACAGGGGAATTGCAGCACGCCGCGCTCGTCAGCCGCGATTTTGCTCCAGGCGCAGGGCTTCGGGGGTATCCGGCAGACGCTCCACCACCCGCAGCTTTTCCGGCGACTGACGCTGGCGCCAGGCGCGAAACGCCTCCAGTTCGTCGCCGACGGTCTTCAGTACCCAGCCGAGCACGGCGATGTCATCCAGCAGGCCGACGCCCAGCAACCAGTCCGGAATCGCGTCCAGCGGGCTGACGAAATACAGCAGGCCGGCAACGATGGTCACCAGCGCCTTGGGGCTGATCTCCCGGTATTCGCCGCGCCACCAGGCCACGCACAGGGCCTGCAGCAGACGCACGTCTTCCTTCAGTTGCCCCAGGCGCGGGCCCTTGCGCGCCACGGCGAACAGCAGCGCCGGCAGCCGGCCACGGCTGAGCAGACGTTCGGCGAGAGGCAGGAAGCGGGCGAAATTCCACGGTGCTTTCATGTGACCTCCATCAGCGGTGCCAGGAAGGTTATCCACATTAATTGTGGATAACCTTGTGAACAGAGCTTCGTTTCGAGCCCGGGGCTCCCGGCAGACAAGGGCCGGGGTCGAATCGGGCGTTTTTTACACACTTGTTTCATTGCGCAATCGTCTAGCGGAAGGATCCGTGAACACTGTCACACAGCATCGCGCCCTGCCACAAAAACGACAACGCCCCGTGGTTACGGGGCGTTGGACAACAGCGACAGCCAGATTACTTGGCCGGGGCTGCCTCTTTGGCCGGAGCGGCGTCCAGCTCAGGAACTTCGAGCTTGGAGACGTCCTTGATGCCCAGCAGTTCCAGGTCGAAGACCAGGACCGAGTTGGCCGGGATCATCGGGCTCGGGCTCTGGGCGCCGTAGGCCAGGTCGGCCGGGATGAACAGCTTGACCTTCTCGCCCACGTGCATCAGTTGCAGGCCTTCGACCCAGCCCGGAATCACGCCGCTGACCGGCAGGTCGATCGGCGCGCCGCGCTCGACGGAGCTGTCGAAGACCTTGCCGTCGATCAGCTTGCCTTCGTAGTGAACGGTGACCACGTCGGTCGGCTTGGGCTGAACGCCCTCGGCCTTCTTCACGACTTCGTACTGCAGGCCGGAAGCGGTGGTGACCACACCAGGCTTCTTGCCGTTTTCCTCGAGGAATTTCTTGCCGGCCGCGGCGGATTCTTCGCTCAGCTTGGTCAGGCGCTCTTCAGCGCGCTTCTGCAGCGAGGCGAAGGCTTCGATCAGCTCCTCGTCCTTGATGCGCTGCTCCTTCTTGCCGATGGCGTCTTCGATGCCCTGGGCGACAGCCTTGGAATCGAGATCGTCCATGCCTTCCTGAGCCAGGCTCTTGCCCATGTTCAGGCCGATACCGTAGGAGGCCTTCTGTGCCGGGGTTTTCAGCTCGACGCTGGTCTGCGAATCGCAACCCGCCAGGACCAGGCTAACCAGGGCAACCGCAGCCGCCAACCGATGCTGTTTCATGCTATTTCCTTGTTCATCCGCCAAAGGGGCAATCGAATAAAGCCGCGAGAATATCAGGCGGCCACGACCAATGGCTACCGGCAATAAGAACGAGAAAAGTCCCGGAAGTTCAGCAATATGAACAGTTCTTCATGCGCACTTACGGCACAGGGCCAGCATGGACGTCGCAACCGCGTTCAAGGGTAGTCGCCATCGCGGTATTGCGCCGCCACTTCACGCAACACTTCGCACAGCCACTGCGCCGGCAACGGTGATGGCAAGGCGGCGTTGCTGCAGATGCCGACAGAACCGCCCGGCTCCCTGACCCCCAGGTCCAGCTCGTGCAGTTCGCCGCGATCGAGGTCGACCCGCACCGCGTCGCGCGGCGCCACCCAGACCGCATCGCTGCCCTGCACATAGCGCCGGCTGAGGGCCGGCGACAGGGTTTCCAGGCGCTGTCGCGGCTGTTCGATGGCGCACTGCACGAACAGGCTGTCGGCATGCTTGCGGATGGTGGTTCCGGCCAGGGGCAGGACCAGCGGGTAGTCGGCCAGCCGCGCGCGCTCCAGGGGCAGGCTCTGCAAGAGCGGATGGCCCGGGCGCACCACCAGCGACATCGACTCGCTGTACAGGTGTTCGAACAGCAGGCCCTGGATCTGCGGACTGTCGGTCATGCGCCCGATCACCAGGTCCAGTTCGCCGACATGCAGTTGCGCCAGCAGATGGGCACTGGGCCCGGTGGCGACGCTGACCACCAGGGCCGCGTGGCGCTGATGCAGGCGGCGGATGACTTCCGGCATCAGCAGGCTTTCCACGGTCGACAGCACGCCGACGCGCACCTGCGGTGGCGCGTGCTCCTCCCCGCGCAGGGTGCTCACACCTTCGCGCAGGGCCTGCACGCAGGGACCGGCGTAGCGCATGAAGCGCACCCCGGCAGGGGTCAGCTCGACGCCCTGCTTGCTGCGTTCGAACAGACGGGTCTGCAGCAGATCCTCGAGTTCCTTGAGGGTCTTGGAGATCGCCGGCTGGCTGATCGCCACGGCATCCGCGGCCTTGGCGAAACTGCCCTGGCGGGCGATTTCGAGAAAGCACAGCAGGTGGCGGAATTTGATGCGGGTGTCGAGGTTCATGGGGGGGAAGTTTATCCGTATTGGGGCCGCTTTGCGGCCCTTCGCGAGCAAGCTCGCTCCCACAGACAGTTGTGGGAGCTTGCTCGCGAAGGGCTGCAAAGCAGCCCCAAAAGAACTACAGACCGATCTCGACCCGCCCCTCATGCAAGCGCACCGGCCAGACCCGCAGCGCCTGCCCTTCGTCCTCCAGGCAGCGCCCGTCGCGCAGGCGGAAATGCTGCTTGTACAGCGGCGCGGCGACCACCAGTTCACCCTGCAGGCTGCCGATCAGGCCGCGGCCGATCACATTGGCGCCCGAGCGCGGGTCGTGGTTGTCCACGGCATACAGCTCGGTCTCCGCCCCCGGCACATGGAACAGCGCGACCTGCGCGCCGTCATGCCAGACCACCACCCCGGATTGCGCCACCAGATCGGCTTCGGCACACACCGGCGTCCACTCCCGGGACGATTTCACAGCAGCATTCGACAGGTTCATCAGAGCACCTCCTCGGTGGTCGGGATCAAATGGAGTTCCGCCGCCGCGATCGGTCGGCGCTGGCCGCGCTCGCGGACGAAATGCACGCCCGGATCGGCCCGATGGTCGTTGACGAAGGTCCGGAAGCGCTTGAGCTTTTCCGGGTCCTTGAGGGCGTTGGCCCATTCGCATTCGTAGCGCTCGACCACATGCTGCATCTGCGCTTCCAGCTCGGCGCCAAGGCCCAGGCTGTCGTCGATGATCACCTGCTTGAGGTAGTCCAGCCCGCCCTCCAGGCTTTCACGCCAGACCGAGGTGCGCTGCAGCTTGTCGGCGGTGCGGATGTAGAACATCAGCACGCGGTCGATCAGGCGCACCAGGGTGGCGTCGTCGAGGTCGGTGGCGAACAGTTCGGCGTGGCGCGGACGCATACCGCCGTTGCCGCAGATGTACAGGTTCCAGCCCTTCTCGGTGGCGATCACGCCGATATCCTTGCTCTGCGCCTCGGCGCATTCGCGGGTGCAGCCCGACACGGCGAACTTGAGCTTGTGCGGCGAACGCAGGCCCTTGTAGCGATCTTCCAGGAGCAGGGCCATCTTCACGCTGTCCTGTACGCCGTAGCGGCACCAGGTGCTGCCGACGCAGGACTTCACCGTGCGCGTCGACTTGCCGTAGGCATGTCCGGTCTCGAAACCGGCGGCGATCAGCTCTTCCCAGATCAGCGGCAATTCGTGCAGCTGCGCGCCGAACAGGTCGATGCGCTGGCCGCCGGTGATCTTGGTGTAGAGGTCGTATTTCTTCGCCACCTCGCCGATGACGATGAGCTTCTCCGGGGTGATCTCCCCGCCGGGAATCCGTGGCACCACCGAGTAGGTGCCGTTCTTCTGCATGTTGGCCATGAAGGTGTCGTTGGTGTCCTGCAGCGGCACCAGCGACGGGTCCATGATCGGCTGGTTCCAGCACGAGGCGAGGATCGAGCCGACGGTGGGCTTGCAGATGGCGCAACCGATATGGCCCTTGCCGTGCTTGGCCAGCAGTTCGTCGAAGTTGCGGATACCCTCGACCCGCACCAGCGCGTAGAGCTCCTGGCGGGTGTAGGCGAAGTGCTCGCACAGGCTCTTGTCGACGCTGACGCCGCGGGCGGTCAGTTCGTGTTCGAAGACCTGCTTGAGCAAGGCCGCGCAACCGCCGCAACCGGTCGCCGCCTTGGTGCAGCTCTTCACCGCGGCAAGATCGCCACAACCGCTGTCGATGGCGGCGCACACTGCGCCCTTGCTGACGTTGTGGCAGGAGCAGATGGTCGCGCTGTCCGGCAGGGCATCGGCGCCCAGGGCCGGCGCACCGCCGCCTTGCGGGAGGATCAGCGCGGCCGGATCGGCGGGCACGGCGATGGCGTTCTGCACGTACTGCAACAGGGTGTCGTAGTAACTGTTGTCGCCCACCAGCACCGCGCCGATCACCCGCTTGCCGCTGGCATCCAGGACCAGGCGGCGGTAGCTGTTGCCCGCTTCGTCGATGAAGCGATAGCTGCGCGCGCCCGGGGTGGCGCCATGGGCATCGCCGATCGAGCCGACATCGACGCCGAGCAGCTTGAGCTTGGTCGACATGTCCGCCCCGGCGAAAGCGTTGGCCGGCTGTCCGGCCAGCGCCGTGGCAAGGTTGCGCGCCATGCCGTAACCCGGCGCGACCAGGCCGAACACGCTGCCATTCCACGAGGCGCATTCGCCGATGGCATAGATGCGCGGGTCGCTGCTGCGGCACTCGCCATCGATCACCACGCCGCCGCGGGCCGCCACTTCCAGGCCACTGGCGCGGGCCAGGGCGTCCTGCGGACGGATACCGGCGGAAAACACGATCAGGTCGGTTTCGAGGAATTCGCCACCGTCGAAATTCATCCGGTAGCGGTAGTCCTCGCCGGCGACGATGGCCTGTGTCGCCCGCGCCAGATGCACGCCGACGCCCAGTGCCTCGATCCGCGCGCGCAACGCCGCGCCGCCCTCGCCGTCCAGTTGCACCGGCATCAGGCGCGGCGCGAATTCCACCACATGGGCTTCCAGGCCCAGGGACTTCAGGGCATTGGCCGCCTCCAGGCCGAGCAGTCCGCCACCCACCACCACGCCGCGGCGGGCATTGGCCGCGGCCGCACGGATCGCGTCGAGATCGTCGAGGGTGCGGTAGACCAGGCGCGCCGCGCCTTCGGAACCCTGGATCGGCGGCACGAAGGGATAGGAGCCGGTGGCCAGGATCAGGCGATCGTACGGGTAGCGCCCCTGCGCGGTGACTACTTCGCGGCGCTCGCGATCCAGTTCCAGCACCGCCTCGCCGAGATGCACGGCGATGCCGTGTTCGCCATACAGCCCCGCCTCGCCCAGTGCCAGAGCTTCGGCATCGCTGCCACTGAAGTACTCGGACAGGTGCACGCGGTCGTAGGCGCGCTGGCGCTCCTCGCCGAACACCCGCACCTCGAAACGGGCCAGGGCACCGCGCTCGATCAGTTGCTCGATGCAGTGATGGCCGACCATGCCGTTGCCGACGATTACCAGCTTTTCTCGTTGCTCGATGGACGCGATGGCGTTCATGCCTGGTTCCTCACGGTGCGGGGCGTACCCCGGAAAAAACGCAAAAAAAAGCGCCTGGAGCCGAAGCTCCAGGCGCCTTTGCCTGGTCTTGATCGTTATGGTCCGTAACGGTGATCGACGTTGACCACCCGGGACGTTGTACAGAGCTAAAAGCAGGTAGTGTGCCAAGTGCCCGATTGGCCTGAAATCTAAGGTTTCAGGGGCTCCTGGCGGGTTTGCTTGAACCACGCTGGTGCAGAAATCGCCGTGTTGCAGCATGTTGATGCAGTGAGTTTCCCGGCCGCATCAGTACACATCCCGCAGGTAGCGCTTGTCCCGCCCCATCTGCGCCACGTATTGCGCCGCCTGCTCGGCACTCATCCCGCCATGCTCCGCGACCACGGCCTTCAGCGCCGCGTCGACATCCCTGGCCATCCGCCCGGCATCGCCGCAGACATAGAAGAACGCGCCGTCACGCAGCCAGCGCCACAGCTCCGCGCCCTGCTCGCGCATGCGCTGCTGCACATAGATCTTGTCTTGCTGATCGCGCGAGAACGCGGTGTCCAGGCGGGTCAGCACACCGCTCTGGCGCCATGCCAGCAACTCGTCGCGGTAGTAGAAGTCGCAGGCTTCGCGCTGTTCGCCGAAGAACAGCCAGTTGGCGCCGCTGGCGGCACGCGCCTCGCGCTCCTGGAGAAAGGCACGGAACGGCGCGATACCGGTGCCGGGCCCGACCATGATCACCGGCAGGCTGTCATCATCAGGCAAGCGAAAACTCGCGGACGGCTGTGGGAAGATCGACACTTTCAATTCCCCGGCACGATCGGCGACAAAGGTCGAACACACGCCCTTGCGCTGGCCGTAGCGCACCGTCGACATCGTCAGGTGCACCTGCCGCGGATGCTGGCGCGGGCTGGAACTGATGGAGTAGAGCCGGGGCTGCAAGGGCTTGAGCAAGCTCAGCCAGTCCGCCAGGGGCAGCGACAGGGGAAACTCGGCGAGCAGGTCGGCCAGTTGCCGGCCCCACAAGGCATCCTTGTCGCTGGGGCAGGCAGGATGCACGGCGCGGAAGCGCTCCAGCCACTGCGGGGTGATCCGGCTGATATCCAGGTGATCGCTCAGCGCCTCGCGCAGCGACATCGGCGCCTGGCCCTTGAGCGTGACCTCGAGCGCCGCGTCCAGCCCGCTGCGTTCGAGCACTTCCTCGACCAGTTGCGGACAGTTGCGCGGCCAGATCCCGAGGGCATCACCGGCTTCGTAGCGCAGCCCGCTGTCGCCCAGGTCGAAGACGATCTGCCGGGTTTCCTTGCTCGCGCCCGGCCCGTTGAGCAGACGATTTTCCACAACCCGCGCGGGCAATGGCGCCTGCTTGCCGAACGCCGCCTGCGGCGGTTCGCTCAGGGCCAGCGGCGCCTGCGACAGCTTGCTGGTCAAGGCCTGCAGCCAGCCGGCGAAGGGCTCGTCGAAATCCGGTTCGCAATCGACCCGCTCCAGCAAACGCTGGCCGCCCAGTTCGGCGAGACGCTGATCGAGCTTGCGACCGAAGCCGCAGAACTGGTCGTAGCTGGAGTCCCCCAGGGCCAGGACCGCGTAGGGCCGCTTCGCCCAGTCAGCACCTTCGCCCTGCAGCGATTGCCAGAACGCCGTGGCGCTGTCCGGGGCTTCGCCGTCGCCGAAGGTGCTGGTGATCAGCAACAGGCTCGCGGCCTCGCCGATCCGCGCCGGCTGCACGCTTTCCATGCATTCCAGCTGCACCGTCAGCCCGGCTTCGCGCAGATGGCCGGCACAGCGCTCGGCCAGGGTCTGGCTGTTGCCGGTCTGCGACGCCCAAAGCACCAGGTGAGCCGGGGTGACCGGGGCTTCCAGGGCGGCCACGGCAGGCACGGCCTCGGTGCGGGAATACAGGCCGGCCAGCAGGCCGTCGACGAACAGCCGTCGCGATGGCGCCAGTGGCGCGCCGGCCGGCAAGGTGGGAATGCCCGGGTGGCGCATCCGCTCCAGCCCCAGCAGGAAGCCGTGCAGGTACTGTTGCTCATGCTCGGCCAGGGCCAGTTCGGGCGGCGTGCCCAGGCCCAGGACCTGGCGCAGGGTGTCGTGGGGCATCGGCCGGCTCTCCTCGGGGATGGCGGGATCGAGTTGAAGGATATCGAGGCGCTCGCCACTGACCCGGCTCAGGGCCACGGCGCAGTGCTTGAAGGCGGGTTGCAGCGACAGCGGGTCGACCGCATCGCAGGTCACCGCGTTGATCGCCAGTTGCTCGCCGTACAGGTCGTTCCAGTGGAAGGGCGCAAAGCAGTTGCCCGGCATCACCCGCGTGGTGATCCGCGCCGGCAGCACGGCCTGGCCACGCCGCGAGCGGACCTCGACCTGATCCTTCTCGGCGATGCCGAGGGCGGCGGCGTCCTGCGGATGGATCTCCACGAAGGGGCCGGGGTCGAGCTTGTTCAGGCTGGCGACCTTGCCGGTCTTGGTCAGGGTGTGCCACTGGTGCTGGACGCGGCCGGTGTTGAGCACCAGCGGGTAGGACGAGTCCGGCAGTTCCGCAGGCGACAGCCAGGGCCGGGCGAAGAAACGGGCCTTGCCATTGGCCGTGGCGAAGACGATTTCCGGACGCTCACCGTCGACAGCATCCTTCAGCGTCTGGCTGAGGCCATTGTTCAGATAACGCAGCGGGCTGCGCGCATCGGCGCGGCCCGGTTCACATGGCCACTGCCGTGGGCCGCTGCGCAGCGTGGCGTAGTCCAGCCCGCGCAGGTCGTAGCCGCTGGCCGGGTTCCAGGCCTGGCGGATTTCCTCGAAGACCTCCTCGGCGCTGGCATAGCTGAAACCCTCCGCATAGCCCATGGCGCAGGCCACCCGGGCAATGATCTGCCAATCGGCCAGGCTTTCGCCGGGCGCGTCCACCGCCTTGGCGGTCAGGGTCAGATTGCGTTCGGAGTTGATCATCACCCCTTCGCTCTCGGCCCACAGCGCGGCGGGCAGAAGGATATCGGCGTAACGGTTGGTTTCCGTGTCGAGGAAGGCGTCCTGGCTGATCACCAGTTCCGCCGCGCGCAGCCCGTCGATCACCCGCTGGCGGTTGGCGACGCTGGCCACCGGATTGCTGCAGATGATCCAGCAGGCTTTTACCTGGCCGGCGGCCAGTTGTTCGAAGAGGCCGATGGTGCCCTCGCCCGCCTCGGCGCGCAGGCTGCCGGCCGGGATCTTCCAGAGTCGTTCGACGAACTGCCGATCCGCCTCTACCAGCGCCGAACGCTGGCCTGGCAAACCGGGGCCCATGTAGCCCATTTCCCGCCCGCCCATGGCATTGGGCTGACCGGTCAGGGAGAAGGGACCGCTGCCCGGTCGGCAGATGGCGCCGGTCGCCAGGTGCAGGTTGCACAGGGCATTGGTGTGCCAGGTGCCCTGGATGCTCTGGTTCAGGCCCATGGTCCAGCAGCTCATCCAGTCCCTGGCCGCGCCGATCCAGGCTGCGGCCTGGCGAATGTCGGCTTCGGCGAGGCCGGTGATCTGCGCCACCCGCGCCGGGGTGTAGTCGGCGAGAAAGGCCGGCATCTCGTCCCAGCCTTCGGTATAGCGCTGGATGAAGGCGTGGTCGGTCTGCCCGTTTTCATGCAGCAGGTGCAGCAGGCCGTTGATCAGCGCCAGGTCGGTGCCGGGACGCACCTGCAGGAACAGATCGGCCTTGTCCGCCGTGGCACTGCGCCGCGGATCGACCACGATCAGGCGGGCGCCGGCCTTGAGCCGGTCGAGCAGGCGCAGGAACAGGATCGGGTGACAGTCGGCCATGTTGGCGCCGATCACGAAAAACACCTCGGCCTTGTCGAAGTCCTGGTAGCTGCCCGGCGGCCCGTCAGCGCCCAGCGACAGCTTGTAGCCACTGCCGGCGCTGGCCATGCACAGGCGCGAGTTGGATTCGATATGGCGACTGCGGATGAAGCCCTTCACCAGCTTGTTGGCCAGGTACTGGGCTTCCAGCGACATCTGCCCGGACACGTACAGAGCCACGGCGTCCGGGCCGTCGCGGTCGATGATCTCGCGCAGGCGCCGGGCGGCCTGTTCGAGCGCCTGGTCCATGCCCAGGCGCACTGGATCGCGCTGGCGCTGGTCGCGCAGCCAGGCCCATTCCATGCGCCCGGACTCGCGCAGCGGCTGATGGCAACTCAGGCCCTTGGTGCACAGGCGCCCGAGATTGCTCGGGTGCTGCTTGTCGCCGCTGACCTTGATGACCTGGTTGTTCGCCACGCTCATGACGATGCCGCAACCGACACCGCAATATGGGCAGACACTGCGCACCGTCGTGCTGGCCATGACCCTGACTCCTTCGCAAAACAAAAAGGCGCCCTGCCGCCCCGACCTGGATGAACAGGGGGAGCGACACGGCGCCTTTGTCGTGAATGGGGCAATCGACGTTGATTGCCTGATGGGCAGGTCAAAGCAAGGGGCGCGCCAAAACGGCCAGAAGCCCGGAATCAGGGGATATGGAGGTATCGAGGAAGGCGCAGGATGCACCGTCGTGGTGAGGCTTGCACCAACGCAGCGCGAGCAGGAAAACGCAGGCACAAAAAAAGCGACCCTTGGGTCGCTTTCTCTGTTGCTTCCGGGTGTTCAGTGGGCCCTGGAAGCGAATATGGCGCAGCGGACGGGACTCGAACCCGCGACCCCCGGCGTGACAGGCCGGTATTCTAACCGACTGAACTACCGCTGCGCGTAACACTGAGATTTGGTGGGTGATGACGGGATCGAACCGCCGACCCTCTGCTTGTAAGGCAGATGCTCTCCCGGCTGAGCTAATCACCCATCGTCTCGGTGTGGCGCGCATTCTACGGAGCACCCGATACTCTGGCAAGCACTTTTTGAAAAAAAATTTTCAGGCGTTCCAACGACTTAGCGGACTTGGCCTGGAAGCGCCGCTCGGAGAATAATGCCCCCCTTATGTAATGAGGAGAGATTCGCCCCATGTGGTTCAAAAACCTGCTGAGCTATCGCCTGACCCAGGACATTCCGTTCGACGCCGAAGCGCTGGAAGCGGCCCTCGCCAGCAAGCCTGCCCGCCCATGCGCCAGCCAGGAGTTGACCACCTATGGCTTCGTCGCGCCGTTCGGCAAGGGTGAGGACGCTCCCCTGGTGCATGTCAGCGGCGACTTCCTGCTGATCGCCGCGCGCAAGGAAGAACGCATCCTGCCCGGCAGCGTCGTGCGCGACGCGGTCAAGGAGAAGGTCGACGAGATCGAGACCGAGCAGATGCGCAAGGTCTATAAAAAGGAACGCGACCAGATCAAGGACGAGATCATCCAGGCCTTCCTGCCCCGCGCCTTCATTCGCCGGGCGATGGTCTTCGCCGCCATCGCGCCGAAGCTCGGCCTGATCCTGGTCAACTCGGCCAGCGCCAAGCGCGCCGAAGACCTGCTCTCGACCCTGCGTGAAGTCATGGGCTCGCTGCCGGTGCGCCCGGTCACGGTGAAGATCGCGCCGAGCGCGACCATGACCGACTGGGTGAAGAACCAGCAGGCCGCTCCGGACTTCCACGTACTGGACGAATGCGAACTGCGCGATACCCATGAAGACGGCGGCATCGTGCGCTGCAAGCGCCAGGACCTGACCAGCGACGAGATCCAGCTGCATCTGGGCACCGGCAAGCAGGTCACCCAACTGGCCCTGGCCTGGCAGGACAAGCTGTCCTTCGTGCTGGACGACAAGACGGTGATCAAGCGCCTGAAGTTCGAGGAACTGCTGCAGGACCAGGCCGAGGAAGACGGCGGCGATGAAGCGCTGGGCCAGCTGGATGCCAGCTTCACCCTGATGATGCTGACCTTCTCCGAGTTCCTCCCGGCGCTGTTCGAAGCGCTGGGCGGCGAAGAGATTCCGCAGGGGATCTGATCCGTCCAGGGGACCGCAACGCGGTCCCCTTCATCCCCTGGATTTGCCCTTGCCAGGGAAAATGTGCACTATAGTGCGCACTGCGAGGACGACCTCGCGACGCATCGCGTGAGCATCCGGGGACGGCCCCATCACCTGATGGAGTATCGAGCATGTCCTGGATCATTCTGTTTTTCGCCGGCCTCTTCGAAGTCGGCTGGGCCGTCGGCCTGAAATACACCGATGGTTTCACCCGCCCCCTTCCCACCGCATTGACCGTCGCCGCCATGGCCGTGAGCCTGGGCCTGCTCGGCCTGGCGATGAAGGAATTGCCGCTGGGTACCGCCTACGCCATCTGGACCGGCGTCGGCGCGGTGGGCACGGTGATCGCCGGGATCATCCTGTTCGGCGAATCCATGGCCCTGGTGCGCCTGGTCAGCGTTGCGCTGATCGTCGCCGGCCTGATCGGCCTGAAGGTCAGCGCCAGCTGACCCTCTCCCCCCTACGTCGCTAGCGGATTTCTCCGCGCAACGCCCCTACCCGTTCGCGCAGCAGCGCCGGCTCCGCCTGTTCGCCAGGAATCGCGGCGCCGGCCACCAGGGTCACCCGTGACCAGAAGCGGCGGAAGAAGCCCTTGGCCGGATCGCGGCTGAAGAAACTCCCCCACAAGCCCTGCAACGCCAAGGGAATCACCGGCACCGGGGTGCGCTGCAGGATCAGCTTGACCCCGCCCTTGAATTCGTCGATCTCGCCATCGCCGGTCAGCTTGCCTTCCGGGAAGATGCACACCAGCTCACCCGCCTCCAGGTATTCGGCGATGCGTTCGAAGGCACGCTCGTAGGTGGCGCGGTCCTCGTTGCGCCCGGCGATGGGGATGGCCCCGGCGGTGCGGAAGATGAAGTTGAGCACCGGCAGGTTGTAGATCCGGTAGTACATGACGAAGCGCATCGGCCGGCGCACCGCGCCGGCAATCAGCAGCGCGTCGACGAACGAGACATGGTTGCACACCAGCAGCGCCGCGCCCTCGTCGGGAATCCGCTCGAGGTCGCGATGCCGGACCCGATACATGGAATGGCTGAGCAGCCAGATCATGAAGCGCATGCTGAATTCGGGGACAATCTTGAAGATGTAGGCGTTCACCGCGATGTTGAGCAGCGACACCACCAGGAACAGCTGCGGAATCTCCAGCCCCGCCACGCCGAGCAGGAGCATGGTGACGATCGCCGAGACCACCATGAACAGCGCATTGAGAATATTGTTAGCGGCAATCACCCGGGCCCGCTGGTCTTCCGGGGTGCGCGCCTGGATCAGCGCATACAGCGGCACGATATAGAAGCCGCCGAACACCCCCAGGCCGACGATCGACAGCAGGATCCACCAGGCCTTGGCCATGCCCAGCAGGGCCAGCCAGTCATAAGGCGCCTCTGCCACCGGGATATCCCCGGAATGCCACCACCAGAGCAGGCCGAACAGGGTCAGGCCGAAGGAGCCGAACGGCACCAGGCCGATCTCGACCTTGCGACCGCTGAGCCGCTCGCAGAGCAGCGAGCCCAGGGCGATGCCTACCGAGAACAGGGTGAGGATCAGGGTGACCACGGTTTCGTCGCCGTGCATCGAGACCTTGGCATATTCCGGAATCTGCGTCAGGTAGATCGCCCCGACGAACCAGAACCACGAGTTGCCGACGATCGAGCGGGACACCGCCGGGGTCTGGTTCAGGCCCATGCGCAGGGTCGCGCCGGTCTGGGCGAAGATGTTCCATTGCAGCTTCAGCTCCGGCGAAGCCGCGGCAGCACGGGGAATGAAGCGGCTGGCCAGATAGCCCAGGGCCGCGGTGAGCACGATGCCGCACGCCACCACCGGGGCATAGTCACTGACCGACAGCATCACGCCCGCGGCGATGGTCCCGGCGAGGATCGCCAGGAACGTGCCCATCTCCACCAGGCCGTTGCCGCCCACCAGTTCTTCTTCGCGCAATGCCTGGGGCAGAATCGAATACTTGACCGGGCCGAACAGCGCCGAGTGGGTGCCCATGGCGAACAGCGCCACGAGCATCAGCCACAGCTGGTCATAAAGGAAGCCCACGGCACCGATGGTCATGATCACCACCTCGGCCAGCTTGATGGTGCGGATCAGCGCATCCTTGGCGTACTTCTCGCCGAACTGCCCGGCCAGCGCCGAGAACAGGAAGAACGGCAGGATGAACAGCAGGGCGCAGAGGCTGACCAGCGTCGACCCGCTGCCGCCGATGCTCAGCTTGTAGAGGATCGCCAGGATCAGCGACTGCTTGTACAGGTTGTCGTTGAAGGCACCCAGCGACTGGGTGATGAAGAAAGGCAGGAAGCGCCGCTTCCTGAGCAAGGCGAACTGGGAGGTGTGGCTCATCGTCCGTGTACCTGATCGGGCTTTGTGATTTGAGGCGCCGGGCGCGGGAAAAGCCACACTTTGCAGGAATGCAGTTCGATTCGACCAGCCCCTGGAAATACTTGCCAATCAATTGGGCCCGCGTTGCGGTCCTTCGCAGGCAAGCCAGCTCCTACAGAAAAGCGGGTCTCCACGCTCGCCGAAGCCTATTTGCAACCCGCAATGCAAGGCGACACGAACAGCTCACCGCGCCACGCCCCACGCGCCGTGCGCCAGGCCACCAGCGACCACAATCCCACCAGCGCCAGCACCAGGACCACGCCCATCCCCTGGAAAAACCCGAGCCCCAGCCAGCTCGCCAGCTTCAGCGTCGCCAGCGCATAGACACCCAGCGGGAAGGTGAAACCCCACCAACCCAGGTTGAACGGCATGCCCTGGTGCATATGTTTCAGGGTGATCAGCAGTGCCGTCAGCAGCCACCAGAACCCGCAGCCCCAGAGCACGATCCCGGCGATCAGGCCGATCCCGCGGGCAATCTCGCCGAAACCGGCCAGGCCATTGGCCGTGAAGATCGCCGGTGCATCGCCCCCCAGCAGCAACATGCCGAGCGCACCGGTACCGATCGGCCCCAGCGCCAGCCAGCTCGACGCGGCCATGTGCGCCGGCGGCAGCTTGTGCAGGGCCATGCGCAGGATGAGGATGGTCAGGATGCTGAACGCCACCGGCAGCGACACCGCCCACAGCACATAGCTGGTGATCAGCACCTGGAACTGCCGCGCGGTGTCGCCCAGGTGCGGTGCCAGCAGGCCACCGCTGGCCGCCGCCACTTCCGCGGCCACCACCGGCAACAGCCAGACCGCGGTCATCTGGTCGATGCTGTGCTCCTGGCGGGTGAACATCAGGAAAGGAATCGCCACGCCACATAGCAGCGCCATGACCACATCGAGCCACCACAGCGCCTCGACCCAAGGCAGGATGCCGTCGCCGAAACGCGCCAGGCCGAAGACCAGCGCACCGTTGAGCAGGGTCGCCAGGCCCATCGGGATGGTGCCGAAGAACATCGAGACCGTGGAATGCCCGAAGATCCGCCGCGCCTCGTCGAAGAACATGACCCAGCGCGCGCCGTAGAGCAGGCCGAACAGCACGAACAAGCCCGACGCCAGCCACCACAGGGCCTCGGCCACCCCGCGCAGGGCCGGAAGCGCCTGCACCAGGGCCAGGCCCAGGACACCGGTGCCCATGACCACGGCGAACCAGTTCGGGGTGAACTGGCGGATCACTTCGCGGGGGTGGGTCAACTGGTTGAAGGGACGCAAGGGATGGATCGCGGTCGGGCATGGCATGGGGGTCTGTCTCCTGTCCTCTCATGAGGTAGAGACCAACCTACAACCAAAAGGAATATCCATATAACGGTTATTTTCTCTATCTGTTATCGGTTTAGCAGATAAGCATTGGCAGAAACCCTGCGACGCCCTGCCGCTGCGACCTTGGTCGGCGCTGACGAAGCCCGGGCGACGTGCCAGACTGACTGATCGAGGTGACCAGCCGCCGTGGTGGTGCATCGCTATTTTCGTTCGGAGTCATCATGTCGTTGTCCAGCGGGCTGATCGCGGTGGTCGCCCTGGCCTATATGGCCGTCATGTTCGCCATTGCCTTCTACGGCGACCGCCGCGGCACGCCGCTGCCACCACGCCTGCGGGCCTGGGTCTACAGCCTGTCGCTGGCGGTGTACTGCACCAGCTGGACCTTCTTCGGCGCGGTCGGCCAGGCCGCCGAACAGCTCTGGGCCTTCCTGCCGATCTACCTCGGCCCGGTGCTGCTGCTGATGTTCGCGCCCTGGGTGCTGCAGAAGATGGTGCTGATCAGCAAGCAGGAGAACATCACCTCCATCGCCGACTTCATCGCCGCGCGCTACGGCAAGTCGCAGACCCTGGCGGTGGTGGTGGCGCTGATCTGCCTGGTCGGCGTGCTGCCCTACATCGCCCTGCAGTTGAAGGGCATCGTCCTCGGCGTCAACCTGCTGATCGGCGCCAACGCCGATGCCACCGGCAGCCGCGTGCAGGACACCGCGCTGGTGGTGTCGCTGGTCCTGGCGCTGTTTTCCATCGTCTTCGGCACCCGCAGCCTGGACGTGACCGAGCACCACCGCGGCATGGTCCTGGCCATCGCCTTCGAGGCCATCGTCAAGTTGCTGGCCTTCCTCGCGGTCGGCGCCTTCGTGGTGTTCAACCTGTACGACGGTTTCGACGACCTGTTCAGCCAGGCCCGCGCCGCGCCCGCCCTGGACAGCTACTGGCAGGAAACCATCAACTGGCCGTCCATGGTGGTGCAGACCGGGGTGGCGATGATGGCGATCATCTGCCTGCCACGGCAGTTCCAGGTGACCGTGGTGGAGAACATCGAACCGCAGGACATGCGCCTGGCACGCTGGGTGTTCCCGCTGTACCTGGTGCTCGCCGCGCTGTTCGTGGTGCCCATCGCCCTGGCCGGACAGATGCTCCTGCCGGGCACGGTGATCTCCGACTCCTTCGTCATCAGCCTGCCGCTGGCCGAAGCCCACCCGAGCCTGGCCCTGCTGGCCTTCATCGGCGGCGCCTCGGCCGCCACCGGCATGGTCATCGTCGAGGCCGTGGCACTGTCGACCATGGTCTCCAACGACATGCTGCTGCCCTGGCTACTGCGGCGCAACAACGCCGAGCGGCCGTTCGAAGCCTTCCGCCACTGGATGCTCACGGTGCGCCGGGTGACCATCGTGGTCATTCTCCTCCTCGCCTACGTCAGCTACCGCCTGCTGGGCTCCACCGCGAGCCTGGCGACCATCGGCCAGATCGCCTTCGCCGCGGTGACCCAATTGACCCCGGCCATGCTTGGCGCGCTGTACTGGAAACAGGCCAACCGCCGCGGTGTGTTCGCGGGCCTCGCCACCGGTACCTTCCTCTGGTTCTACACCCTGGTCCTGCCGATCGCCGCCCACAGCCTCGGCTGGACGCTGGAGCTGTTTCCCGGCCTGGCCTGGCTGCACGGCAATCCGCTGGGCCTGCCGATCACCCCACTGACCCAGGGCGTGGTGCTGTCCCTGGCCGGCAACTTCATGGTCTTCGCCTGGGTCTCGATCCTTTCCCGCACCCGGGTCAGTGAACACTGGCAGGCCGGGCGCTTCATCGGCCAGCAAAGCAGCGCGCGACCGAACAACCGCTCGCTGCTGGCGGTGCAGATCGACGACCTGCTGCACCTCGCCGCGCGCTTCGTCGGCGAGGAACGGGCGCGGCAGAGCTTCATTCGCTTCGCCTACCGCCAGGGCAAAGGCTTCAACCCCAACCAGAACGCCGACGGTGAGTGGATCGAGCACACCGAACGGCTGCTCGCCGGCGTGCTCGGCACCTCGTCGACCCGCGCGGTGGTCAAGGCCGCCATCGAAGGCCGCGACATGCAGCTGGAAGACGTCGTGCGCATCGCCGACGAAGCCTCGGAAGTGCTGCAGTTCAACCGCGCCCTGCTGCAAGGCGCGATCGAGAACATCAGCCAGGGCATCAGCGTGGTCGACCAGTCGCTGCGCCTGGTGGCCTGGAACCGCCGCTACCTGGAACTGTTCAACTACCCGGACGGCCTGATCAGCGTCGGCCGGCCGATCGCCGACATCATCCGCTACAACGCCGAGCGCGGCCTGTGCGGCCCCGGCGAAGCCCAGGTGCACGTGGCGCGGCGCCTGCACTGGATGCGCCAGGGCCGCGCGCATACCTCCGAGCGCCTGTTCCCCAACGGCCGGGTCATCGAGCTGATCGGCAACCCGATGCCCGGCGGCGGCTTCGTCATGAGCTTCACCGACATCACCCCGTTCCGCGAAGCCGAGCAGGCGCTCAAGGACTCCAACGAAAGCCTCGAACAGCGGGTCGCCGAGCGTACCCACGAACTGTCGCAACTGAACCTGGCGCTGACCGAGGCGAAGAGCCACGCCGAGGCCGCGAACAAGTCCAAGACGCGCTTCCTCGCCGCGGTCAGCCATGACCTGATGCAGCCGCTGAACGCCGCGCGGCTGTTCTCCGCGGCGCTTTCCCACCAGGCCGAAGGCCTGTCCACGGAAGCCCAGAAACTGGTGCAGCACATGGACAGCTCGCTGCGCTCGGCGGAAGAGCTGATCAGCGACCTGCTGGATATCTCGCGCCTGGAAAACGGCAAGATCACCCCGGACGCCAAGCCCTTCGCCCTCAACGACCTGTTCGACACCCTCGGCGCCGAGTTCAAGGTGCTGGCGCGCGAGCATGGCCTGGACTTTCGCGTGCGTGGCAGCCACCTGCGGGTGCACAGCGACATGAAGCTGCTGCGGCGGATCCTGCAGAACTTCCTGACCAACGCCTTCCGCTACGGCAAGAGCCCGATCCTGCTCGGCGTGCGGCGCCGCAAGGGCAACCTGTGGCTGGAAGTCTGGGACCGCGGGCCGGGCATCGCCGACGACAAGCTGCAAGTGATCTTCGAGGAGTTCAAACGCCTCGACAGCCACCAGACCCGTGCCGAGAAAGGCCTGGGCCTGGGCCTGGCGATCGCCGACGGCCTGTGCAAGGTGCTCGGCCATCCGCTGGAAGTACGCTCGTGGACCGGCAAGGGCAGCGTGTTCCGGGTCAGCGTGCCGCTGGCCAGCGCCCCCGCGCCGGAACCGGTGAAGAGCGCGGAACAGGCCGGGCAGCCACTGGCGGGCCTGCACGTGCTATGCGTGGACAACGAAGACAGCATCCTCATCGGCATGAACAGCCTGCTCAGCCGCTGGGGCTGCCAGGTCTGGACCGCGCGCAATCGCGAAGAATGCGCGGCGCTGCTGGACCAGGGACTGCGCCCGCACCTGGCGCTGGTGGACTATCACCTCGACGACGGCGAGATCGGTACCGAACTGATGGCCTGGCTACGCACCCGCCTCGGCGAGCCGGTGCCGGGGGTGGTGATCAGCGCCGACGGGCATGGCGAGACCATGGCCAAGGTCCACGCCGCCGGCCTCGACTACCTGAGCAAACCGGTGAAGCCGGCGGCCTTGCGCGCCCTGCTCAATCGCCATCTGAGTCTGGTGCAATGAGCCCGTCGTTGGCCGGGACGCCGTCGCCGGCGGCCATGGCCTTTTCCAGCAGGTCGGCCGGCAGGCTCTTGCTGGCCCGGGCACCGAGCAGCTTGAGCTGTTCGCTGCGGCTGATCAGGTTGCCGCGTCCCTCGCAGAGCTTGTTGCGCGCCGCCGCGTAGGCCTTGTCCACCTGTTGCAGGCGGCTGCCCAGCTCGTCCAGGTCCTGGATGAACAGCACGAACTTGTCGTACAGCCAGCCGGCGCGCTCGGCGATTTCCCGGGCGTTCTGGCTCTGCCGCTCCTGCTTCCACAGGCTGTCGATGACCCGCAGGGTGGCCAGCAGGGTGGTCGGGCTGACGATCACGATCTGCCGGTCGAAGGCTTCCTGGAACAGGTTCGGTTCGGCCTGCAACGCCGCCGAGAAGGCCGCCTCGATGGGCACGAAGAGCAGGACGAAATCCAGGCTGGTGAGGCCGTCGAGGCGGTTGTAGTCCTTGCTCGACAGGCCTTTGACATGGCTGCGCAGGGAGTGCACGTGCTGCTTGAGCGCGGCCTGGGCCACGTCCTCCTCGCTGGCGCCGATGAACTGCTGGTAGGCGGTCAGGCTGACCTTGGAATCCACCACCACCTGCTTGTCGCCGGGCAGCATGATCAGCACGTCGGGCTGGAAGCGCTCGCCGTCGGCGCTCTTCAGGCTGACCTGGGTCTGGTATTCGCGGCCCTTTTCCAGGCCGGCATGCTCCAGGACCTTTTCCAGGATCAGTTCGCCCCAGTTGCCCTGGGTCTTCTGACCCTTGAGGGCCTGGGTCAGGTTGGTCGCCTCGTCGCTCAGGCGCAGGTTGAGCTGCTGCAGGCGCTCCAGTTCCTTGCCCAGGGAAAAGCGTTCGCGGGCTTCCTGCTGGTAGCTTTCCTCGACGCGCTTTTCGAAGGACTGGATGCGCTCCTTGAGCGGATCGAGCAGTTGCCCCAGGTGCTGCTGGCTGGTCTGGGCGAAGCGCTGCTCGCGCTCGTCGAAGATTTTCGTGGCCATTTCGGCGAACTGCGCACGCAGCTCGTCGCGCGAGCCCTGCAGGTCGGCGAGGCGCTGCTGATGGCTGTCCTGCTGCTCGCGCAGCTCGGCTTCGAGGGCCGCGCAACGTGCATCGAGGCGCCGCAGCTCGGCTTCACGGGCGCTGCGCTCGAGGTTCCAGGCATGGGCCGCGTCCCGGGCGTTGTCGCGGTCGATCTGCAACAGGTCCAGCTCACGGGCCTGGGCGGCGAGACTGGCCTGCTTGGCGCTGTTGGCCTGGCCGAGATCGCTGATTTCGTCGCGGCTGGCATCCAGTTGCGCCTGCAGGCCTTCCTGGGCCAGCAGTGCGCTGCTCAGGCGTTCTTCCTGCAAGGCCAGTTGCGCCTGGCGCTCGCTGTGCTGGCGCTGCCAGCGCACCAGCACGATTACCGCCGGCACGGCGGCGAGCAACATACCCAGCACCAGGCTGGTCAGATCCAATGCAACCATCGACAGCATGCTCACCCCTCGGAAAAAGTCCCGCCGAGCTTATCAGCCCGGGTTCTCGACCGCGCGGCAATTACTCCGGCAGAGGCCGCACGCGCCCTGCCCTGCCGGCTGCGAGCGATACTGGCGGGTTGACCTCGGGCTGGCCGCACAGGCGCTCGTACTCCAGCTGCGCACAACGATCGCCGGCCCGCGCCGCCTGGCGCAGCAGCTCATGCCCGATACGCCGGTCGCGGGCATTGCCGCAATCGCGACAGAGCATCTGCCCCAGCCGGCTCTGCGCCACCACCACGCCTTCACGGGCCGGTTGCTTGAGCAGGCGTCCGGCAAAATGCTTGATCTGCGGCTTGTCGCCCAGGCGCGGATTGTCCAGCAGCCACAACGCCACTTTCAGCGACAGGCCGGCGGGTTGGGAATTGGCTTTCGAGGGAGGATTTGAATCGGAGGATCGACCGCGAAACTTCATAAAAACAGGTGAGATACTTCTTGGGGCGCGCACTCTACCCGATTTTTCCGACGACTGCCTGGATCATTTCCGAAGTTTTTTTTGAATTTTCTGATCTTTTTTCTTGACCTTTCCGAGGTGATTTTTTAGCCAGTACTACCGCCGCGAACAATTGTCTGACAGCCTTCCACTTGCTGGCACGCCCGTCCTAGAGCAACCGCTCGGGACAATCCACAGAAGCTGTGGATAACTCAGTGGACAACCCCTCTCGACACCCCGCAAACCCCGGTAGAATGGGGCCCCCAGTCAAACTGTCGATTTTTTCACCAGCTAAAAAAAGTGTTTTTTTTCATTGACTTGTCCATCCAGACCGGTCAATGGGCGAGCCATGCCAGGCTGTTACAGGGTTGTGACACAGGTCGCCCCGCGTGTGCACAAACGCCCCAAAGCGAGGCGACCCGGCGCACCATCGCGGCCATTCGTGACGGGAGACGGGGCTTCCCAGGGACGTACAAAATGGACATAATGGTCGGCTCGCCGGACGAAAGACGAAAAAACTTGCCAGCGAGAACGGAAGCCGGTATCTTCGCCGCCGTTAGTACCAAGCTGAAAGTCAATTCTGGCCAAAGCGGTCCTTGCAGCATCACCCTCCCCAAGGGTCATCCTGCTGAAACCAGGACCCGCCAACCGAAGCTCCCCGGGCAATGCCATGCACGCCCCGCCGAGCCCACACCAGCAGACTGAACAGGATCCTCACCCAGAGGCGCAGAACCTATGCCCTGGCGTGTTGCCCGTCTTCCGAAGTACCTACCAGTCAGCCCAAGGCGCCACCTTCTTATTGCGCTCATCCACTGGCTGTCCTGTTCCAGACAGGTTCTGCCGCATCCAGCCTAAAGGCTCGCGTCACTGGAACGTTTGAAATATATGCGGCTCAAACTAGCCGTATCCCATGCAGGAACGTCCAACAATGATGAATTACAACACCCATACCCAAGCGGCCATCCGCACCCTGTCCCAGGCTTTCGCACCGCTGAACTGCATCATCCTCGCCTCGCGCAAGAACAGCTTCAGCTTCACCCTGGTCGACGAACACGGCATCGCCCAGCACAGCGAACGCCTGTACCCCGAGCAATACACCCGTGCCGAACCGCTGCAGGCGGTGATCGACCGGACCCGTCAGGCGTTGACCGCCTGATGGACCACTCACTCCCAAGCCCCTCATTCGAGGGGCTTTTGCTATCCGCACACCTCGCCTGCCCCCCCTCGAAAGCGCCCCATCTTTAAGTACCGATCGGCATATGACCTATAACGAAAAGCCGGAAATGATTTAAAAACAGCCCTTTACAGCCGGAATATGACACTACACTTCAACTCAAGCGGCTCAGTCCGCTTCCGGCGGGCCTGAGGTTCCGATCCACCCTGCTGCCAAGCACCAGCGTTCCGCCGGCCATTTTTCAGTTCGAGGGCATTATGGGAATCGCCGCGAGCGAGTTGAGCCAATATGTGATCCGGCCGACGCTGATCTACCTGGAACGCTACAGCCCCTGCGCCGAAGCCCTGCTGCTCGGCGTGGCGGCCAGCCAGTCGGCCCTTGGCGCCGCCCTTCACGACCGCCGCGGTCACGGCCTGTATCGCATCGCCGAACTGCGCCACCAGGCCATCTGGGATGACTTTCTCGCCCGCGATCCGGAACTGGCGAGCCTGGTCCGCGGTCTGGCCAGTCAGCATGCCTTTCTCAACGGCCCGCACCAGGAACTGACGGTCAACCTGCGCTACGCCACCGCCATAGCATGGATGCTGATCGAAGAGCAGGCGCCACGCCTGCCGGCAGCCGACGACCTGCTCGGCCAGGCGAAAATCTGGCGCCAGATTTTCCAGCCGCAGGGTCGGCTGCGCGACTTCACCCGGGCCTGGCAGGCCTGCATCGCTCCCCTGGAACACCAGGCATGTTAGGAAAACAACTACATTCACAAACGGAATAAATTGCCAATTCTGGTCGGATTGTCCTACAAAACCGCTCTATCTCCTGCGATACAGCCTATAGCGCGGGCCAGAAAATATTGGTAATTTGCGCCCCGGTGATCCCCTGGAGTTTCTAATAATGAAAAAATTCACACTCGTCAAAAGCACCCTCACCCTCGCGGTTGCCCTGGCCTCTTCCAACCTGCTGGCGAGCGGTTTCGCGCTCAACGAACAAAGCATCAGCGGCATGGGTACCGGTTTTGCCGGCCGTTCCTCTTCCGCCGACGATGCCAGCACCGTGTACGGCAACCCGGCCGGCATGTCGCGCCTGAAACGTGAGCAGGTCACCGTCGGCGGCGCTGCCGTGATCGCCAAGACCGACCTCAAGCACGCCCGTGGCACCTTCGGTGGCAGCAACGATGGCGACATGGTTCCGGTGGTTGGCGTGCCCATGGGCTACTACGTCAAGCCCATCGACGAGCACTGGAGCGTCGGCTTCGGCATGTACGTGCCGTTCGGCCTGATCACCGACTACGAGACCGGCTTCGCCGGCCGCTACTTCGGCAGCAAATCGGAAGTCCAGGTCGTCACCTTCCAGCCGACCGTCAGCTACGCCTTCAACGACGTGGTGTCGATCGGCTTCGGTCCGACCATCAACCACATCAAAGGCAGCCTGCAGTCCAATGCCCTCAATGCCGGCAGCCTGGGCCGCAACGACGGCCAGGTGAAGATCTCCGGTGACGACACCGCGGTCGGCTACAACATCGGCATCCTGGTCCAGCCGACCGAGCACACCCGCCTCGGCCTGACCTACCATTCGATGGTGGACTACAAGCTGGAAGGCGACACCAAGATCCAGGGCACTGGCTTCGGCCCCTTCAACGGTGGCAAGTACGACGCCTCGCTGAACATCAAGACCCCGGAATCCGTGGACTTCTCCATCACCCACGAACTGGATGAGCAGTGGACCCTCTACGCGGGCAGCACCTGGACCCGCTGGAGCCGCCTGGAAGCCATCACCGTCAAGAACGAGGGCGTCCCGGCACCGCTGCGCGCGAACCTGGGCACCATCAGCGAAGAACAGAACTGGCACGACACCTGGGCCCACGCCATCGGCGCGTCCTACAAGGTCAACAAGGAGTGGGTGCTGCGCACCGGCTTCACCGTCGACCAGTCGCCGACCAACAACGTCAACCGTTCGCCACGCATCCCCACCGGCGATCGCAAGATCTTCAGCATCGGTGCCGGCTGGAGCCCGACTGACGACATGACCATCGACCTGGCCTACTCCTACCTGTGGGAAGAAGACACCAAGGTCAACCTGCGCGATCCGAGCAAGGGCGCCTACAGCGCGACCTACGAGAACAGTGCACACGGCCTGGGCGCGTCCCTGACCTACCGCTTCTGATCTACGCTTCGGTTGCATGAAGAAACCGCCCTCGCCGGCGGTTTTTTCATGCCCGGGATTTCACCCGCCACTCATCGCCTAGATGCGCCTGCAGGAATTCCATGAAGGCCCGCACCTTCGGCGTCAGGGCGAAGCGGTCGGTGACGCACAGATAGATGTCCATCGGCTCGGTTTGCGCATAGGCGCGGTTGCCGCCGCCATCCTCGAACAGCGGCACCAGTTCGCCACGCTCGAGGAACGGCCGGGCGACGAACTCGGCGAGCCGGGTAATGCCGCCATCGTGCACCGCCATCTGCGCCAGCACGTCGATGTCGTCGCTGATCAGCACATCGCCGAACTCGGCATCGAAACGCAGACCGTCGCGCACGAAGCCCCAGCGCAGGAAACGCCCGTCCACCGGGTAGCGAAACACCAGGCAGCGCCGCTGCTTGAGTTCTTCGGGACTCTGCGGCCAGCCCTCGCGCGCCAGGTAGCCAGGTGACGCGCAACAGATGAAAGGCACCTGAGCGATATGCCGCGCCAGCAGCCCATCGTCCAGTTGCGGGGTGATGCGCAGGCTCACGTCCACGCCCTGCTGTGCATGGTTGACGCGGCTGTCACTCGTAAGCAATTCGATAGAAAGCCGTGGATAGAGCGCGCTGAACCCTGGAATCAGCCGCGCCAGCACATGCCGGCCGAAGGCCGAGGTGCTGGCGATGCACAGGCGCCCCTGGGGCTCGCTGTCCACCGCGGTGACCGCCCGTTGCGCCGCCTCCAGGTCGCGCTCGATATGCCGGACCTTGTCGTAGTACAGGCTGCCACTGGGGGTCAGCGCCATGCTGCGGGTGGTGCGGGAGAGCAGTCGCACCTGCAGGTGGTCTTCCAGACGGGCGATGTTCTGGCTCACCGCCGCGGCGCTCAAGCCGAGGCTGCGGGCGCCACCGGCGATGCTGCCGGCTTCGACCACCTTGATGAAACTCTTGATCAGGCCCAGCAGGTTCACGGACGACCTCGGCGAGAATTCGTAAGTTTCCCTTTATAAAGACCTAATCCGCGAGCGTCTACTTGCCAGGCGAGCGCCTTGTTAACCTGCGCGATTCACAGAACCCTTCTAGGAGGTCGCATGCATTCACCGGCAACCGGTCGCAGCCTGAAACTCGGCGTTCGCGCCACGCCCTATGTCTTCGCCTTCTATATGTCGTCGATCATGGCGATGCTGATGTGCTTCGTGATCACCGCGGCCAACAGCGGCCTGGGCGAGGACTACCTGCGCAACGTGCTGAAGGCCTACCAGCTGGCCATGCCGGTGGCCTTCGCCTGCGTACTAGTGGTGCGACCGATCGTGGTCAGGCTGGTGGCCCTCACGGTGCATCCGCACAAGTGAATCAGGGCCGGGAGGCGATGGCCTTGTCGATGGCCGCGCGGAATTCCGGATCGTCCGGCTTGGTCAGGCTGGAGAAACTGGCCACCACCTTGCCCTGGCGGTCGACCACGTATTTGTAGAAATTCCACTTCGGCGCGGCGCTCTGTCGCGCCAGTTCCCTGAACAGCGGCGTGGCATCGGCACCGCGCACCGGCTGCGCTTCGGTCATGGTGAAGGTAACGCCGTAGTTGGCGTAGCAGACCTTGGCGGTCTTGGCGCTGTCGGCGTCTTCCTGCTTGAAGTCATTGGACGGCACGCCGAGCATTTCCAGGCCCTTGCCGTGGTACTCCTTGTAGACCGCCTCGAGACCTTCGAACTGCGGGGCGAAACCGCAGTAGCTGGCGGTGTTGACCACCACCAGCGGCTTGCCGCCGAACTGCTGGCAGAGGTCGACCGGCTGCTTGTTGCCCAGCTTGGGCAGGTCGCCCTGAAGCAGGGCCGGACAGCCATCGGCCAGGGCCAGGCCGCTGAAGCCAAGGGCGACAGCAGCGATCAACAGGCGTGCATGCATGACGATTCTCCATTCGTTGTACGAAGGATCAGCCTACGCCTAACAGACGCCCATGCCCAACTGCATCAGCGCCAGGCCGCCACGCTGCCAGCCCCACCAGACCAGCCCCAGCAGCACGGCCGCCACGACCAGCGCGGCCAACCAGCCACGGTAGCGGCTCATGCCGAGGCGGCCTGCAGGCGCGCCACCGGACGCTCGCGCACCGGCCAGTTCAACGCGCCGGCCAGCAGGCTGAGGAGGATCGAGATCTGCCAGACCAGGTCGTAGTTGCCGGTCTGGTCGTACACCACCCCGCCCAGCCAGCCGCCGAGGAAGGCGCCCAACTGATGGAAGAGGAAGACGATGCCGCCAAGCATGGACAGGTTGCGCACACCGAACAGGGTCGCCACCGTGCCGTTGGTCAAGGGCACCGTGGAGAGCCACAGCAGGCCCATGGCGATGCCGAACAGGTAGGCGCTGAAGGTGCTGATCGGCGCCCACAGGAACAACACGATGACCACCGCGCGCAGCAGGTACAGCGCGGTCAGCAGGCGCGGCTTGGACATCCGCCCACCCAGCCAGCCGGCGGTGTAGGTGCCGACGATATTGAACAGGCCGACCAGCGCCAGCACCGTGGTCCCGGTGGTCGCCGGCAGGTGCTGGTCGACCAGGTAGGCCGGCAGGTGCACGCCGATGAACACCACCTGGAAGCCACAGACGAAGAAGCCCAGGGCAAGCAGCCAGAAACCGGAATGGGTGCAGGCTTCGCGCAGCGCTTCGCCGAGGGTCTGTTCATGGCCCAGGGTCGGCAGCGGCCGATCCTTGAGCAGGCTCACCAGCGGCACGATGAAGGCCACCATCAGGCCCAGCACCAGCAGGGCCAGCGACCAGCCCAGCCAGTTGATCAGGCCGAGGGTGCCGGGCAGCATGGCGAACTGGCCGAAGGAGCCGGCGGCGCTGGCGATGCCCATGGCCAGGCTGCGTTTTTCCGGTGCCACGGCACGGCCGACCACACCGAGAATCACCGAGAACGACGTACCGGACAGACCGATGCCGATCAGCAGGCCGGCGCTGAGGGACAGCGACACCGGCGAATCCGACAGGCCCATCAGGACCAGACCCGCGGCATAGAGAATGCCGCCGATGATCACCACCTTTCCGGCACCGAGGCGATCGGCCAGGGCCCCGGCGAAGGGCTGGGCCAGACCCCATATCAGGTTCTGCAGGGCAATGGCGAAGGCGAACACACCACGGCCCCAGCCGAATTCGGCGCTCATCGGCGCAAGGAACAGGCCGAAGCCGTGGCGCACGCCCAGCGACAGGGCGAGGATCAAGGCCGCGCCGAGGAGGATCCAGCCACTGGTACGCCATATGGATGTCATTTGTTCTGCTCTCCTGTGGCGCCATAAGCGGGTATATACCCGCTTATGGCGGTGAAAAAATTCAGGCCAGCTGCTTCAGCAGGCGGACCAGTTCATCGCGCTGTGTTTCGCCGAGGCTTTCGACCAGGCTGGCCTGGGCTTTTTCCCAGGCCGGTTCGGCACTGCGCACCCGTTCGGCGCCCTCGGCGGTGAGCAGCACCACGCGGTTGCGCAGATCCTCGCCTTCGATCAGCGCCACCAGGCCGTCCGCTTCCAGCACCTTGAGATTGCGCCCCAGGGTACTGCGGTCCAGGCCCATGGCTTCGGCAAGGATCGAGATGCTCGGGCGATCGAGGCGCTGCAGATGCCGCAGCAGGGAAAACTGCGCGACATTGATCCCGGAGCCTTCCAGGGCTTCGTCGTAGTGTCGGCTCACCTCACGGGCAGCGCGACGCAAATGGGTGCAGATGCAGGTACTGGTCAACATGGATACGTGTATATACCCGCATCAGGCATGACGCAAGGGGAAGTTACTGAATATTTCAAGCGCGAGACAGGGCCAGCGCGAGCAGAACCGCGAGTTCAAGCAGCTCCAGCAAGGCCCCGGCGGTATCGCCGGTGGTGCCGCCGAGACGGCGCAGCATCGAGCGGCGCAGGAGGTAGAAGGTCACCACCCCCACCGCCATGGCCAGCACACCGCCCAGCCACAGGCAGGCCGCAGCGCTCAGGGCCAGCACCCAGGCCGCCGCACGCCGTGGCAGGTGTTCGGCCAGCGCCTGGCCGAGTCCGCCGGGGCGCACGTAGGGCGTGGTGAGAAACAGCGCCAGCAGGGCCGCCCGCCCCACGACGGGCGCCAGCACCAGCAGCATGCCCTGCCCCGCCTCGACCAGCGCCAGCAGGGCAGCGAACTTGAGCAGCAGCACCAGCACCAGGGTGACCACGGCGATCGGCCCGCTGCGCGGGTCCTTCATGATCAGCAGGGTGCGTTCGCGATCGCCGAAACCACCGAGCCAGGCATCGGCGCTGTCGGCCAGGCCATCCAGGTGCAGGCCGCCGCTGAGCAGGACCCAGGCACTGAGCAGCAGGGCGGCGTGGAGCAGCGGCTGGGTGCCTTGCAACAGGGCATCCAGGGCCCAGAGCAGCACGCCGAAGAGCAGGCCCACTGCGGGATAGAACAGCAGCGAGCGCCCGGTTTGCCGGGGCTCGGGCATGCCCGGCAAGGTTACCGGGAGGCTGCTGAGAAATTGCAGGGCGATCCAGAAGGGCAGCATCGGTGTTCCTCAAGACAACAATTCTTCGGCTTGGCGGGATCCGCTCCTACACCGGATGCGGTGAATCCAGTATCTCCAGCAGCCCACCACCCGCCTCGACCCGCAGCCGATGCAAGGCGCCATGTGCAACCTCCACCTGCAGCAACTGCTCCCGCGGCAACCCCCGGGCCCGCGCCAGCAACAGACGCATCACCCCGCCATGGGTCACCAGCAGCACCCGCTCGCCGGCATGGGCTGCGTGCAGCCGGTCCAGCGCATCCAGCACGCGGACGGCAAAAGCCTCCACCGCCTCGCCATTGGGCGGAGTGAAGCCATAGGGATCGTTCCAGAACTGCCCAAGCGCCTGCTCGTGATCGACCATCAGTTCGACCGCGCTGCGCCCTTCCCAATCACCGAAATGCAATTCCTGCAGGCCCGGCTCCAGCGCCAGTGGCAGTTGCAGTTGCTGCGCCAGGCGCTCGGCAAACCGCGCACAGCGCTGCAACGGCGAACTGACCAGCCGATCCCACGGCCCGCCGCCCGCCACCGCCGCCTGCATTTGTGCCCAGCCCTGTTCGGTCAGCGCATCGTCGAGGCTGCCGCGAAAACCGCCACCCAGCTCGGTCTCGCCGTGGCGCAACAGGTCGAGGATCATGCCGGACGATCCGCCACCGCGGCTTCGGCGAACGTCGCCATCTGCCCGTGCAGCTCACAGGCCAGGCGCAGCAACGGCACCGCCAACGCCGCGCCGCTGCCCTCGCCAAGGCGCAGGCCGAGTTCCAGCAGCGGTTCGCCGTGCAGTTCGGCGAGCAGTCGCCGATGCCCCGGCTCGGCGCCGCGATGGGCGAACAACAGCCAAGGCCGGCAGCCCGGGTTGAGACGTACCGCGAGCAACGCCGCCACCGTACAGATAAAGCCATCCACCAGCACCGCCACGCCCTCCTGGGCGCAGGCCAGATAGGCGCCCGCCAGCGCGGCGATCTCCAGGCCGCCGACCCGCAGCAAGGCCTGGAACGGATCGGCCGTGGCGGCGCCATGCAGACGCAGCGCCGCCTCGATCACCTCGGCCTTGTGGCGCACGCCGGCCGCATCCAGCCCGGTGCCGGGACCGCTCAGCTCGCTGGCCGGGCAATCGAGCAAGGCGCAGGCCAGGGCACTGGCCGCGGTGGTATTGCCGATGCCCATCTCGCCCCCGATGAACAGCCGCGCCCCTGCCGCCAGCGCGCGCAGGGCGCTTTCGCGTCCGGCCTGCAAGGCGCGATGGCCCTGGGCCTCGCTCATGGCCGCGGTGCGGGCGAAATTGGCCGTGCCCGCGGCGATCCGCTCGTGACGCACGCCCGGCAGATCGAGCTGCAGGTTCACCGTCCCCAGGTCCACCACTTCCAGTCGCGCATCCAGTTGCCGGGCCAGGACACTGATGGCCGCGCCGCCACTGACGAAGTTGAGCAGCATCTGCCCGGTGACTTCCTGCGGATAGGCGGAAATGCCTTCGGCCACCACGCCATGGTCGCCGGCGAAGATACTGATCCAGACCTGATCCAGGCCCGGCTTGAGTTGCCCCTGCAACGCCGCCAGCTCCACCGCCACCTGCTCCAGGCGGCCCAGCGAGCCGGCCGGCTTGGTCAACTGCTGCTGGCGCGCGAACGCCTCGGCACGCACCTTCTCGTCCGCCACGCGGCACGCATTCAGCCACCAGGACTGGGTCATGATTCGGTTCCTTTGAGGTAGAGCGGCAGGCCGGCGACGGTGAGGATCACCCGCTGGCAACGTTCAGCGACCGCCTGGTGCAACCAGCCGGCCTCATCGACGTAACGTCGGGTCAGTTCGCCCAGGGGCACCACGCCCAGGCCGGTTTCGTTGCTGACCAGGATGATTTCCCCCGGCAGTTCGTCCAGGCAGGCCAGCAGTGCGTCGCGCTCGGCGGCCAGGCGCGCCAGGTCGTCGAGCATCAGCAGGTTGGTCAGCCACAGGGTCAGGCAGTCCACCAGCAGGCAGCGTCCGGCGTCAGCTTCGGCACGCAGCACCCGGGCCAGGGCCAGCGGCTCCTCGATCAGCGCCCATTCGGCCGGACGCCGCTCGCGGTGCAGTTGCACCCGCGCGTTCATTTCACCGTCCAGCGGCTCGCTGGTGGCGATGTAGGTCACCGGCAGGCCGCTGGCCACGGCACGTCGTTCGGCCAGGCGGCTCTTGCCGGAACGGGCGCCGCCGAGGATCAGGTTGAGCATGTTCAGTCCAGCCCACAGAGTTGACGGAGCCGGGCGCAATCCAGGTGCTGCTGCACCAGATCGGCCAGGCGTTCGATATCCAGTTCGCGCAGGGCGTGGTAGTCGATCTGCTCGACCTCTTCGAGCCCGGCCCAGCGCAGCAGCGCGGCGCAGGACTGCGGCGACTCGAACAGACCGTGCAGGTAGGTGGCGAGGATCTGCCCGTCGGCACTGATCGCGCCATCGCAGCGACCATCGGCCAGTTGCACCGCCGGATGCTCCAGCGCCGGGCCGCGGGTGACCCCGGCATGGATCTCGTAGCCACTGATGGCAGCCTGTTCCAGGGCCAGGGTGCCGCTGACATTGCGCAGCTGCTTTTCCGCCTCCAGCACCGTCGCGTAGTCCAGCAGGCCGAGGCCCGCACTGCTGCCGGCGGCGCCTTCCAGCCCCAGCGGGTCGTCCACCCGCTGGCCGAGCATCTGCAGGCCACCGCAGATGCCGACGACCTTGCCGCCGTAGCGCAGATGCCGGGTGATGGCCTGGTCCCAGCCGCGTTCGCGCAATTGCGCCAGGTCGCCGCGCACGCTCTTCGAGCCGGGCAGGATGATCAGGTCGGCGGGGGGAATCGCCTCGCCGGGACCGATGAATTGCAGGTCCACCTGCGGGTGCAGGCGCAGCGGGTCGAAATCGGTGTGGTTGCTGATCCGCGGCAGCACCGGGACGATCACCTTGAGCACCCGCGCGGCCTTGTTGCCCTGACGCCGGTCGAGACCGTCCTCGGCTTCCAGGTGCAGGTCCATCACGTAGGGCAGCACGCCCAGTACCGGTTTGCCGGTGCGCGCCTCCAGCCAGTCGAGCCCCGGCTGCAGCAGGGCGATGTCGCCACGGAAGCGGTTGATGACGAAGCCCTTGACCCGCGCCTGCTCGCTCGCCGACAGCAGTTCCAGGGTGCCCACCAGGTGCGCGAAGACCCCGCCACGATTGATGTCGGCGACAAGGATCACCGGACAGTCCACCGCCTCGGCGAAGCCCATGTTGGCGATATCGCCGGCGCGCAGGTTGATCTCCGCCGGCGAGCCGGCGCCCTCCACCATCACCACCGGGTACTGCGCGTCGAGACGCCGGTGCGAGGCCAGCACCGCTTGCATGGCGATGGCCTTGTAGTCGTGATAGGCCACGGCGTTCATGCTGGTGACCGCACGACCATGGACGATGACCTGGGCGCCGGTATCGCTGTTGGGCTTGAGCAGCACCGGGTTCATGTCGGTGTGCGGCGCCAGCCCGCAGGCCTGGGCCTGTACCGCCTGGGCCCGGCCGATTTCGCCGCCGTCGGCGGTCACCGCGCTGTTCAGCGCCATGTTCTGCGGTTTGAACGGCACCACGGCAACGCCCTGGCGCTTGAGCCAGCGGCACAGCGCGGTCACCAGGGTGCTCTTGCCGGCGTCGGAGGTGGTGCCCTGCACCATCAGCGTGGTCATGCCTGCTCCTTGCGGTAGGCGTCCAGCGCCGCAGCCAGTTTCAGCCAGTCGGCCTCGTTGGCGGGCAGGCCGAAACGCAGGCCGGCGGGCTGTTCGAACAGGCGCAGGAGAATGCCGCGCCGGGCCATGAATTCATGAATCGCCGCGGCATCGGCATGGCGCAGGTACTGGAACAGGTCGCAGCCGGCGCTGGGGGCCAGTTGCGCCTCGCTCAGCAGGCTGGCCAGGCGCGCACTGGCCCGGGCACAGCGTTCGGTCTGCGCGTGCTGTTCGGCCGTGTCGCGCAGGCAGGCCTCGCCGAGAATCCGCGTCGGCCCGCTGACCGACCACGGGCCGATCTCCTCCGCCAGCGCGCGCAACAGGCCTGGCTCGGCCAGGACGAAACCGAGGCGCACCCCGGCCAGCCCGAAGAACTTGCCGAACGAACGCAGCACGATCAGCCCTTCGCGCTCGCTGTCGGCGGCGATGCTGGCGGCCGGCGTGTTGTCCATGAAGGCTTCGTCCACCAGCAGCCAGCCACCACGCTGGCTCAGGCGCGCGTGCCAGGCGAGCAGGGTCTGCCGCGGCAGCATCCGCGCGGTGGGGTTGTTGGGGTTGACCAGGACCAGCACGTCGAGCTCGTCCAGTTGCCCTTCCACCTCGGCCTCGTCCAGCTCCCGCACCCGGTGTCCGGCACGGCGCCAGGCCTCGGCGTGCTCGGCATAGCAGGGCGAGACGACCGCCACCGTGCCGCGCCGGCGCAGACGCAGACGCAGACGCGGCAAAGCCTGGATCGCCGCCTGCGAGCCGGCCACCGGCAACAGCTGCGCGACCTGGTAATAGGCACGCGCGGCCTGCTCCAGGCCGTCTTCGGTTTCCGGCAGGCGCGCCCAGGCACGCGGCGGGATCTCGGCGAGGGGAAACGGCCAGGGCGCGATGCCGCTGGACAGGTCCAGCCAGGCCTCGCGGGGGATGCCGTAGTGCTCGATCGCCCGTTGCAGGCGACCACCGTGTTCAAGCATAGAATTCCGCTCCCAGGCACAACAGCAGCAGCCACAGCCAGACGCCCTGGCAAACCAGGCGCCAGCCGCGCTCGATGGCCCCGGCATCGGCCGCCGGGCCCTCACCGAGGCGCGCGCGTTCGTGCAGCTCACCATGATAGACAGCCGGCCCGCCCAGCTCGACGCCAAGGGCCCCGGCCCCCGCCGCCATCACCGGCCCGGCGTTCGGGCTGTCCCATTTGGGCGCCTGCTGACGCCAGCATTTCAGGGCCAGGCGCGTCTTGCCCAGCAGCGCGTAGGTCAGCGCCACCAGGCGCGCCGGCAGGTAGTTGAGGACATCGTCGATCCGCGCGGCGGCCCAGCCAAACCGCTCGAAGCGCTCGTTGCGATAGCCCCACATGGCATCCAGCGTATTGCTCAGGCGATACAGCACCACCCCCGGCGCGCCGGCGATGGCGAACCAGAACAGGGCGGCGAACACCGCGTCGCTGCCGTTCTCCAGCACTGACTCGGTGGCTGCGCGCGCCACGGCGGTTTCGTCCAGCTCGCGGGTTTCCCGGCTGACCAGGTAGCCGACACGCTTGCGCGCCTCGTCCAGGTCGCCGCCGCGCAAGGCATCGGCCACCGGCTGCACATGTTCGCCAAGGCTGCGCAGGCCGAGGGCGCAGTACAAGGCGAGGATTTCCACCAGCCAGCCGATATAGGGCAACCAGGACAGCGCGGTGGCGAGCAGGGTCAGCGGCACCACGGCCAGCAACCAGGCGCTGACACCATGGCTGCGCCAGCCGCGTCCGCCGGCATTGAAACGCTGCTCCAGACGCCCGGCCATGCGGCCGAAGGCCACCAGCGGATGCCAGCGCCGCGGCTCGCCCAGCAGCGCATCCAGCGCCACCCCGGCCACGGTCAGCAAGGCCACACTCATTCGGCTTCTCCCCATTGGTTTTCAAACAGCATGTCCGCCAACGGCCGTGGCGTGGTCCAGCCTTCCAGCGCGAGCATCGGCGCCGGATAGAATTCGCGCACAGGGCCCAGGCAAAGAATCGCCAGCGGCTTGGCCCCGGCCGGCATGCCCAGCAGTTCGGCCAGGGCCAGCGGATCGAACAGCGACACCCAGCCCATGCCCAGGCCCTCGGCGCGGGCGCTCAACCACAGGTTCTGGATCGCGCAGGACAGCGACGCCAGGTCCATTTCCGGCAAGGTCCGGCGACCGAAGACATGCACCTCGCGCTTGTCCATCAGCGCCGCCACCAGCAGCTCGGCGCAGTCGTTGATGCCTTCGACCTTGAGCTGCATGAATTCGTCGGAACGCTGCCCGAGGGCTTCGGCGGTGCGCAGGCGTTCGTCCTCGACCAGCGCCTGGATGCGCTGGCGCAGGTCGCGGCGGGTGATGCGGATAAAGCGCCAGGGCTGCATCAGGCCGACACTGGGCGCCTGGTGCGCGGCTTCCAGCAATCGCGCGAGGAGCTCGGGGGCCACCTCGCCGCCACTGAAGTGGCGCATGTCGCGGCGCTCGCCGATGGCGCGATAGATCGCCGCGCGCTCGGCCGCGCTGTAGGCGTGTTCGCTCATGGCGCCAGCAGCGCCGCCGTCGCGTCGGGGTTGGAGGGGAAATAGAAGTGCACGTAGGAGGCGGTCAGGCGGCCGATCCGGTACACCGCTTCGGCGCCGCGTCCACCGTTGGGGCTCTGTCCGCGGGCGATGGGCTGCAGCTCGGTGCTGGTCAGGGAATGGTGATAGGTGTGCCCGCGCAGCGTGCCTTGCGCCAGCTCCACCGCCTGCAGGGCCAGGGCGGCGAGGCGCTTCTGCATGGTCGCTTCACCGGGCAGCAGGCCGACCAGTTCGGCGCGCTCGCCGGCGACATCGGTCAGGGCATCGAGCAGGTAGAGCATACCGCCGCACTCGGCCAGCAATGGCTTGCCGGCCTGGTGATGGGCGCGGATCGCCGCCAGCATCGCGCTGTTGCCGGCCAGGGCGTGGTGGTGCAGCTCCGGGTAGCCGCCGGGCAGGTACAGGCTGTCGGCGTCCGGCAGCGCACGGTCATGGATCGGCGAGAAGAAATGCAGGTCGGCGCCCATCGCCCGCAGCAGGTCGAGATTGGCGCCGTAGGTGAAAGCGAAGGCTTCGTCGCGGGCCACGGCAATACGTACACCGGCCAGGCGGGTTTCGACCTCGCGCGACACGGGGGCGGCAAAGGCCACTGCCGGTGGCAGGGACGACTGGCAACTGTCGCCGAGGGCCTTGGCGGCGGCGTCCAGACGCAGGTCGAGGTCGCTAAGTTCGCTGGCCTGGACCAGACCCAGGTGCCGGCTCGGCAGCTCGATCCCGGTCTCCCGCGACAGGCCGCCGTACCAGCGCAGGCCCTCGGTGAGACTGCCTTCGAGCAGTTGCGCATGACGCAGCGAACCGACGCGGTTGGCCAGCACGCCGGCGAACGGCAGGTCGGCCTGGTAGCGCGCCAGGCCCAGGGCCAGGGCGCCGAACGTCTGGGCCATGGCCGTGCCGTCGATCACCGCCAGCACCGGCACACCGAAATGCCGGGCCAGGTCGGCGCTGGACGGCGTGCCGTCGAACAGCCCCATCACCCCCTCGATAAGGATCAGGTCGGCCTCACCGGCGGCTTCCCAGAGCAGGCGGCGGCTTTCCTCGGCGCCGACCATCCACAAGTCGAGCTGGTACACCGGGGCGCCGCTGGCCCGCTCGAGAATCATCGGGTCGAGAAAATCCGGTCCGCACTTGAACACGCGGACCTTGCGCCCCTGGTTGCGATGCAGGCGAGCCAGGGCCGCGGTGACGGTGGTCTTGCCCTGGCCGGAGGCCGGCGCGGCGATCAGCACCGCCGGGCAATGCCGGGTGTCGCTCATAGCTCGACGCCCTTCTGCGCACGAATCCCGGCCTGGAAGGCGTGCTTGACCATGCCCATCTCGGTGACGGTGTCGGCCAGTTCGACCATTTCGTCCTTGGCGCCGCGGCCGGTGACGATCACATGCTGCATCGGCGGGCGCGCCTGCAGGTCGGCGAGCACGCTGTCCAGGTCGAGGTAGCCGTGCTTGAGGGCGATGTTCAGTTCGTCGAGCACCACGAAGCCGATGCTCGGGTCCTGCAGCAGTTGCCGGGACACCTCCCAGGCCGCTTCGGCAGCGGCGATGTCGCGCTGGCGATCCTGGGTTTCCCAGGTGAAGCCCTCGCCCATCACGTGGTAGCGCACCTGCTCGGGGAAGCGGCGGAAGAACAGTTCTTCGCCGGTGGCGTTGCGGCCCTTGATGAACTGCACCACACCACATTGCATGCCGTGGCCCAGGGCGCGGGCGAGCATGCCGAAGGCCGAGCTGCTCTTGCCCTTGCCGTTGCCGCTGAGCACCAGCAGCAGGCCGCATTCGTTGGGCGCATTGGCGATGCGCTCGTCGATCACCGCCTTCTTGCGCTGCATGCGCGCCAGGTGGCGTTCGTCACGTTCGGGGGATTCGCTCATCGGGGGTCTCCGCGGGCCACTGTCGCCAGGCGGGGAGCGACGACAGCTGAGGGGAAAATGGCACGGGAACAGGCGCAGAAACCGGACGCGGGGTCCGAAAAACCGCGCACCACCCTCCGTGATGCCGTTGACTGTTTGCAGGCCGGTCTCCGGGCTCACGAGCGGATCGGGGCGATCCCGACCGGGCGCCTTCCCGGGTTGGAAACCCAGTGGCCATGCGCGGTCTTGGCTCATTTACCGTTGCGGGGGCAGCGCCGGAATCGCACGTCTGGCGCACTCACCGGCTTCCCTGTTTCACCCTGTCGACCCGCGGGTCACAGAGCACCTGAAACAAGTCGCGAAGGTTAGAGGGTTGGGCCGGGAGCGTCAATTGGAGACGCCCGTCACAGGCCTGACCCATGACACTTCCTGGAGGCTGTGCCACAGTGATATCAAATAGCCATGGTTTTCCGCTGTACTCGTACAACAACTACGAAAGGAGAGCAGCATGCAAGGCCTGATTCTCAACAATTCCCGCCTCGAATTCCTGCGTCCGGCGCTGGAGCGCTGGGGGGAAAGCATCGAGCGCTTCAACCAGGTCCTTGGCGATAACGAAGGGCCTTACTGGCATGGCGCCCAGGCCAACCTGGGGATACTTTCGGCGGCCATCTGGCAGGCCGAGCTGGTCACCCTGCAGGCGTACCAGAGCAAGAAACAGCGCGACGAAGGCGAACGCAACGCCCGCTGCGACCTGCTGATCGCCAGTCGCGACGAGTCGGCCTACCTGCATGCCGACCAGCGCTGGCCGAAGGTCGGTCGGCTCGACCTCAGCGGCGCCTTGCAGGAAGCCGGCGCCGTGGCGAAGAGCATCGCCTATCCCAGCCAGTTGAAGATCGCCGCGCTGTTCGTCAGCCCGGTCAAGCTGGAAAAGCATGCCAGCCCGGAAGAGTTGCAGGACATAGTGGATGACCTGCAGAAACACAACGCCTGTGCCATCGCCTGGTGCTTCCCGTATGGCTATCGCAAGTTGCATGACGAGTTCGGCCAGTACTATCCCGGGGTGGCACTGCTGCTGAAGCAGGTCTGAGCCCTCGAACGCATCGCTGGCAAGCCAGCCCCCACAGGTACAGCGTGTACCGCGGTCCTTGTGGGAGCTGAACCACCCCACATCCAACTGAACCTCCCTGCTCCGTCTCGCCTCTGACCTGTAACCCCCCTGTTACGCCAAGGAGTCGAGCATGACCTCACTGCGCATTGCCGTACTGCTGGCCCTCGCCGCCGGACTCAGCGCCTGTGGCGAAACGGCCCGCCTGCAGGTCGCCGACGGCAGCGGCCCGGCGCCACAACTGCCGGAACCGAACAGGACGCTGATCCCCACGGTGAACATCGCCCCGGCGATCGGTTGGGCCGAGGGCGGCCAACCCGTCGCCGCCCAGGGCACCCAGGTCGTGGCCTTCGCCAGCGGCCTGGACCACCCGCGCTGGCTCCATGTGCTGCCCAACGGCGATGTGCTGGTGGCGGAAACCAATGCCCCGGAAAAACCCGAGGACGGCAAGGGCATTCGTGGCTGGGTGATGGGCAAGGTCATGGCCCGCGCCGGGGCCGGCGTGCCCAGCGCCAACCGCATCACCCTGCTGCGCGATGCCGACCGGGACGGCGTGGCGGAGACCCGCACGGTCTTTCTCAAGGACCTGAACTCGCCGTTCGGCATGGCCCTGGTCGGCAACGACCTGTATGTCGCCGATACCGACCGCCTGCTGCGCTTCAAGTACCAGGACGGCGCCACCTCGCTGACGGGGCCGGGCGAGCCGGTTGCCGAGTTGCCTGGCGGTCCGCTCAATCACCACTGGACCAAGAACGTCATCGCCAGCCGCGATGGCAGGAAGCTCTACGTCACCGTCGGCTCCAACAGCAACGTCGCGGAAAACGGCATGGACCAGGAACGGCAGCGCGCGGCGATCTGGGAAATCGATCCCGCCACGGGCCAGCAGCGGATCTTCGCCTCCGGCCTGCGCAACCCCAACGGCCTGGCCTGGGAACCCCACAGCGGCCAGCTCTGGACCGCAGTGAACGAACGCGACGAGATCGGCAGCGACCTGGTCCCCGACTACATCACCTCGGTACGCGACGGCGGGTTCTATGGCTGGCCCTACAGCTACTACGGCCAGCATGTCGATACGCGAGTGCAACCCAGCGACCCGAACCTGGTGGCCAGGGCGCTGGTCCCGGATTACGCGGTGGGCCCGCATACCGCCTCCCTGGGCCTGGCCTTCGCCGAACCGGGAGCCTTGCCGCCGCCGTTCGATCAGGGCGCGTTCATTGGCCAGCACGGTTCGTGGAACCGCAAGCCGCACAGCGGCTACAAGGTCGTGTTCGTGCCGTTCAGCAGCGCCGGGAAGCCCGCGGGCAAGCCGATCGACCTGCTGAGCGGATTCCTGAGCGACGACGGCAAGGCCATGGGACGGCCGGTGGGGGTGGTGACCGACCAGCGTGGTGGAGTGCTGGTGGCGGACGATGTGGGGAATGTGGTCTGGCGGGTGAGCAAGGCTCAATAACCGAGGGTGTTGCTACCGGCCTCATCGCGGGCAATGCCCGCTCCCACAGGGGTGCGATGAGGCCATCAGCTACAGCACAGGACTATGGATTGCGCGCCAGATGCTCCGGCGCCTGCAGCACCCGCTTGGCATTCAGGTAGGAGCGCTGCCAGTAGCTGTTGGCCAGATAATCCAGGCGCACGGTCCCGCCCGTGGACGGCGCATGCACGAAGCGCCCTTCGCCGACATAGATCCCGGCGTGGTTGACCTGGCTGGCGCCGTTCGTCGCGAAGAACACCAGATCCCCTGACTGCAGGGCATCGCGGCCCACATCCGGCGCGCGCATGACGATCAGTTCACGGGTCGAACGGGGCAGCTTGATGCCCGCCGCGTCACGATAGACGTACCCGATCAGCCCACTGCAATCGAAACCGGAGTCCGGCGTGTTGCCGCCCCAGCGATACGGCGTGCCGACCAGGCCCAATGCCCGGAAAAGCACGTCGTCAGCGGCTGGCGAGTAGGTGATCTGCGCAGGAACATAGGCGGGCTGGACCACCTGGGACGGGGTCGGGGCGTGACTGGAGCAGGCACCGAGAAGTGCCGCCAGGGACAATACCGCTATACGCGCCATCATCGACATCTCAGAACATCCTGTCTGAAAGTGCCCGGCGTCAGGCCGGAAAATTGGTGAGGGTCAAGATTAGACGTTTTCTGTAAACACGCACGGCGACTAGCTTTTCAGCATCGTCGCCGTGTTGGGACACCACCCGGAAGCGCTTAGTTGCGCGAAATCTGGGTCGGTGCCGGGGCCATCGCCAAGGCGCGCTTGGCTTCGATGAAGGTCTTGCTCCAGTAGCGATCGCCAAGGCTGTCGATACGCACGCCACCGCTGCGACGGCTGCTGGAGTGGATGAACTGGTTGTCGCCGAGGTAGATACCGGCGTGGCTGACGCGACCGCGGCCGTTGGTGCTGAAGAACAGCAGGTCACCCGGCTTGAGGTTGTTGCGCGATACCAGCGGGGCATCCACGTTGATCATCTCGCGGGTGGAACGCGGCAGGTTCATGCCGGCTTCCTCGCGGAACAGGTAACCGATGAAACCGCTGCAATCGAAGCCCGACTGCTCGGAGGTGCCACCGAAGCGGTAACGGGTACCGATCAGTGCCATGCCGCGCTCGAGGATGCTGTCGGCCAGGGCTGGCAGCTGGTAGGACTTGTTGCCGGAGAAGGTTTCCAGTTCCTGCTCGGTGGCCAGCTCTTCCTCGAACACCGAGGCATCGGCGACGGTGGAGGACTTGTGAGCGGACGTGGCGGAAACGGAATAGTGATCCTGCTGTTGCTGAACCGGGCCTTGGGCCGCGCAGCCAAACAGCAGTGTCACGAGTGCGAGGGGCACGAGGGGTGCGAAGCGATTCAGCATGGGCACGACCGTGTCTTGGATTCAAAGAAGTCGAGACTATGCCTACTATCGATTCGATTTGCAAATTCAATCGAAAAAAATGTGACTTTTATGTGCCGAGGCTCTGGGACGCCTGTTACCAGCCAAGGGTTTCCTTCAGGAAGGGGATGGTCAGCTTGCGCTTTTCCTGCAGCGAGGCCTGGTCCAGGCGCTCCAGCAGGTCGAACAGCGCGCTCATGCTGCGGGTACCGCGGGTAAGGATGAAATGCCCGACTTCGTCGGTCATCTGCAGGCCGCGACGCGAGGCGCGCAGTTGCAGGGCGCGCAGCTTGTCTTCGTCGGTGAGGGCGCGCATCTGGAAGATCAGCGCCATGGTCAGGCGCGACTTGAGGTCGGGCAGCTTGATCGGCAGTTCCCGCGGCGAGGCGGAAGCGGCGATCAGCAGGCGCCGGCCGCTGTCGCGCAGGCGATTGAACAGGTGGAACATGGCCTCTTCCCACTCCGGCTTGCCGGCGATGACATGCAGGTCGTCGAGGCATACCAGCTCGTACTGCTCGAGGTAATCCAGCAGTTCGACACCACGGTCGAGGAGTTGCGCCAGCGGCAGGTAGACGGCGGGTTCGCCCATCTGTTCGAAGCGCAGGCAGGCGGCCTGCAGCAGATGGGTGCGGCCGACACCCTGCTTGCCCCACAGGTAGATGAGACTTTCGGTCCAGCCGGCGTCGGCTTCGCAGAGTCGCTCGACGTAGCCCAATGCTGCGGCGTTGGCACCCGGATAGTAGTTGATGAAGGTGGCGTCATCGCGCAGACGCACACCCAGGGGCAACTGGATCGGTTTCATGCTGGCTGGGCGGTTGCGAGGAACCGCAAAGGGCCCTTGGTAAAAGTCTGCAAAGTCTATACCCGTGGCGCCGGTCGCACAATGAGCGAAGACCACAAGGAAAATCAAAGGCTTGCACCGACCGCCAAAGGCCGGTGCAAGCCCATTGCCATTATCTACAGTTCGGGATCGATCTCTTCGCCGTAAATGTCCGACCGCTTGTAGAAATCATGCATGTGCCGCAGCAGCACCATGATCACCGCAGCCGCCGGCAGCGCCAGGAGCACGCCGGTAAAGCCGAACAGTTCGCCGCCGGCGAGAATGGCGAAGATCACCGCCACCGGATGCAGGCCGATGCGGTCGCCCACCAGCAACGGCGTGAGCACCATGCCTTCGAGCATCTGCCCGATCATGAACACCGCGGCGATGCCCAGCAGCGGGTAGAGGTCGCCGCCGAACTGGAACAGCCCGGCGACCATCGCCGCGCCGATACCGATGATGAAGCCCATGTACGGCACGATGGCCGCCAGGCCCGCCAGCAGACCGATCAGCAGGCCCAGTTCGAGGCCCACCAGCATCAGCCCGGCGGCATAGATCACGCCCAGCGCCAGCATCACCAGCAACTGGCCACGGACGAAGGCGCCGAGAACCTCATGGCACTCCCCCGCCAGCGCCACCACCTGCGCTTCGCGCTGGCGCGGCAGCAGGCTGCGCAACTTGGCCATCATCACGTCCCAGTCACGCAGCAGGTAGAAGCCCACCACCGGTATCAGCACCAGATTGGCCAGCCAGGCCACCAGCGCCAGCCCCGACGCGGTGACCTGGGACAGCACCACGCCGACGATATCGGTGGTCTGGCCCATGTGCGCGCCGATGGCCGCCTTGACCTTGTCGAACTTCCAGAAGCCGTCGGCCAGCCCCAGCCGGGCCTGCGCCCAGGGCAGCGCGACGTGCTGCAACCAGTCGAGCATCTGCGGCGCCAGCTCGTACAGGCGCACCAGTTGCCTGGCCAGCATCGGGATCAGCACCAGCAGCATCGCCAGCAGGATCAGGCTGAACAGGGTGAAGACCACCATCACGCCGGCGGTACGCGACAGCCCGGCGCGCTCCAGGCGATCCACCAGCGGGTCGGCCAGGTAGGCCAGGAGAATCCCCACCAGGAACGGCGAAAGGATGCCGTGCAGCAGATACACCAGCACAGCCAGGGACAGCAGCGCGCCCAGCCACATCCAGCGGCGTACGTCGATCATCGCGAGGGCTCCCTACCAGCGAAAACGCAGGCCGCTGAACGGCGCGGCCACCGGCGCGGCAGCGACACCTTCGGCGGGCGCGGCGACAGGCGCCGGCGCGGGCGCGGGCGCCTCGGCCGGCATTTCCTGCAGCCTGGCCAGGCCCAGTTGCGCCCGCAGTTGATCGCTGCTGGCGGTGGCCTTCCAGGTCATCACGTCGCCGTGCACCTCGGTGACACGTCCGGCGAACGGCTCGAGCACCCGACCCAGTTCGGCATAACGTTCCAGGTTCATGCCCTGGACCTGGATCAGCTGTTCGCCGCTGGTCCCCGGCTTGACCACGAACCGCGGTGCCAGGCGCTGACTCACCGCCAGCATCACTGCATCGGCGACGGCAGCCTGGTCGGCGCCCTCGACCTTGCCCTGCTCGCGCTGCTCGCCCAGCCACAGGCGCCAGGTGCCGTTCCACTTGCCATCGGCCTCGCTGGCATGCACCGCCAGCAACGCATCGGCGCCGTAGCGTCCGGAGGCCGCCTGCAACGGTGCCGGGTCGATGCCTTCGAGGTTCTTCGCGGTGGCGACCAGTTGTTCCTCCAGGTCGCCCAGCGGCAGGCGCAACGGCAGGCCACGATGCTGGGCGGCGCGACGCAGCGCCTCGGCATTGGCCTGGCCATCACCAACCAGGTTCGAACCTTCGGCACTGTCGTTCAGCCACCAGCCAAGAATCGCCGGGCGATTGCTGCCCCACAGGGCCAGCCCGGCCTTGCGCAGGGCGCGCTCGGTGCTGCCGGGGTCGAACTCCACCAGCAGGCTCTCGGGCGGCCCCGCCTCGAAACCGAACTGGCTGATGATCTGTTGCGGGTCTTTGCGCAGCTCGGCAAGCCCGGGGTTCTGCGGCGCCTTGGGATCACCGGTGAGGCGCAGGACCAGGGTGTCCAGCGCGCCCTGGGTGGCCTGGGCGCGGGCCTCGGCGCCCTGCCCGATCACCGGCTCGCGCACCTGGTACAGGCCGGAAACGGTTTCGGCCTGGGCCGCCATGCCGAACACGGCAACGCAGCAACCGAACAGATATGTACGCAAACGCATGAAGGATTCCTGTCCAGATAAATGAAGAAGCGAAAGCCAAGACCCTCGCCACCGCGCAAAATTCACTCAGGGGGCGGTGTTTCACCTCCTATACCTTATACAGGCCGTGACCGGGCAACCACCCGCCGCCGGCGATTCGCGCTTTTTCCTTATATTCAGGTCCTGCCCGTCGGCCTGAGGATGGCCGCTGCCGGGCAACCCTGATAAAATCGCGCGCCTTCGCAGACCGCTGACGGTCGGGCAGGCGGATCCATTTTCCCCGCAGCCTGGCAGGTCACGGTCGATTCCCCCGAATCCCTCCCTCCTAAAGGCCTGGATCACATGAGCAAGCAACCCTCCCTGAGCTACAAGGACGCCGGTGTAGACATCGACGCCGGCGAAGCACTGGTCGAACGCATCAAAGGCGTGGCCAAGCGCACCGCGCGCCCGGAAGTCATGGGCGGCCTGGGCGGTTTTGGCGCCCTCTGTGAAATCCCGGCCGGCTACAAGCAGCCGGTCCTGGTCTCCGGCACCGACGGCGTCGGCACCAAGCTGCGCCTGGCGCTGAACCTGAACAAGCACGACTCGATCGGCCAGGACCTGGTCGCCATGTGCGTCAACGACCTGGTGGTCTGCGGCGCCGAGCCGCTGTTCTTCCTCGACTACTACGCCACCGGCAAGCTCAATGTCGACGTCGCCGCCACCGTGGTCACCGGCATCGGTGCCGGTTGCGAACTGGCCGGCTGCTCGCTGGTCGGTGGTGAAACCGCGGAAATGCCGGGCATGTACGAAGGCGAAGACTACGACCTGGCCGGCTTCTGCGTCGGCGTGGTGGAAAAGGCCGAGATCATCGACGGCTCCACCGTCGCCACCGGCGACGCCCTGATCGCCCTGCCGTCCTCCGGCCCGCACTCCAACGGCTACTCGCTGATCCGCAAGATCATCGAAGTGTCCGGCGCCGACATCGAGCAGACCCAGCTCGACGGCAAGCCGCTGACCGAACTGCTGATGGCCCCGACCCGCATCTACGTCAAGCCGCTGCTCAAGCTGATCAAGGACACCGGCGCGGTCAAGGCCATGGCCCACATCACCGGCGGCGGTCTGCTGGACAACATTCCGCGCGTGCTGCCAAAAGGCGCCCAGGCGCTGATCGACGTGGCCAGCTGGCAGCGTCCGGCGGTCTTCGACTGGCTGCAGGAAAAAGGCAACGTCGACGAGCACGAAATGCACCGCGTGCTGAACTGCGGCGTCGGCATGGTCATCTGCGTGGCCCAGGACAAGGTCCAGAGCGCCCTCGACGTCCTGCGCGACGCCGGTGAGCAGCCATGGGTCATCGGTCAGATCGCCGTGGCCGCCGAAGGCGCCGCCCAGGTCGAGCTGAAGAACCTCAAGGCACACTGATGCCCAGCGAGACTTGCGATGTAGTGGTGTTGCTGTCGGGCTCCGGCAGCAATCTGCAAGCCCTGATCGACAGCGCCCGTGCCGGGGATTCCCCGGTGCGGATCCGCGCCGTGATTTCCAACCGCGCCGATGCCTACGGGCTGCAGCGCGCCCGTGACGCCGGCATCGACACCGTCGTGCTCGATCACAAGGCCTTCGACGGTCGCGAAGCCTTCGACCAGGCGCTGGTCGAACGGATCGATGCCTTCTCGCCGCAACTGGTGGTACTGGCCGGTTTCATGCGCATCCTCAGTGGCGGCTTCGTGCGTCACTACGAGGGCCGCCTGCTGAATATCCACCCGTCCCTGCTGCCGAAATACAAGGGCCTGCATACCCACCAGCGGGCCCTGGACGCCGGCGACAGCGAGCATGGCTGCAGCGTGCACTTCGTCACCGAGGAACTCGATGGCGGGCCGCTGGTCGTACAGGCAGTCATTCCGGTGGCAGCGGATGACACGCCAGAAAGCCTGGCGCAGAGGGTTCATGTCCAGGAACACCAGATTTACCCGCTGGCAGTGCGCTGGTTCGCCGAAGGCCGTTTGCGCCTGGGCGAACAGGGTGCTCTACTGGATGGCCAGACACTGGCGGCCAGCGGCCACTTGATTCGACCCTAGGAGATTTTATGCGTCGCGCCCTGCTTCTCGCTCTCGCCGTGCTCGCGCTGCCGCTTCAGGCAGCCGACCTGAAACCGTTCTCGGCCAGCTACACCGCCGACTGGAAGCAACTGCCGGTCGCCGGTGGTACTGCCGAGCGCAGCCTGGTGAAGAACGCCAACGGCACCTGGAACCTGAACTTCAAGGCCTCGATGATGCTCGCCAGCCTGACCGAGCAGAGCACCCTGACCCTGGACAAGGACACCCTGCTGCCGCAGGCCTACCACTTCGAACGTGGCGGCTTGGGCAAGGCGAAGAAGGTCGACCTGGACTTCGACTGGTCGCAGAAGGTCATCACCGGTACCGACCGTGGCGACGCGGTCAAGCTGCCGTTGAATCGCGGCGTGCTGGACAAGTCGAGCTACCAGCTGGCCCTGCAGCATGACGTCGCGGCCGGCAAGAAGAGCGTGAGCTACCAGGTGGTCGATGGCGACGAGATCGACACCTACGACTTCCGCGTACTGGGTACCGAGAAGGTCAACACCAAGACCGGTCCGGTCGATGCGATCAAGGTCGAGCGGGTGCGCGACCCGAGCCAGAGCAAGCGCATCACCGAGCTGTGGTTCGCCAAGGATTGGGACTACCTGCTGGTGCAACTGCGCCAGGTCGAGACCGACGGCAAGGAATACGTGATCGTGCTGCAGGAAGGCACGGTGGATGGCAAGGCGGTCAAGGGCAACTGAGACGCTGCTTTCCGTAGTACCCGGGAACCCCGCCTTGTGCGGGGTTTTCTTTTTGGCTACCGGATATTCCGCCACAAATGCATGAAAGATCTTTCATCGCGGTTTTAATTTACTTAGCCAGCTAACAAATTCTATAAAAGAGGCCTGCGACAGAGTGCCGCAGTTAACCGGATTTGGAGTTTGCACATGACTGTCAAAGTAACTGAGCGCGACGAATCGAAACTGTCCCATGAAGGTGTCGCCGCCGGCGTGCGCATCTGGGATGTGCACCAGCAGGGCCAACTGGTCGGCATGTTCCACGACGAACAGGACGCCCAGCGCTACCGCATGGAACTGGAAATCTGGGAGACCCACCAGGCCAAGGCCTGAGCCGCGCCCCTGAAAGCACAAACCCCGCCGAGGCGGGGTTTGTCGTTGTTTACCACATCAGGTCGTCAGGAATGACGTAGGCGGCATACGGATCATCGGCATCCGGCTCCTCCACCTGGGTGTTGAGCAGCAGGATGCGCTTGGGATCGCGTTCCTGGATCTTCAGCGCGGCTTCCCGCGGAATGATCTCGTAACCGCCACCGTGGGCGACGATGGCCAGCGAGCCGCTGCTCAGCTTGCTGCGCATCAGGGCATTGACCGAGATGCGCTTGACCTTCTTGTCGTCGACGAAGTTGTAGTAGTCCTCGGTGTTCAGCTTGGGCAGGCGCGACACTTCGATCAATTGCTTGACCTGCGCGGCACGGGCCTTCTGCTCGGCCTTTTCCTGCTGCTGGCGGTTCAGTTCCTGGTCGCGCGCGGCCTTCTCGGCCATGGCTTCCTTGGCCAGGCGCTGCTGGCTGTCGTCGACCTCGACCTGGCCCTTGTGCTCCAGGCGCTTCTGTTTCTTCTGCTCTTTGTTGACCTGCTTGACCTGCTTCTGGTTGACCAGACCGGCTTTGAGCAATTGGTCGCGAAGGGAAAGGCTCATCGGTGTTCACTCACTTATGCATCACGCTCAGCCGCAGCTGGGCAGGTTCTTTTCCTGTCGCTTGGCTTCGCCCCAGAGCGCGTCCAAGTCTTCGAGGGTGCAATCTTCGATCGGACGACCCGTGTCGCGCAATGCCTGCTCGATAAAACGGAAGCGTCGTTCGAACTTGGCGTTGGCACCGCGCAGGGCATTCTCCGGATCGATCTTCAGGTGCCGGGCCAGGTTGACCGTGGCGAACAGCAGATCGCCCACTTCGTCAGCCAGTGCCACGGCGTCGTTGTCGGCCATGGCCTCCAGCACTTCGTCCAGCTCTTCGCGGACCTTGTCCAGTACCGGCAGCGGGCCTGGCCAGTCGAAATTGACCTGGGCCGCGCGCTTCTGCAGCTTGGCCGCGCGCGACAGCGCCGGCAGCGCCGCCGGCACGTCGTCGAGCAACGACAACTGCTCCGGCACGCTTTTCTCGGCGCGCTCTTCGGCCTTGATCTGCTCCCAGCGCTGCTTGACCTGATCTTCGTCGAGGCGCGGGGTATCCAGCGGCGCGTACAGCTCGCCGGTGGGGAAGACATGGGGATGACGGCGGATCAGCTTGCGGGTGATGCTGTCGATCACGCCGGCGAATTCGAAGCGGCCCTCCTCCAGCGCCAGTTGGCTGTAGTAGACCACCTGGAACAGCAGGTCGCCGAGCTCGCCCTGCAGGTGCTCGAAATCGCCACGCTCGATGGCGTCGGCCACCTCGTAGGCTTCCTCGAGGGTGTGCGGGACGATGCTCGCGTAGGTCTGTTTGAGGTCCCAGGGGCAGCCGTACTGCGGATCGCGCAGACGGGCCATGAGGTGCAGCAGGTCGTCCAGGGTGTACATCGGGGGTTCTCTAAAGGCCATCGGCCATTACAGGATAGACCCATCGCCACCCAGGGGGTGACGACGGGTCGACCGTAGTCAGGGCGTGCGGTTGCGTCGGGTCTCGATGATGTTGGGCAACTGCGAGATGCGCCCGAGCAGACGCCCGAGGGCGTCCAGGCCGGGGATCTCGATGGTCAGCGACATCAGCGCGGTGTTGTCTTCCTTGTTCGAGCGGGTATTCACCGCCAGCACGTTGATCCGCTCGTTGAGCAGGACCTGGGAGACGTCACGCAGCAGCCCCGGGCGATCGTAGGCGCGGATGACGATATCCACCGGATAGGTCTGCACCGGCACCGGGCCCCAGCTGACCTGGATCATCCGCTCCGGCTCGCGTCCGGCCAGTTGCAGCACCGAGGCGCAATCCTGGCGGTGGATGGTCACGCCGCGGCCCTGGGTGATGTAGCCAACGATTGCGTCGCCAGGCAGCGGCTGGCAGCAGCCGGCCATCTGCGTCAGCAGGTTGCCGACGCCCTGGATCTGGATGTCGCCGCGCTTGCCCGGCTTGACGCCGCTGGCCTTGCGGGTGATCAGATCAACTTCCTCGATGCGCTCCGGCTCGACCAGTTGCTGCGCCGCGTTGACCAGGTGGGCCAGGCGCAGGTCGCCGGCACCGAGGGAGGCGAACATATCCTCGGCGGCGCGCAGGTTGGCCTTTTCCGCCAGGCGCTCGAAGTCCACCTGGGGCAGGCCGAGGCGGTTCAGTTCGCGCTCCAGCAGGCTCTTGCCGGCGGCGACGTTCTGGTCGCGGGCCTGCAGCTTGAACCAGTGGACGATCTTCGCCCGCGCCCGCGAGGTGGTGACGTAGCCAAGGTTCGAGTTCAGCCAGTCGCGGCTCGGATTGCCGTGCTTGCTGGTGATGATCTCGACCTGCTCGCCGGTCTGCAGGCTGTAGTTGAGCGGCACGATGCGCCCGTTGATCTTGGCGCCACGGCAGTTGTGGCCGATCTCGGTGTGCACGCGGTAGGCGAAGTCCAGCGGCGTGGCGCCCTTGGGCAGGTCGATGGCATGGCCGTCGGGGGTGAACACGTAGACCCGGTCCGGCTCGATATCGACCCGCAGCTGTTCGGCCAGGCCGCCGATATCACCCAGTTCCTCGTGCCACTCCAGGACCTGGCGCAGCCAGGAGATCTTCTCTTCGTAGTGGTTGGACCCGGACTTGACGTCGGTCCCCTTGTAGCGCCAGTGCGCACAGACGCCGAGCTCGGCCTCCTCGTGCATGGCGTGGGTACGGATCTGCACTTCCAGGACCTTGCCCTCGGGGCCGATCACCGCGGTGTGCAGCGAGCGATAGCCGTTTTCCTTGGGGTTGGCGATGTAGTCGTCGAATTCCTTGGGAATGTGCCGCCACAGGGTGTGGACGATACCCAGCGCGGTGTAGCAGTCGCGCATTTCCGGGACCAGCACGCGCACCGCGCGCACGTCGTAGATCTGGCTGAACTCCAGGCCCTTGCGCTGCATCTTGCGCCAGATGGAATAGATGTGTTTCGCCCGGCCGCTGATATCGGCCTTGACCCCGGTGGCCAGCAGTTCGTTCTGCAACTGCGCCATGACGTCGTTGATGAAGCGCTCGCGGTCCAGCCGGCGCTCGTGCAGGAGCTTGGCGATCTGCTTGTACTGGTCGGGCTCCAGGTAGCGGAAGGACAGGTCTTCCAGCTCCCACTTGATATGACCGATACCCAGGCGGTGCGCCAGCGGCGCGTAGATGTCGAACACCTCGCGGGCGACACGATGGCGTTTTTCGTCGTCGGCGTTCTTCAGCGCGCGGATCGCGCAGGTCCGCTCGGCCAGCTTGATCAGCGCGACGCGGACGTCGTCGACCATGGCCACGAGCATCTTGCGCAGGTTCTCGACCTGCGCCTGGGAGCCCAGCACCAGCGAGTGGCGCGGGTTGAGGCTGGCACTGATGGCGGCCATGCGCAGCACGCCGTCGATCAGCTTGGAGACCACCGGGCCGAAGCGCTGGGCGACCTCGGCCAGGGTGACCTTGCCCTCGCGCACCGCGCGGTAGATGATCGCGGCGACCAGCGAGTCCTGGTCGAGCTTGAGGTCGGCGAGGATTTCGGCGATTTCCAGGCCGGCCTGGAAACTCGACGTACCGTCGGCCCACGAGTGTTTGTCCTGGTTGCCCTGCTTCTCGATTTCGTGGGCGAACTCGCAGGCAACCTTGAGGGCTTCCCGGTTCAGCGCCGCATCGACGCTGCACACGTGATCCAGCCATGCTTCGAGATTGATACTGCCGTCGGTGTTGACCGGCTGGTGCACTCTCACCTGTACCATCTTTGTTTACCTTTCCCTACAGCGCATGCGCGATGCGCTTGAAAACTCGGGTGTCGTCCCTCCAGAGGCGGAGACGACACCGGGCGGCCAGCTACCCTAGCCCACCTCGAATAACGCCATGGCCTCGACATGCGCTGTCTGCGGGAACATGTCGAGGATCCCGGCCCTTTTTAACCGGTAACCCTGCTTGATCAATTCAAGCGTATCGCGGGCCAGGGTCGCCGGATTGCACGACACGTAGACCAGCCGTTTGGCACCTAGTGCTGCGATTTTTCTGACGACCTCGTAGGCACCGTCTCGCGGTGGGTCCAAGAGTACCGCAGAAAACCCTTCCGCCGCCCAACCGGACGCACTCAGGGGTTGGGATAAATCCGCCTGAAAACAGCGAACATTATTCAAATTATTGCTACGGGCGTTGGCCGCGGCCCGTTCGACCATCGCCTGCACGCCTTCCACTGCCACCACCTCGGCAGCCTGCTGGGCCAGCGGCAGGGCGAAATTGCCCAGGCCGCAGAACAGGTCCAGCACCCGCTCGCCAGGTTGCACGGCGAGCCAGTCGAGGGCCTGTTCGATCATCGCCGTATTGACCCCGGCGTTGACCTGGACGAAATCACCAGGACGATAGGCCAGGGTCAGTTTCCACGGTTCCAGTTCGAAGCCCAGTGGCTGATCCGCCTCGACCGCCGCCGGTTCGCCCTCGCCTTGCAGCCACAGTTGCACGCCGGCTTCGGCGCAGAATGCCGTCAGCTTTGCCAGGTCCACCTCGCCCAGCGGGGCGGTGTGCCGCACCAGCATGGCCAGGGCGGTGCCGCTGAACAGCTCGACATGCCCGATCACCTGCGGCTTCGCCAGGCTCTGCAGGAGCAACGGCAGATGCCGCATCACCGACTGCAAGGGCTGTACCAGCACCGGACAGTCGTCGATGGCGACGATGTCCTGGCTGGCTTCGGCGCGAAAACCGACATCCAGCCTGCGGGTCTTCTGGTCCCAGCGCACGGCGATGCGCGCGCGGCGGCGGTAGCCGAATTCAGGGCCGCTCAGCGGCGCCGCCCAGTGTTCCGGAGCGACACCCGCCACCCGCTGCAACTGCTCGGCGAGCAGGCGCTGCTTGAGTTCGAGCTGGTCGGCATGGGCAAGGTGCTGCAGGTTGCAGCCACCGCAGCGGTCGAAATGCCGGCACGGCGCTTCACGGCGCTGCGCGCTGGCGCTGAAGACCCGCTCCAGGCGCGCCTCGACCACCTTGCCATGGGCATTGAGCACCCGCGCCTCGACCTCCTCGCCGGCCAGCGCACCGCTGACGAACCAGGTGCGTCCCTCGACGAAGGCAATACCGCGCCCGTCCCCGGCCAGGCGCTCGATGCCCAGGCGCTGCTTCTTGCCCACCGGCACCTGGGGCGCGCGGCTGCCGCCGGCCGGCTGGAAGCGCAGGCCGCCGTTACGTTTGCTTTTGGACATCAGCGATCCGCGTCGAAAATGCCGGTCGACAGGTAGCGGTCGCCACGGTCGCAGATGATCGCCACCAGGGTCGCGTTTTCCACTTCCTGGGCGATTCGCAGCATGCCCGCCACTGCACCGCCGGAGGACACGCCGCAGAAGATGCCTTCCTCGCGCGCCAGGCGGCGGGTGGTTTCCTCGGCTTCGCTCTGGGCCATGTCGATCACCCGATCGACGCGCTCGGCCTGGAAGATCGACGGCAGGTATTCGTGCGGCCAGCGGCGGATGCCGGGGATGGCCGATCCGTCCATCGGTTGCAGGCCGATGATCTGGATCGCCGGGTTCTGCTCCTTGAGGTAGCGCGAGCAGCCCATGATGGTGCCGGTGGTGCCCATGGAGCTGATGAAGTGGGTGATCTGGCCGCCGGTCTGGCGCCAGATTTCCGGGCCGGTGCTGCCGTAGTGAGCCTCGGGATTGTCGCCGTTGCCGAACTGGTCGAGGACCAGGCCGCGGCCTTCGTCGCGCAGGCGCTCGGCGAGATCGCGTGCCCCTTCCATGCCCTCTTCCTTGCTGACCAGGATCAGCTCGGCACCGTAGGCGGTCATCGCCGCCTTGCGTTCGGCGCTGGAGTTGTCGGGCATGATCAGGATCATCTTGTAGCCCTTGATCGCCGCGGCCATCGCCAGGGCGATGCCGGTGTTGCCGGAGGTCGCCTCGATCAGGGTGTCACCCGGCTTGATCTGGCCGCGCAGTTCGGCGCGGGTGATCATCGACAGCGCCGGACGGTCCTTGACCGAGCCCGCCGGGTTGTTGCCTTCGAGTTTCACCAAGAGGGTGTTGCTGGTTTCGCCGGCCATGCGTTGCAGGCGAACCAGGGGGGTGTTGCCGACGCAATCGGCGATGGTGGGGTACTGCACGGTCATGGCGTTTTCGCAATCCAGACTCACGGGGCCGCCTATCATACCGGCAAACCGTCCCGCTCCATATCACGCAATATGCGGGGCTTATAGCCGATCGCTATAACCTTGGACCAGCTCGGGGGTCTGCACCGCCAGCAGGCGCAGATTCAGGCGCAGGCCGCGCCCCGTGTTCTGCGCCCACAGCCGTCCACCCTGGCGCTGCACGGCATTGCGCGCAATGCTCAGGCCCAGGCCGAAGCCGCCGTCACCCGGCCGCGAGCCATCGAGTCGGGTGAACGCGGCGAAGATGCGTTCCAGTTCCGCCTCGTCCACTCCGCCGCCTTCGTCCTCCAGCCAGATCAGCCAGTGCTCGCCCTGGCGCTGGCCGCCGAGCCGGATCCGGCCATGCCCCGGGGAATGGCGGATGGCGTTGCGCAGGATGTTCTCCAGGGCCTGGGCCAGGCTGTTGAGGTGGCCCTGGACCCAGCAGTCGCCGTCCAGCTCGCAGTGCAGTTGCGTCCGCGGCCAGGCGGTTTCGAAGCAGGCGTCCTCGCAGAGCATTTCCCACAGCGCGGCGATCTCGATCGGCTCGCAGGCCAGCGGCGCCCGTTCGGCATCCAGCCAGGCCAGTTGCAGGGCGTCTTCCACCAGGCGCTGCATGCCCTCCACTTCGCGGCCGAGACGCTCGCGCAGGCGCGCCGGATCCTGTTCGCTGTCGCTGGCGACCTGCAGCCGGCTCAGCGGCGTGCGCAGTTCATGGGACAGGTCGCGGAGCAACTGCTGCTGCAGGGCCACGGTGCTTTGCAGGCGCTCGGCCATGTCATCGAAGGCGCGCCCCAGCTCGCCGAACTCGTCGCCGCGGCTGGTGGTGGCGCTGGCCACCCGCGCGGTGAGGCGCTCGGCGCGCCAGGCATTGGCCTGGTCGCGCAACTGGTGCAGGGGACGGATCAGCATGCGGTACAGGCCGACGCAGAACAGCAGGGTCAGCAGACCGGGAATCAGGCCATTGGTGACCATGCGCCAGAACAGCAGGTTCCAGCGGTCGGGGATCAGCCGCTGCGGCAGTTCGATCACCAGGCTGCCGAGGGCGGAATCATCGGGAAATGGCACGCGCATCCAGGGTGCGGTGGCAGAGTGGCGGCTGATCGGCCGATCGAGGCCGCGCAGGTTGGTCAGGCGCATGACCTCGGCATCGGTCAGCGGCAGGCTGCCCAGGGGTTGCAGGTCCGGACCGATCACGCCGATGAACCCGCTTTCGCGCTCACGCATGCCGCTCAGCCACAGATCGACACCCGCCGTCCCGCCGCTCTGCAGGGCCCGCTCGGCCTCGGCAGCGTAACCCTCCAGCAGCGTCCGCGCCTGTGGCGCCAGATAAGCGTTGCGCACTTCCATATGGCGGCCCCAGGACAGGGTCAGGCCGATCAACAGCAGGCAGAAACCCACCATGAGGATCGCCAGTTTCCAGAACAGCGAGTGACGATTGGGCACCTCACTGCTCCTCGCCAGCGCTCAGGACATAGCCCTGGCCCCACACGGTGCGCACCTGGCGCTCCAGATAGCCGATCGCCTTGAGCTTGCGGCGAATCTGGCTGACGTGCATGTCCAGGCTGCGGTCGTGTCGCGAATAGCCGCGCTGCAGGACGTGCTGATAAAGGAAGGGTTTGCTCAGCACTTCGTCGTTGCTGCGCTGCAGGGTATCGAGCAGGCGGTACTCGCTGGGCGTCAGGCCCGCCCACTGGCCGGCGTGGCAGACATCGCTGGCCTCGTCGTCGAAGCGCAGCTCGCTGCTCGGGGCCTTGCTCAGCGGCGAGAAACGCCGTTCCAGATCGACCCGGCGCAGGATGGCTTCGATGCGCACCCGCAACTCGGCCATGCTGAACGGCTTGGGCAGGTAATCGTCGGCGCCGCGCTGGAAACCGGTGATGCGGTCGGCCTCGGCGCCCAGCGCCGACATCATGATCACCGGCGTGCTGCTGCGCTCACGCAACTGCACCAGGGCGTCCAGACCGGTCATTCCGGGTAGCAGGATGTCCATCAGGACCACATCGAAATGCCGCTCGCGCGCCTGCTCCAGCCCGTCCCGGCCATTGCGGCACCAGGTCACGAGAAAACCACTACGCTGCAACTGCTCGTGCAGATAGGCACCGAGCACCGGGTCGTCCTCGATGGCGAGAATGTTGGGATTGCGGATCACGGCGGGACTCATTGGCGGCTGCTAGCAATTCTCAATTGCGCAATTATTGAGCATTCCCCTCCCCCCAGGCAACTCGACCCGCGTACAAGGGCGCACGCCGCCGACACAGAGCGATAGTGCATTAGCGCCACAGTCGCGGTAGCTTTCTTCCCACCCAGCGCGGAGCAGACACAGGAGACCGGCGTGCTGAATCGTTTTGGAATCAGGACTCGCGTGCTGTTGCTCGCCGTGGTCCCCGCCGCGGCCATGGCACTGGTGCTCGGCAGCTACTTCACCTGGCTGCAGCAGAACGAGCTGCAGACCCAGCTGCTGCAACGCGGCCGGATGATCACCGAGAGCCTGGCGCCGCTGGCCGGTCCGGCCCTGGCGCGCAAGGACCGCGCGCAGCTGGAGCGCATCGCCGCACAGACGCTGGAACAGGCCGACGTGCGCGCGGTGTCCTTCCTCGGCGCCGATCGCGCGAACCTGGCCCATGCCGGGCCGAGCATGCTCAACATGCCGCCCGCCGGTGGCGGCACGCAGATGCTGCAACGCTCCGGCAGCGACGCCACGCGCTACCTGCTGCCGGTTTTCGGCCATCATCGCGACCTCGCCGACGACCCCGTGCCGCAGGAGGCCGAGCGCCTGCTGGGCTGGGTGGAAATCGAGATCGCCCACGGCAGCACCCTGCTGCGCGGCTACCGCAGCCTGTTCGCCAGCCTGCTGCTGATTCTCATCGGCTTGATGGCCACCTCGCTCCTGGCCCTGCGCATGAGCCGCGCGATCAACGGTCCGATCGGGCAGATCAAGCATGCAGTCAGCCAGCTCAAGGACGGCAACCTGGAAGAACGCCTGAGCGCCATGGGCAGCTACGAGCTGGACGAACTGGCCGCTGGCATCAACCGCATGGCCGAAACCCTGCACAACGCCCACGAAGAGCTGCAGCACAGCATCGACCAGGCCACCGAGGACGTGCGCCAGAACCTGGAAACCATCGAGATCCAGAACATCGAGCTGGACATGGCGCGCAAGGAAGCCATCGAGGCGAGCCGGATCAAGTCCGAATTCCTCGCCAACATGAGCCACGAGATCCGCACGCCGCTCAATGGCATCCTCGGCTTCACCCACCTGCTGCAGAAAAGCGAGCTGACCCCGCGCCAGCACGACTACCTCGGCACCATCGAAAAGTCCGCCGACAGCCTGCTGGGGATCATCAACGAGATCCTCGACTTCTCCAAGATCGAGGCCGGCAAGCTGGTGCTGGAGAGCATTCCGTTCAACCTGCGCGACCTGATCCAGGACACCCTGACCATCCTCGCCCCGGCGGCCCACGCCAAGCAGCTCGAACTGGTCAGCCTGGTCTACCGCGACACGCCGCTGTCGCTGATCGGCGACCCGCTGCGGCTCAAGCAGATCCTCACCAACCTGGTGAGCAACGCGATCAAGTTCACCCGCGAGGGCACCATCGTCGCCCGCGCCATGCTCGAGGACGAGCGCGAGGATTCGGTGCAGCTGCGCATCTGCATCCAGGACACCGGCATCGGCCTTTCCGCCCAGGACGTGCGTGCGCTGTTCCAGGCCTTCAGCCAGGCCGACAATTCGCTGTCGCGCCAGCCCGGCGGCACCGGCCTGGGCCTGGTGATCTCCAAGCGCCTGATCGAGCAGATGGGCGGAGAGATCGGCGTCGACAGCACGCCCGGCGAAGGTTCGCAGTTCTGGATCAGCCTGAGCCTGCCCAAGGCCCGCGACAGCAGCGAGGACCAACCGCTGCCGGCCCTGCGGGGGCGGCGTACGGCGATCACCGACAACCACGAGCTGGCCCGCCAGGCGCTGGAGCATCAACTGGAGGATTGCGGCCTGACGGTCAGCACCTTCAATTCGCCGGAGCAACTGCTCGGCGCAGTCGAGGCCGCGCACCTGGCCGGGCAGCCGTTCGAGCTGGCGGTGCTCGGGGTCAACCTGCACGACCTGCCGCCCGACCGCCTCGGCCAGCTGATCCAGCGCCTGGAGCAGTTCTCCTGCCAGGCCCTGGTGCTCTGCCCGACCACCGAGCAGGCGCTGTACCACCCGTATCTGCCCAACGCCCACGGCCAGCTCTACGCCAAGCCGGCCTGCACGCGCAAACTGCGCCGCGCGCTGATCGAACTGATCCAGCCACGGCGCTACCAGGGCGAGGTCAAGACCGTCCAGGGCCAGCGCCTGCGCAAGGTGCTGTGCGTCGACGACAACCCGGCCAACCTGCTGCTGGTGCAGACCCTGCTGGAAGACCTCGGCGCCGAGGTCCTGGCGGTGGACAGCGGCAAGGCGGCGATCAAGGCAGTGCAGCAGGACAGCTTCGACCTGGTGCTGATGGACGTACAGATGCCGGGCATGGACGGTCGCGAGTGCACCGAGCAGATCCGCCGCTGGGAAGCCGGCCAGGGCGGCCAGGCGCTGCCCATCGTGGCGCTGACCGCGCACGCCATGGCCAACGAGAAACGCGCCCTGCTGCACAGCGGCATGGACGATTACCTGACCAAGCCGATCAGCGACCGGCAACTGGCCCAGGTCCTGCAGAAATGGACCGGCCTGCCGGTCAATGTCGTCCGCGACGAGCGCAGCGCCAGCCATCATCACGGCAACAGCGAGCTGAAGGTGCTGGATCCGGAAGAAGGCCTGCGCCTGGCCGCCGGCAAGCCGGACCTGGCCGCAGACATGCTGGCGATGCTACTGGCCTCGCTGGAGTCCGATCGCCAGGCGATTCGCGCGGCCCGCGACAGCGGTGACCGCGCCGCGACCATCGAGCGTGTGCACCGCCTCAACGGCGCCACCCGCTACTGTGGCGTGCCACAGTAGCGCGCCGCCTGCCAGCGCAGCGAAACCCTGCTCAAGCAGGACGATCCGCAAGCCCAGCAATCCCTCGACGACCTCGAGCGGGCCATCGATCGCCTGACCCACGCCGCACGCCAGAGCGCCTGACCTGCGACAAAGCCCGGTGCGCCGGGCTTGGCTACACTGGGCCATTCGATCATTGCGGAGCCCGACCATGCGCGCCTTGTTCTTCAGCAGCCAGACCTACGACCAGGACAGCTTCAACGCCGCCCCAGCAGTGGACGACCTGGAGCTGCACTTCCTGCCCGCCCGCCTGAACGAGGACACTGCGGTGCTCGCCGCCGGCCACGAAGTGGCCTGCGCCTTCATCAACGACGACCTCTCGGCAGCGGTGCTGGAACGCCTGGCCGCCGCCGGCACGCGCCTGATCGCCTTGCGCTCGGCCGGCTACAACCATGTCGACCTGGCCGCCGCCAGGCGCCTGGGCCTGACCGTCACGCGGGTTCCGGCCTATTCGCCGCATGCGGTGGCGGAGCACGCGGTGGCGCTGATCCTGTCGCTGAATCGCCGTCTGCACCGCGCCTACAACCGCACCCGCGAAGGCGATTTCAGCCTGCATGGCCTGACCGGCTTCGACCTGCACGGCAAGACCGTCGGCGTGGTCGGCACCGGGCAGATCGGCCTGGCCTTCGCCCGCATCATGGCCGGCTTCGGCTGCCAGTTGCTGGCCTTCGATCCCTACCCGAACCCGGATGTCATCGCCCTCGGTGCGCGCTATGTGGCGCTGGACGAGCTGTTGCGCCGCTCCAACATCATCAGCCTGCATTGCCCGCTGACTCCGCAGACCCGCCACCTGATCAATATCCAGAGCCTGGCCGACCTGCAGCCGGGCGCCATGCTGATCAATACCGGACGCGGCGCCCTGGTGGACACACCGGCGCTGATCGAGGCGCTGAAGAGCGGTCAGCTCGGCTACCTGGGGCTGGATGTGTACGAGGAAGAGGCGCAGATCTTCTTCGAGGACCGCTCCGACCAGCCCCTGCAGGACGACGTGCTGGCGCGCCTGCTGACCTTCCCCAACGTCATCGTCACCGCGCACCAGGCCTTCCTGACCCGCGAGGCGCTGGCCGCCATCGCTGGTACGACCCTGGACAACATCGCCCGATGGATGGTCGGCGAGCCGCAGAATCTGGTGGAGGGATAAGGTAGGATACGCGGCAAATTTGGAGGCCCCATGGTCGAACACGATTTCCGCTACACCCTCTTCAACCCGCAACACACCTTGATCGAATGCCGCGCGCTGGTGCCTGGCCGTTACCAGGTCACCGGCAACGGCGGCTCGATCCAGAAAGGCGACGTCCTGCTGGTTACCCTCAAAGGCAGCAGGGACCTGTCCATGCGCCTCACCGTCGACAGCGTCCGTCACCTGATCAACCCGCGCGGCCAGTGGGTCGCGATGGCGGCCGGTCCGGTCTTCGGCGAGCTGGCGATTCATCAGTGGCAGGTCAACTGCGATGGCTGCCAGGCAACGCTGGACTTCGAATTCGCCGTGGACACCACGCTGGGCAAGAAAGCCGAGCAGCCGGCCGCCGTGGCGCGTATCGCCGAGCTGGGCTGGCTGAGCAAGGGCGACAAGCACCTGTGCCCGCAATGCCGGGAGCAGGCGCAGTGAAAAACCTGGTTTTGAGCGCTCTGGCACTTGCCGCCCTGGCGGGCTGCGCGGCCGAGCCGGTGAAGCTGCAGCGCGAGCGCAGCTATGTACTGGAGTGGATCGGCGAGCGTCCGCTGATGGACTACAGCCACCTGACCCTGACCCTCGCCGAGGATGGCCGGGCCTATGGCAACGGCGGCTGCAACCACTGGTTCGCGCAGTACCAGCTGCAGGGCGACAGGCTCAGCTTCGGCAGCATCGGCAGCACCCGCAAGCTCTGCGCGCCAGCGCTGATGGAGCAGGAAAAACGCTTCTTCGAGGCCCTGGCGACGGTACAGCGCTGGGATATCTCGCCGATCGAGCAGATCCGCTTCTGGCCGGCCGAGGGCAAGCCGCTGCGCTTCTGGCCTGAAGAGGGTTGAGACGCATGGGGCCGCGTTGCGGCCCCCGAATACACCGCGATCAGGCGCCCTTGAGCGCCTTGATCTTCTCCGCCAGCCCCGCCGCCGTCTGCTCGCCCAGCAACTGCTCACGCACCTTGCCCTTGCCGTCGATGATGTAGGTCACCGGCAGGCCTTCGGCACGCGGCAGTTCGTAACGCTCGGCCGGATCCTCGGCGAGCACGGTGAAGCCGATGCCCATGGTCTCGGTGGACTTCTTCAGTTCCTCACCCTGCAGACCATCGAAGTTCACCCCGATCACGGTCACGCCCTGGCTCTGCCAGTCCTTGGCGAAGCTGTTCAGCTCGGGAATCTCCACCCGGCACGGGCCGCACCATTCGGCCCAGTAGTTGAGCACTACCCAGCGCCCCTCGAGTTGCTCGGCTTTCACCGTGTTGCCGTTCTGGTCGAGGCCGTAGTCCGCACCGCAACCACCGAGCACCAGGCTCATGCTGATGGCCAGGGCTGCCGCCAAACGCCTTGTCATGGGTCAATCCTTCTTCAAGATTCAGGCAAAATGCCAATTCGCTGCGGTTAGAATACCCGCCACTCACAGCTGGATGCGACCCTGACATGACCGACCTGACGCTCTACCACAACCCGCGCTGCTCGAAATCCCGTGGCGCGCTGGAACTGCTCGAAGAACGCGGCCTCAACCCTGACGTGGTGCGCTACCTGGAAACCCCGCCGGACGCAGCGACCCTCAAGGCCCTGCTCGGCAAGCTGGGCATCGGCGCACGCCAGCTGCTGCGCACGGGTGAAGACGAGTACAAGAGCCTCGACCTGGCCAACCCGGCGCTGAGCGACGAGCAACTGATCGCCGCCATGGCCGCGCATCCCAAGCTGATCGAACGGCCGATCCTGGTGGTCGGCGACAAGGCCGTGATCGGCCGTCCTCCGGAGAAAGTGCTGGAGATCCTGCCGTGAGCCAGCCGTACATCCTGATCCTCTACTACAGCCGCCATGGCTCCACCAGCGAGATGGCCCGGCAGATCGCCCGCGGCGTCGAGCTGGCCGGACTGGAGGCACGCCTGCGCACCGTGCCGGCGATTTCCACCGAGTGCGAAGCGGTGGCCCCGGCGATTCCACCGACCGGCGCCCTGTACGCCACCCTCGACGACCTGCGCAACTGCGCCGGCCTGGCTCTCGGCAGCCCGACCCGCTTCGGCAACATGGCCGCGCCGCTCAAGTACTTCATCGACGGCACCAGCAGCCTGTGGCTGAGCGGCGGCCTGGTGGGCAAGCCGGCGGCGGCGTTCACCTCCACCGCCAGCCTGCATGGCGGCCAGGAATCGACCCTGCTGTCGATGCTGCTGCCGCTGATGCACCACGGCATGCTGATCATGGGCCTGCCCTACAGCGAATCGGCGCTGATCGAGACCAAGGGCGGCGGCACGCCGTATGGCGCCAGCCACCACGCCGGCGCCGATGGCAAGCGTGACCTGGACGCCGACGAGATCACCCTGTGCCGCGCCCTCGGCCAGCGCCTGGCGACGACCGCGAAGCTGCTGGAGAACGGGCGTGGCTAAAAAGCCGAAGATCCTTCCGCCGCTGGAGTGGCTGACCCCACGGGTGCGCCTGACCCGCGCCCTGAGCCTGGCGGCCTTCGCCAGCCTGGTGGCGCTGCTGGTGGTCAATACGCTGTTCTTCACCGACCTGCACGGCGCCCGGCCCTGGGTGATCCTCGGCATCCAGCTGCTGCCCCTGGCGCTGGTGGCACCGGGGATGATCGGCGGCAGCGCGCGGGCACATGCCTGGATGTGCTTCGTGCTCAACCTGTATTTCATCACCGGGGTGGAGGCGGCGTTCGACCCGAGCCGGGCGTTGTTCGGCTGGCTGGAGGTGGTGATCAGCCTGACGTTGTTCGTCAGTGCGCTGCTGTATATCCGCTGGCGCTTCCAGTTCGACCGGCGGGTGGCGGGAGAAGGTGTGGCCTGACCTCAAGGGCCTCATCGCTGGCAACGCCAGCTCCCACAGGTATCGCGTGCACCGCGGCCCCTGTGGCGGGCGTTGCCAGCGATGAGGCCTCGAAAGCAACAGAAAAATCAGTGGTTGACCGTATGCGCCAGCATCACCGACAACTGGCACAGCGGTCGCCCGCTTTCTGCATGCCACTGGTTGAACGCCTCCTGCACCAACGCAAGATCGCGCTGGCTGGTGGGCTTCTTGTCGATCACTTCCTGGGCGATCAGCGCCGCTGACATGTCATCGGTCGGAATGAAGGTGTCCTTGCCGACCATGCGCAGGAAGCGCGGCGCCGACAAACCACCCAACTGGTTGCCATGCCTGGCCAGGTATTTCCACAGACCGGTGATGTCGGTCACCGGCCAGTCGGCGATCAGCGCGGCGAAACTGCCCTTCTCCTTCTGCACGTCCAGCACCATCTGCGCGTTGCGCGGCACGCTCTTGAGCTTGCCCAGGTGACGGATCAGGCGGCTGTCCTGCATCAGCCGCTCAAGGTGCTCGGCGCCCATCAGCACCACCTTCTCCGGATCGAACCCGAAGAACACCTCCTCGAACGCCGGCCACTTGGCATCCACCAGGCTGTGCTTGAGCCCGGCACGAAACACCCGCAGGGCCAGGGTCGAGAGGTAGCGGTCGTCGCCGATGGCGCGCAACTGCGCCGGGCTCTTCGGCTGCGGCAGATAGGCTTCCAGCGCCGCGGCGGAGCCAAAGCGGTTCAGACAGTACTCATGCAGCCACTGGTAATCGCGCATGGGTCAGATGTTCAGCACGTCGAGGAAACGCGGGGTGGCGCTCTCGTCGATGCGCAGGCTGGTGAAATCGAACAGGTTGCGGTCGGCCAGTTGCGACGGCACCACGTTCTGCAGGCTGCGGAAGATGCTGTCGGTACGTCCAGGCGACTTGCGCTCCCACTCCACCAGCATCTCCTTGACCACCTGACGCTGCAGGTTTTCCTGGGAGCCGCAGAGGTTGCACGGGATGATCGGGAACTCCTTCATGTCCGAGTAGGCCTGGATATCCTTCTCCGAGCAGTAGGCCAGCGGGCGGATCACCACGTTGCGCCCGTCGTCGGCACGCAGCTTGGGCGGCATGGCCTTCATGGTGCCGTTGAAGAACATGTTGAGGAAGAAGGTCTCGACGATGTCGTCGCGGTGGTGACCGAGGGCCATCTTGGTCGCGCCGATCTCGTCGGCGAAGGTGTACAGGGTGCCGCGGCGCAGGCGCGAGCACAGCGAGCAGGTGGTCTTGCCTTCCGGGACCAGTTCCTTGACCACCGAGTAGGTGTCCTTCTCGACGATGTGGTACTCGATGCCCAGGGTCGCCAGGTAGGCCGGCAGCACTTCCTCGGGGAAGCCGGGCTGCTTCTGGTCCATGTTCACCGCGACGATGTCGAACTTGATCGGCGCCACTTTCTGCAGGTGCAGCAGAACATCGAGCATGGTGTAGCTGTCCTTGCCGCCGGACAGGCAGACCATGACCTTGTCGCCATCCTCGATCATGTTGTAGTCGGTGATGGCTTCGCCGGCGAGGCGGCGCAGGCGTTTTTGCAGTTTGTTCTGGTTGACCGAAAGGGTGCCCATGGCGCTTGAATCCGCGAGGTGTGACAAAAGGCGCGTATTTTACGCATAAACCGGGGCCGGGGGCAGGCCAATCCGATAAAGACTGCGAGGAAATCAAGCCAGCGCCTGACAGCGCGATTTGCTCTAAAAAAGCGGATTTGCGCGGCGAACGCCTTCCTATACTGCGACATAAGACCGCACCAATAGCGGCCTGTCCTGTCCGGCCCGTGCCTTGCGGGCTAGCAAGCGCTCCGCTGGGGGGCGATTGGAAACGACGTAGGAGTGATTGGCATGATCCATCACGTTGTAGGGCTGTTCACCCATCCTGACCAGGAATGGCGGGAGATTCGTGGCGAGGAGGAATCCATCAGCCACATGTACCTCACCCATACCCTGATACTCGCGGCGATTCCCGCGGTGTCGGCGTTCATCGGTACCACCCAGGTCGGCTGGGTCATCGGCGATCGCGCTCCGGTCATGCTGACCATGGAGAGCGCGCTGTGGATGACCATCATGTCGTACCTGGCCATGCTCGCCGGCGTTGCGGTCATGGGCGCCTTCATCCACTGGATGGCGCGCACCTACGATGCCAATCCGAGCCTGGCGCAATGCATCGCGTTCGCCACCTACACCGCCACCCCGCTGTTCATCGGCGGCCTGGCGGCACTCTACCCACACCTGTGGCTGGGGATGATCATCGGCACGGCAGCCATCTGCTACACGGTCTACCTGCTGTACGTCGGTTTGCCGACCTTCATGAACATTCCGTCCGACGAAGGCTTCCTGTTCTCGAGTTCGGTACTGGCGGTGGGCCTGGTGGTGCTGGTCGCCATCATGGCCTTCACCGTGATCACCTGGGGATTGGGCGTGGGGCCCGTCTACACCAACTAGAAAAAACGCCGACAACATAGGGGCAATACCTCGGGCCGCCGCAAGGCGGCCCGATTTCGTCCGCGGACCAATGGTCTCGGCGGCGCTTCGCCGGTTGCGGCATAATCGGCCGCTCAGGAGTACCGTCACGCATGCCAGAGCTGCTCACATCCCGCGTCGAAGACTGCTACAAACAAGCCGAAGCGTTTTTCAAACGCCCCTTCACCCGCCCGGTGGTCAGTTTCAAGCTGCGCGGACAGAAGGCCGGTGTCGCACACCTGCACGAGAACCTGCTGCGCTTCAACCTGCAGCTGTACCGCGAGAACCGCGAGGATTTCCTGCGCCAGACCGTGGCCCACGAAGTCGCGCACATGATCGCCCACCAGCTGTTCGGCGACCGCATCCAGCCCCATGGCGAGGAATGGCAACTGATCATGCGCGGGGTCTATGAACTGCCGCCGAACCGGTGCCACAACTACGAAGTGCAGCGTCGCACGGTGGCCCGCTATATCTACCGTTGCCCCTGTGCCGGCAGCGATTTCCCGTTTTCCGCGCAGCGCCATGGGCTGGTGGGCAAGGGCCGGCGCTATCTGTGTCGGCGGTGCCGGCAGACCCTGGTGTTTACCGGGGAAGTTCGCGTGGAGTAATGGTTTTCCGTTGAACCCGGCCGGCCTCATCACTGGCAACGCCAAACGAAAAAGCCCATCCGAAGATGGGCTTTCTTGCATCAGCGCGAAGGCTTAGCGAACGGCCGGGCCTTCAGCCACGCCCAGGTCGTCGAGCGGACGGGTCTCGGTCAGCGGCGAACCACCGGAAGCCAGCTCTTTCTGCAGCTTGTCTTCGTCCAGCTCCTTGACCCACTTGGCCACTACCACGGTGGCAACGGCGTTGCCGATCAGGTTGGTCAGGGCGCGGGCTTCGGACATGAAGCGGTCGATGCCAAGGATCAGCGCCAGGCCGGCCACCGGCAGGTGCCCCACGGCAGACAGGGTCGCGGCGAGGACGATGAAGCCCGAACCGGTGACGCCGGCAGCCCCCTTGGAAGCCACCAGCAGCACCAGCAGCAGGGTGATCTGGTGAGTGATGTCCATGGTGGTGTCGGTGGCCTGGGCGATGAACACCGCGGCCATGGTCAGGTAGATCGAGGTGCCGTCGAGGTTGAACGAGTAGCCGGTCGGGATCACCAGGCCAACCACGGATTTCTTCGCACCCAGGCGCTCCATCTTGGTCAGCATGCGCGGCAGGGCGGATTCCGAGGAGGAAGTACCCAGCACGATCATCAGCTCTTCACGGATGTAGCGGATCAGCTTCAGCACGCTGAAGCCGTGAGCACGGGCGATACCGCCGAGAATCACCAGGATGAACAGGATGCAGGTGATGTAGAAGCAGGCCATCAGGTAGCCCAGTTGCACCAGCGAACCGACGCCGTACTGGCCGATGGTGAAGGCCATGGCACCGAAGGCACCGATCGGCGCGAGCTTCATGATCATGTTGATGATGTTGAACATGACATGGGCGAAGCGGTCGATCAGCTCCAGTACCGGACGACCGTAGTCACCCAGGCGATGCAGGGCGAAGCCGAACAGTACCGAGAACATCAGCACCTGCAGGATGTCGCCGTTGGCGAAGGCGCCGACCACGGTGGCCGGGATCACGTTGAGCAGGAAGCCGACGGTGGTCTGCTGCGCGCCGGCGGCGGCATAGGCGGCCACGCTGCTGGCGTTCAGGGTGGAGACGTCGATGTGCATGCCGGCGCCCGGCTTGACCACGTTGACCACGACCAGGCCGATGATCAGGGCGATGGTGGAGACGATCTCGAAGTAGAGCAGCGCGTAGCCGCCGGTCTTGCCCACCGACTTCATGCTCTGCATGCCGGCGATGCCGCTCACCACGGTACAGAAGATGATGGGTGCGATGACCATCTTGATCAGTTTGACGAAGCCGTCACCCAGGGGTTTCAGGGCAACGCCGGCTTCAGGGTAGTAGTGACCGAGCAGGATACCGATGGTGATCGCTACCAGTACCTGGATATACAGCGATTTGTACAGTGGCTGACGGGCTGTCGTCATGGCTATGTTCCTCAAGGGCACCGGCCGGTCCTTCCCAGGACACGTGGCACCTGAATCGCGAACCCTCCTGCACTGGAGGGATTTGTTGTGTCGAGCTGCGTGGCAGAACTCTGCGGAGGTAATAGCAAGCCGGGTGCCAATTTGCGCTTTTGCGGTGCAGGCCCCGTGTTTACTGGGCTTTCCTGCACAAACAGGTGGCAATGCGGGGGATGTGAGTTGGCGGATTTCCGCCCGGGGCGGAATTTCGCCAAGCCAGGTTGGCGGTTATCCGCCTACGAAATGCAGGGAAATTTCTGTCGGACGAATCGCTCGGCCATCTCAGTCGGGGGCAAAGCGAATACGGAAGGCCGCGCCGCCCAGGGGCGAATCTCCGAGGGTGAGACGGGCGTCGTAGCTATCGATGATGTCCTTGGCCACCGCCAGGCCGATGCCCTGCCCCGGATACTGGCGATCCAGTCGCTCGCCGCGCTGGAGGATGCGTTCGCGCTGGTCCTCCGGCACGCCAGGGCCATCGTCCTCGATACACAGTTCCAGGGCACCGCCCTGGTGATGCAGGCTGATGCGCACCTGCCCCAGGCACAGGCGCCAGGCGTTTTCCAGCAGGTTGCCGAGCAGTTCCATCAACGCGCCCTGCTCCATCGGCACGCGCGCATCGTCGGCCACGGCGTAGTCGACCGCGACCTGCTTGTCGCGATAGACCTTGGCCAGGGTGCCGCACAGGCTTTCCAGCAGCGGGCGCAGCAGCACCCGGTGCCGGACCAGGCCACTCTTGCGCAGGCTGGCGCGCTGCAACTGGTAGTCGATCTGCTGGCTCATGCGCTCGATCTGGCTCTGCAGCACCCGCGCCTGCTCACGCTCCGCGGGACGCTGGGCCATGCTCTCGCTGACGCCCTGCAGCACCGCCAGCGGGGTCTTCAGGCTGTGGGCCAGATCGCCGAGGGAATCGCGGTAGCGCCCGCGCTGCTCGCGTTCGCCACGCAGCAGGCGGTTGAGCGAACGGGTCAGGCGCAGCAGCTCCCGCGGGTGCTCGCCGCTGAGATCCTCGCGGGTGCCGGACTCGATCTCGTCCAGTTCCACGGTCATCCGCCGCAGCGAACGCAGGCCCCAGGTCAGGCCGGCCCAGAGCAGCAGCAGAAGCACCAGCAGGGCGGCGCCGAAACCGAGATAGAGGCGCTCGCGCAGGCCGCTCAGGGTTTCCTGGTATTCGCGCAGCGGCTGCAGGGCGACGATGCTGTAGGCCGCGCTCTGGCCGCCGAGCAGCTTGACCTCGACGTCATAGACGAAGAACTCCTCGCCATCGTCCTGGCGGATCCGCGCGAATTCGTTGCCCCGCCCGTCATAGCGCGGCTGGTAGTTGATGTTCTCGTTGGCGGTGGCCCGCGAGCGCCAGACCAGATGGCCCTCGCGGTCATAGATGTAGCCGAGCAGGCGGCTATCGGGGAGGTTGAAGCGCTCGTCCGGCAGCAACACCGGCATCATCAGGCGCTTGTTCTCGACCCGCGCGGCGGAAATCAGCGTGGTCACGTCCGAGGCCAGGCGTTGCTCGATCGACTCCTGCAGGGCCAGGCTGAAGGTCTTCTGTAGCGCCGGCAGCAGCGCCAGCATGAACAGCAGCGCCAGCACGGCAGCCGCCAGCATCAGGCGCAGGCGCAGCGAACGGATCATCGGCAGCGCTCGGTGAACAGGTAGCCGAGGCCACGCACGGTATCGATCGGCCTGAAGCCACAGTCGCCCTCAAGCTTGCGCCGCAGACGGCCGACCAGCACTTCGATGACGTTCGGGTCGCGCTCGTCGTCGTTCGGGTAGAGCTGCTCCATCAGCCGCTCCTTGGCCACCACCTGCTGGTGGTGGAGCATCAGGTATTCGAGGATGCGGTATTCATACGCGGTCAGCGCCAGCGGCCGCTCGTCGAGCACGGCCTGCTTGCGGTTCAGGTCGAGACGCAGCGGACCGGCGGTGATGGTCGCCTGGGTGAAGCCGCTGGAACGGCGCAACAGGGCGTTGAGCCGGGCCTCCAGCTCCTCGAACTGGAAGGGTTTGACCAGATAGTCGTCGGCCCCGGCGGCGAGGCCCTCGACCTTGTCCTGCCAGTTGCCGCGGGCGGTGAGGATCAGGATCGGAAAACTCTTGTCGAGCGCGCGCAGGCGACCGATCAGTTCCAGGCCGCTCATGCCAGGCAGGCCCAGGTCGATGATCGCCAGGTCGTGATTGAACTGCCCGGCCTGGTACAACGCCTCCTCGGCGTCGCCCACCGCCTCGACCACATGACCGCCTTCGCTCAGACGGCTCTGGAGGTGGTGGCGCAACAGCGCTTCATCCTCGACCACCAGCAATTTCATCGAACGCTCCTCTTGCGATGCGGGTACGCAGAATAACAGTGAACCGGCCAGGGGCCGGTTCAGGCAGCGCGACATCAGAACCTGTAGTTGGCCGACAGGTAGGTCTGCGCGCTGCTGGTCAGGCGCAGCGAGCCGAGCTTGTCGCCGGCGTGTTCGGCCAGTTCGGTACTGGCATTGCTGCGCAGGTAACGGTAGCCCAGCTCGACCGAGGCATTGTCGCTGACTTGCTGGAGCACACCACCCTGCAGGCCGACCGCGTAGCCGATGTCGCTGTCGCGGCTGGCACCCGGAGAGTCCTGGGTCAGCTTGGTCAGGCCGGCGCTGGCGCCGCCGAAGAGCTTGGTGCTGTTGCTCAGCGGGTAGAACAGATCGTAACTGCCGAGCAGATTTTCCTGACGCAGTTTCAGGCCATTGTGGGTGCCGGAGACGTTGTCGTAGGTGGCGTAGTAGCGACCATCGTCGTTGATCCGGCCGAGGCGCACGCCCCAGGTGTCGTCCTTGCCGATGATGCCGTCGCTGTTGACGTGGCCGATGCTCCGGTCGAGCAGGCCGGACTTGCGCACCTTGTCGCTGGTCTGGCCGTAGGTGACGCTGGCGAAGGTATCGTCCGCGGCCTGGACGGCCATGCTGGCGCCGAGGAAGGTCATGGCGGCGAGCAGAGTGTTGAGGCTTTTCATGCTGATGTTCTCCACGATGATGCGCGGTTGGGTTGATGGGGCTAGATTAAGAAGCCGGCGCTGAACCGCCGCTGAACCCCGCCTGAACCCAGGCTGAACGCATCGAACGTTGTCGAAAGGAGTACCGACCATGCGCATGCTGATCGCTGCCGCGCTGCTGGGCGCCGCCGGACTGGCCCAGGCCGCCGTGCAAACCCGAGAAATCCCCTACCAGGACGCCGACGGCAAGCGTCTGGTCGGCTACTACGCCTACGACGACGCGGTGAAGGGCCCGGTCCCCGGCGTGGTGGTGGTGCATGAATGGTGGGGCCTGAACGACTACGCCAAGCGCCGCGCCCGCGACCTCGCCGCGCTGGGCTACAGCGCCCTGGCCATCGACATGTATGGCGACGGCAAGACCACCGAGCATCCGGCCGATGCCATGAGCTTCATGCAGACGGCGCTGAAGGATCCGGGCGCGGCGGCCAAGCGTTTCGACGCCGGGGTCGAGCTGCTCAAGCTGCAGCCACAGACCGACAAGGCGCGCATCGCCGCGATCGGCTATTGCTTCGGCGGCAAGGTGGTGCTGGATGCCGCGCGGCGCGGCGAGCCCCTGGCCGGGGTCGCGAGTTTCCACGGGGCGCTGGTGACCAGCACGCCGGCCACGCCCGGCAGCGTGAAAACCAGGGTCCTGGTGGAGCACGGCGCGGCGGACAGCATGGTCACGCCTGAGCAGGTGCTGGACTTCAAGAAGGAAATGGATACGGCGGGGGCGACCTACGAGTTCGTCAGTATCCAGGGCGCCAAGCACGGCTTCACCAACCCGGATGCGGATCGCCTGAGCCATGGCGAGCATGGCGGGCTGGACATCGGCTACAGCAAGGCGGCGGACGAGAGCTCGTGGGCGGATCTGCAGGCGTTCTTCAAGAAGATCTTCTGAACCAGGACCTCACGCGCCCGTAGGAGCTGGCTTGCCTGCGAAGGACCGCAAAGCGGTCCCCGATGACTCCACAATGGGACCGCTGGCGCGGTCCTTCGCAGTGGTTCGGCACTCCGACAAGCCAGCTCCTACGGACCCGACGCGGACGCTTCATTCCATCCTCGCCTCGCGGCACAATACCCGCCATGAACCGACTCCCCACCTGCTGCTCCCCCCTCCAGCACCACTGGCCCCTGCCGCGCCCGGTCCCCGGCGCGGTGCTGGTCAGTTGCGCATTCGATCCGGCCAACCTGGCCAGCGACGACTTCCAGCGCGCCGCCATCGAACAGACACCGGCCCTGCAACGCTCGGTGGCCAAGCGCCAGGCCGAGTACCTCGCCGGCCGGGTCTGCGCCCGCGATGCGCTGCAGCGCCTCGATGGCCGCCACTACAGCCCCGCCACCGGTGACGACCGGGCGCCGATCTGGCCAAGCGACATCGCCGGCTCCATCACCCACGGCAAGGGCTGGGCCGCCGCGGTCGTGGCGCTGAAGCGCGATTGCGCCGGGCTGGGACTGGACCAGGAAAGCCTCCTCGACGAAGAGCGCGCGACCCGTCTGGCCGGAGAAATCCTCACCGCCGACGAACTGCAGCGCCTCGACCCGACGCGCACGGGCCTCACCGTGACCCTGACCTTCTCGCTCAAGGAAAGCCTGTTCAAGGCGCTCTACCCGCTGGTGCGCAAGCGTTTCTATTTCGAACACGCCGAAGTGCTGGAGTGGTCCGACGACGGCTGCGCGCGCCTGCGCCTGCTCACCGACCTGTCGGCGCAGTGGCATCACGGCCGCGAGCTGCACGGCCAGTTCTGCCTGATGGACGATCAGTTGCTGAGCCTGATCGCGGTCTGACCCGCTACTCCCCGCTCGGCGATGGCTGCTCCCGTGGCCAGCTCAGGCTGAAACAGGCGCCGCCCAGGCGCAGGCTCTTGCCGATCAGGGCGCGGCCGTTATGCCAGTAGATGATGCGGCGCACGATGGACAAGCCCAGGCCGTGCCCGCCCGAGGAACGGGTGCGGCTGTCATCCAGCCGGGTGAACGGCGTGAAGATGCGCTCCCAGGCGCTTTCCGGCACCCCGGGACCGTCATCCTCGACATCGATGCGGCAGCGCTGCAAGCCCAATTGATAGCTGAGGCAGACCTGGGATTCGGCATGACGCATGGCGTTGCTCACCAGGTTCTGCAGGGCACGATGCAGGTAACGCGGCTCGGCCTCGACCCAGGCACCCTCGCCGCCGCCCTGGGACACCCCGCGCACTACCTGGACCTCGCGGCGCAGCGGAGCCAGCTCGGCGATCACCTGATCGAGCAGGGCATCCAGGTCGACCCGCTGGAAGTGCAGGGCCGGCGCGCCCTGTTCGAGGCGCGCGTACATGAGCATCTCGTCGACCAGCTTGTCGAGGTCTTGGATATCGTTGTCCATCCCGGCCAGGTGCTTGTCGCGGGCCTGCTCGGTGCTGGCGCTGGCGAGCATTTCCAGGCCGAAGCGCAGACGCGCCACCGGCGTGCGCAACTCGTGGGACACGGCACGGACCAGTTCGCGCTGGATGGTCAGCGAACGCTGCAGGTGCTCGGCCATGCCATTGAAGGCCTCGGCCAGACGCCCCACCGAGTCGGCACCGTCGGCGACCACCCGGGTATCCAGGCTGCCCTGGGCGATCTGGGTCGCCGCCATCTCGACATGCGACAGCCGTCGCTCCAGTTGCCGCACGAGCAGGTAGACCACCAGGCCGATCAGGCTCAGGCCGAGGACGGCAATCAATATCAGCAGTTGGGGCGGATAGGGATTCATCTGGTACAGCGGGCCGATCTCCAGAACCCAGGGCGTGCCGGCGATGCCGGCGAAGACCCGGATGGAGTCGCCGTCCTTGCCCAGGGCCATCACCGTGTCGCCCTCCTCGACCCGGCGGCGCTGGTCGTCATCCATGTCCGCCTCGCTCTGCGCCAGCAGGCGCAGGTCGAAGCCGAAGCCCTTGCTCTGCTTCAGCTCCGCCAGGCGTCGCGCCTGCTCTGCGACCGGGTAGCGCACCAGTTCGTCCACCAGCAGGTAGATCGTGGCCCGGGCCAGTTGCTCGCTGATCTGCTGGACTTCGCCGGTGAGCACCAGGTCACGGCCCTTGAGCTGGCTGACCACCCACGCCTGATGCGGCCCCAGATACTCCACCAGCACCTGACCGCGCTGCAGGCGGGTGCGCTGGCCGCCGTCGAGATGCGCTTCGGCGCTGCTCTGCACGTTCAGCGGAATGCCCAGCAGGCGCTCCCACAGGGCCAGGGCGCGGGTGCGCTCGACGCTGTTCATGCGCGCCAGGTTGTCGGCCATCAGGGTGAAGGTGCCGTGGGCCAGGCGCTCGCGGTACTGCCCGGCGCGGACTTCGTTGAGCAGGTGCAGGCTGAGCACACCCAACACCGCCACCAGCACCAGCACCGCGCACATGCCGCCGTAGATGCGCAGAAAGATCGAATTCATGCCTTGCGACCCAAGGCTTCGGCCGCCTCGCGGACGAACAGGTAGCCCTTGCTGCGGATGGTCTTGATCATCCGCGGATGGATCGGGTCGTCACCGATCTTCGGCCGAATGCGCGAGATGCGTACGTCGATGGAACGGTCCTGGCCGTCATAACCGACGCCGCGCAGGGAGGTGAAGATTTCTTCCCGGGAGAGAATGCGTCCGGCATTGCTGATCAGCAGCCAGAGCAGGTCGAATTCGGCACCGGTAAGCTCGATACCGGTCTCGTCCAGCCAGGCCTCGCGCAGGGTGTTGTCGACCCGCAGCGGACCGAACTGCACGCTGCGTACCTCCTCCGGCGCCGTCGGTGCCTCGCTGCGGCGCAGCAGCGCATTGATCCGCGCCAGCAGCAGACGCGGGCGCACCGGCTTGCACACATAGTCATCGGCGCCCAGGTCGAGGCCCTGGACCTGGTCGAGGTCGTCGCTGCGTGCGGTCAGCATCAGGATCGGCCCGGCATAGCGCTGGCGCACCTTGCGACAGATGCTCAGGCCATCCTCGCCGGGCAGCATCAGGTCGAGGATCACCAGGTCGGGCTGCTCGTTGATGATCCGCGCCGCCGCCAGCGCACCGTTACCTTCCACCTCGACGGCGAAGCCATTGGCCTGGAGGTATTCGCGCGTCAGCTCGGCGAGTCGCTGATCGTCCTCGACGATCAGTACCTGACAATTGTGCTGCTCCATGGCCCTCTCCTGTTTTCTTGTTATCGGCGCCGATGCGGCCCTCACCGAAAGGCAACATCGGCCCCGGATACTACGTGGCACCCTGGCCACTGCCAACCGCCCGCGCGGGCGACGCAAATTGCCTGCCAGCGGGATCGGTCGCAGGTGATTTCTGTGATAGGGTTCGCGCCCGCAAAAATCTCTCCGTTGCCTTTTCCTACATGAAAAAAGGATGACAGGCGGTCTCATCGTGGCAGGACGGGGCCTACAGCGTTTTGTTCTGTTTCACACACAAACTACACACAAGTTATCCACAGATCGCCGCCTTGCAATACCCCGTATACCGCATTATCTTGTATCTCAGTCACAACAAAACACTACATCTTGGGTTTTCACCAAAATCCCAAGCACAAGTCGAGGAAAAAACTCAAGCCCTTCAGCGGCTGTTTTTTTTGCCTGAACTTTAAGTGATTTCAGCAGCCAAACCGCTCCTGCGGAGGCGACCGTTGCAAGCCCTGTGAGGGTCTTGTTGCGGGTATGTGGTGCAGCAGGCCAGTGCCGCGCACCCGACAGCAACAGATTTTGGGTCGTCGACCCAGGACTTTTGACTTCGGCCCAGGGAGCGGCATGCGCATGCCCCTTTTTCCTGATCCGTCCCGAAGTCGGGTACACGCCTGCCACGGCGCGAGCGCCTTTTGCGCCACGCGCGCGGCATGCCTGTCGGGCCTTTGGATGGAACGGTGGGCGCCCACCCGGCGCCTGAACAAACATAGAGAACGTGGAGACACCCATGCAAACCGAGACAACTCGCGAGAACCCGCAGGCCAAGGCGCCGCAGGCCGCCGATTCGAACCAGGATCTGGCAGCGACCGCCCCCGGCCAACTGCGCGTGATCAAGCGTAACGGCACTGTCGTTGCCTACACCGACGACAAGATCACCGTGGCCATCACCAAAGCGTTCCTCGCAGTTGAAGGCGGCACCGCCGCCGCCTCGTCGCGCATCCACGACACCGTCGCGCGCCTGACCGAGCAGGTCACCGCGACCTTCAAGCGCCGCATGCCATCCGGCGGCACCATCCATATCGAAGAGATCCAGGACCAGGTCGAACTGGCCCTGATGCGCGCCGGCGAGCAGAAAGTCGCCCGCGACTACGTGATCTACCGCGACCAGCGCGCCAAGGAGCGTGCCACCCGTGGCAACGCCGACGCCGTGGTGCAACCGCACCCGAGCATCCGCATCACCCTGGCCGACGGCAGCCTGGCGCCGCTGGACATGAACCGCCTGAACACCATCGTCGCCGAAGCCTGCGAAAACCTCGCCGAAGTCGATGGCGCCCTGATCCAGCGCGAAACCCTGAAGAACCTCTACGACGGCGTGGCCATCAAGGACGTCAACACCGCCCTGGTGATGACCGCCCGGACCCTGGTCGAGCGCGAGCCGAACTACTCCTTCGTCACCGCCCGCCTGCTGATGGACACCCTGCGCGCCGAAGCCCTGGGCTTCCTCGGCGTCGCCGAAGCCGCCACCCACCACGAAATGGCCGACCTGTACGCCAAGGCACTGCCGGCCTACATCGCCAAGGGCGTGGAATTCGAACTGCTCGACCCGGCCCTGGCCGGCTTCGACCTGGAGCGCATGGGCAAGGCCATCGATCACGAGCGTGACCAGCAGTTCACCTACCTGGGCCTGCAGACCCTGTACGACCGCTACTTCATCCACAAGGATGGCGTGCGCTTCGAACTGCCGCAGGTGTTCTTCATGCGTGTCGCCATGGGCCTGGCCCTGGCCGAGAAGGACAAGGAAGCCCGTGCGATCGAGTTCTACAACCTGCTGTCGTCCTTCGACTACATGGCCTCGACCCCGACCCTGTTCAACGCCGGTACCCTGCGTCCACAGCTGTCGAGCTGCTACCTGACCACCGTGCCGGACGACCTGTCGGGCATCTACCACGCGATCCACGACAACGCCATGCTGTCGAAATTCGCCGGTGGCCTGGGCAACGACTGGACCCCGGTACGGGCACTGGGCTCCTACATCAAGGGCACCAACGGCAAGTCGCAGGGCGTCGTGCCGTTCCTGAAAGTGGTCAACGACACCGCCGTCGCGGTCAACCAGGGCGGCAAGCGCAAGGGCGCGGTGTGCGCCTACCTGGAAACCTGGCACCTCGACATCGAAGAGTTCATCGAGCTGCGCAAGAACACCGGTGACGATCGTCGTCGTACCCACGACATGAACACCGCCAACTGGATCCCCGACCTGTTCATGAAGCGCGTCTTCGAAGACGGCAAGTGGACCCTGTTCTCGCCATCGGAAGTGCCGGACCTGCACGACCTGACCGGCAAGGCCTTCGAAGAGCGCTACGAGTACTACGAAGCCCTGACCGAGTACAACAAGATCAAGGTGTTCAAGACCATCCAGGCCAAGGACCTGTGGCGCAAGATGCTCTCGATGCTGTTCGAGACCGGCCACCCATGGCTGACCTTCAAGGATCCGTGCAACCTGCGCAGCCCGCAGCAGCACGTGGGCGTGGTACACAGCTCGAACCTGTGCACCGAGATCACCCTGAACACCAACAAGGACGAGATCGCCGTCTGCAACCTGGGCTCGATCAACCTGCCGAACCACATCGTCGACGGCAAGCTGGACCATGCCAAGCTGCAGCGCACCGTGCACACCGCCGTGCGCATGCTCGACAACGTGATCGACATCAACTACTACTCGGTGCCGCAGGCGCGCAACTCGAACCTCAAGCACCGTCCGGTCGGCCTGGGCATCATGGGCTTCCAGGACGCGCTGTACCTGCAGCACATCGCCTACGGTTCCGACGCCGCCGTCGAGTTCGCCGACCGTTCCATGGAAGCGGTGAGCTACTTCGCCATCCAGGCTTCCTGTGACCTGGCCGACGAGCGTGGCGCCTACGAGACCTTCCAGGGCTCGCTGTGGTCCAAAGGCATCCTGCCGCTGGATTCGCAACAGATCCTGATCGAAGCCCGTGGCGCCAAGTACATCGACGTCAACCTGGACGAGACCCTGGACTGGGCTCCGGTGCGCGAGCGCGTACAGAAAGGTATCCGCAACTCGAACATCATGGCCATCGCGCCGACCGCGACCATCGCCAACATCACCGGCGTATCGCAGTCCATCGAGCCGACCTACCAGAACCTGTACGTGAAATCGAACCTGTCCGGCGAATTCACCGTGATCAACCCGTACCTGGTCCGCGACCTGAAGGCCCGCGGCCTGTGGGACTCGGTGATGATCAACGACCTGAAGTACTACGACGGTTCCGTGCAGCAGATCGAGCGTATCCCGCAAGAGCTGAAAGACCTGTACGCCACGGCTTTCGAAGTCGAGACCAAGTGGATCGTCGACGCCGCCAGCCGTCGCCAGAAGTGGATCGACCAGGCGCAGTCGCTGAACCTGTACATCGCCGGCGCTTCGGGCAAGAAGCTCGACGTGACCTACCGCATGGCCTGGTACCGCGGTCTGAAGACCACCTACTACCTCCGTGCCCTGGCCGCGACCAGCACCGAGAAGTCGACCATCACCACCGGCAAGCTCAATGCCGTGTCCAGCGGTGGCGACAGCAGCGCACCGGTCCAGGCCAAGGCCGCACCGGCTGCAGAGCCAGCTCCAGCGCCAGTGCCGAAGGCCTGCGCGATCGACGAGCCGGACTGCGAAGCCTGCCAGTAAGGCGATCCGAGGTCCCCTCCGGGGGGCCTCATTGCATCTCTTACAAGAAAGACCGGGGTATCGACTGCCCCGGCTGCCTTCAGTTTTTGCGTGCCGTGCAGCAACCCGACGCAAGCAACGCAACCAAGATCCACCGGCCATACTGAACATGGCCCTCAAGCAGGAGACCCCACCATGCTGAGCTGGGACGAATTCGACAAAGAAGACGGCGAAGTCGCCGCCAAACCCGCTGCCGCCGGCCAAGCCGCCGCTGCCGGCATCGACAAGCTGGACAGCGCCGGTGGCGCCGCCGCCCTCGAAGCCCGCGCCGTCACCACCGCCGACTCCGCCGCGGTGATCCGCGCCAAGGCTGCCCTGGACGACCTCGACATCGCCGAAGGCCTGGCCGAGCTGGAAGGCTCCGCCGCCCGTGTCGCCGTCGATGAAAAGCGCATGATCAACTGCCGCGCCGACCTCAACCAGCTGGTGCCGTTCAAGTACGACTGGGCCTGGCAGAAGTACCTCGACGGTTGCGCCAACCACTGGATGCCGCAGGAGGTCAACATGACCGCGGACATCGCCCTGTGGAAGAGCCCGGAAGGCCTGACCGACGACGAGCGTCGCATCGTCATGCGCAACCTCGGCTTCTTCTCCACCGCCGACTCCCTGGTCGCCAACAACCTGGCCCTGGCCGTGTACCGTCTGATCACCAACCCGGAGTGCCGCCAGTACATCCTGCGCCAGGCCTTCGAGGAAGCGATCCACACCCACGCCTACCAGTACTGCATCGAATCGCTGGGCATGGATGAAGGCGAGATCTTCAACATGTACCACGAGATCCCGTCGGTCGCGAAGAAAGCCGCCTGGGGCCTGCGCTACACCCGCGCCATCTCCGACCCGGAATTCGACACCGGCACCGTCGAGACCGACAAGGAGCTGCTGCGCAACCTGATCGCCTACTACTGCGTGCTGGAAGGCATCTTCTTCTACTGCGGCTTCACCCAGATCCTGTCCATGGGTCGTCGCAACAAGATGACCGGCGTCGCCGAGCAGTTCCAGTACATCCTGCGTGACGAGTCCATGCACCTGAACTTCGGTATCGACGTGATCAACCAGATCAAGATCGAGAACCCGCACCTGTGGGATGCCGAGATGAAGGAAGAAGCCTCGCAGATGATCCTGCAGGGCACCCAGCTGGAGATCGAATACGCGCGCGACACCATGCCGCGCGGCGTGCTGGGCATGAACGCGGCGATGATGGAGGACTACCTCAAGTTCATCGCCAACCGTCGCCTGTCGCAGATCGGTCTGAAGGAAGAGTATCCAGGGACCACCAACCCGTTCCCGTGGATGAGCGAGATCATGGACTTGAAGAAGGAGAAGAACTTCTTCGAGACGCGCGTGATCGAGTATCAGACTGGCGGGGCGTTGAGCTGGGATTGATCGGCTCTCCAAGCATCATCGAAAAGGGCTGCCTGCGGGCGGCCCTTTTTCATTCGTACTTTCCGACCCTCCTCATTAGCCACAACCGCCCTCTCCACACCCTCTGGCTCGAGTACCAGGCCTGGTTCTGCTCGCGCGAACCAAGCCAGCTTTCGCGAGCAAGTTCGCGCCCAAAACGGGCCGAGCATGCACTTACTCTGTGAGCGAGCTTGCTCGCGAAGGACCGCGTCAGCGGTCCCAAAACCATCCTGCACGAGTCTCAGAATTTGATTTCCCTAGCGGCCTGTCAGCTCAGGAACAACTCACTTCCTCGCATCGATAAACGGCATCGTGCCCCCCGGCAGCACGGTGGTCGGCAGCTTGCCGTCCCAGCGTTCGGCCTTGGTCAGTTCGACGAGGTTCTGGTTGCTGGCCAGCGCTTTGGCCCGGACTTCGATAGCCGCCGCTTCGGCGTTGCCGCGCAGTTCGATCGCCTGGGCTTCGGCCTTGGCTTTTGCCAGCGCTGCGTCGGCCTGGGCCTGGGCTTGAGTGACACTGATCTGGGCCTGGATCTTCTCGGTTTCCAGTTGCTGCTCGCGGGTCTTCACCGCGACCTCGGCCTTCATGCGCTCTTCGATGGATTTTTCGTAGGCATCGCTGAAGTCGATGTTCTCCACCTGCACGCTGTCGATCACCACCGGACCTGAAACATTCGACTTGATCGCCTGCGACATCGCCGCGACCAGCTCACCGCGCTTCTGCACGGCATTGACCGCGGTGTACTGGCCAAACACGTTCTCTACCTGGGTGGGTACCTGGCGGGAGATGGCGCGGGCCAGCAGGCCATCGAGATCGCCATAGCCCTTGTAGACATCGGCAACCTCGCCGGGCGTGACATGCCAGGACACGGACACCACCAGTTGCGCGGCCTGCTGGTCCCGGCTGTAGGCCTGGAGACCTTCCCACTTGGACGCCTGGTTCTGGATGGAAATCTCCTTGACCGTGTCGATGAACGGGAATTTCCAGTGCAACCCCGGCTCCGCCACTTCGATGAAAGCGCCATTGCGCAAGACCACGCCGCGCTCCTTCTCGTCCACGGTGTAGAAGCTGCCGAGGATTGCGGTCAGCACAGCCAGGCCCAGTACCACGGAGGAGCCGGTTGCCATCCAGCGGCGATTCGGGTTTTGCATCTTCATTTCCTTTTGAAGGTGCACTGCGGCAAGCAGTGCTTGAGTTGATCATGTCTACGATCATTGCCGTGCACAGGGTGCCCGATTTTACTGAAGTGATCGCTGCAAGATCGCATGAGGATAGAAACTTCGATTTTGCAGGTTTTGGGGCCGCTTTGCGGCCCTTCGCAGGCAAGCCAGCGCCTACCAGGAGAATCGCCTCAGACACAAAACTCCGTAGGAGCGAGGCTTGCCCGCGAAGGACCGCAAGGCGGTCCCTGATCGTCTATTTCAATCGCTCGGTCGCGTTGAGGTACACCTGATCACGATCCCGCCGATTCACCGAGACGACAAAAACAACAATGTCCTGATCGATTACCTGGTACACCAGTCGATACCCACTGCTGCGCAACTTGATCTTGTAGCAGTCCGGCAACGAGTGCAGCCGGTTCGCTTCCACGCGAGGCTGTAGTAGAACTTCAACCAGCTTTTTCTTGAATTGCTGCCGAACCGTATCGCCCAGCTTGTGCCATTCCTTCAGTGCACGGGCATCGAATTCAAGCCTATAAGTCATCCAGCTCAACCTTCACCCTCTGTGGGGCGGCGAGTCGTTCCCTGACAATCGCTACAAGCTCTTCATCTTCTTCAGTCATGAGCACCGGCCGGAAAGGCAGCCGTCCCTGCTCGGCAACGTAATGCAATGCCTGGCGCATGAACTCCGAGGGAGTCACGCCCAACCGTTCAAGCTCGTGATAGGCGCGGGCCTTGAGCTCGTCGTCGACGCGAATGTTGATGGACGCCATGTTCGGACCCCTTGTAATGACAAACGTCATTACAATGCCTACGCCGCCAATCAAGCGCAACCCTCATTCGTCTGACCACTCTTCAGCGATCAATCCGATTTCAACGCTTCACACAGGCAAACAACCCATTCCCCGAAACCCCATCCCAGGGCACCAGCTTCTCGTAGTCATGCTCCAGCACGGTGACTTCGAAGTACGGCTCCAGCAGCGTCTGCAGTTCATCGAAACTCACCGCCACCATCGGGTGCCGATCATCCCAGACCTGGGTTAGCTCTCCCAGCGTCCGCTCGATCCGCAGGCACAGCGCCTGCCGCTCACCCTCCCCCGGATAATTCCAGGCCGAGCGGAAAACGAAGCGGGCGCCATCGAGTTCGGCGCTGTGGGACACGAACGAATCATTGTCGATGCGCCGCTTGTCCACCGCGTTGAAACAGAACAGCCCACCCTCCTCCAGCGCTTCATGCACACTGGCGATGCAGGCCTGGAGCCGTTCGAGGCTGCCGCTGTAGTGCACCGAATAGAGGAAACAGGTGATCAGGTCGACCGGCGCGTCCAGGCTGAAGCCGCACATGTCACCCAACGAGAATCGAGCCTCGGGACAGCGCAGGGCTGCCTTGTCCAGCATCGGCTGGTTGATGTCCAGTCCGGAGCTGTGGAATCCGGCATCGATGAAGTGGCGGACATGCGGCCCGGTACCGCAGGCGAGGTCGAGGTGGCGCTTGCCGCCATTGCCGAACAGTTGCTGGACCCGCTGCACGCAGTGGCTCTGCGCCTGGTAGTCGATGTTCGCGCACATCAGGTCGTAGTAGCCCGACAGATCGGTATAGAGCGCATTGCCGGACATGGAATGAACCTGGGAGGGTGAATGGAAGGCGCGGCATTGTATCTGGAAGCAACGACGAAAAAAGGCCCGGTGAAGCAGAACTTCACCGGGCCTTGCGTACGCGGGGAAACGCGCGGTTATTGCAGGTCGAAACGGTCCAGGTTCATCACCTTGGTCCAGGCCGCGACGAAGTCACGGGCGAACTTCTCCTTGGCGTCTTCGCTGGCGTAGACCTCGGCATAGGCCCGCAGGATCGAGTTGGAACCGAACACCAGGTCGTTGCGAGTGGCGGTGTATTTCACCTCGCCGGTCTTGCGGTCACGACCTTCGAAGACTTCGCTGCCGCCCTGCGCCGCTTTCCACACGGTGTTCATGTCCAGCAGGTTGACGAAGAAGTCGTTGCTCAGCTCGCCGACGCGGTCGGTGAACACACCGTGCTTGCTGCCGTCGTAGTTGGCACCCAGGACCCGCAGGCCGCCGACCAGCGCGGTCAGTTCCGGCGCAGTCAGGGTCAGCAGTTGCGCCCGGTCGATCAGCAGCGACTCGGTGCTGGCGGCGCTGTCCACTCCGCGGTAGTTGCGCAAGCCGTCGGCCAGCGGTTCGAGGTGATCGAACGACTCGACTTCGGTCTGATCCTGACGCGCATCGACGCGCCCCGGAGCGAACGGTACATGCACGCTCACACCCGCCGCCTTGGCCGCCTGCTCGATCCCGACCACACCGGCCAGGACGATCACGTCAGCCAGCGAGGCCTTGCCGGACGCCTGCTGCACCGCCTTCAGGCGATCCAGGGTGCCGACCGCGATGGCGTTGACCGCCCAGTCCTTCTGCGGCGCCAGGGCCAGGCGTGCACCGTTGGCACCGCCGCGCTTGTCGCCACCGCGGAAGGTCGAGGCCGAAGCCCAGGCCACCGAGACCAGTTCGCCCACCGACAGACCGGCTTCGGCGATGCGCGACTTGAGGTCGGCGATATCGCTGGCGCTCGGGTTGTGGATCGCCTGCGGCAGCGGGTCTTGCCAGATCAGTTCTTCCTTCGGCACTTCCGGGCCGAGGTAGCGGGCGACCGGGCCCATGTCGCGGTGGGTCAGCTTGAACCAGGCACGGGCGAAGGCATTGCTGAACGCCTGCGGGTCGTTGAGGAAGCGCCGCGAGATCGCCTCGAAACCAGGATCGAAACGCAGGGTGAGGTCGGTCACCAGCATGGTCGGCCGGCGTTTCTTCGACGGGTCGAACGGGTCGGGCATGATCTCCGGGGCATCCAGCGCTTCGAACTGGATCGCGCCCGCCGGACTGCGGGTCTGGGTCCATTCGAACTTGAACAGGTTCTCGAAGAAGTTGTTGCTCCACTGGGTCGGGGTCTGCGACCAGATCACTTCCAGGCCGGAGGTGATGGCGTGGGCACCGACGCCGCTTTCATAGCTGCTGGTCCAACCCAGGCCCTGGGACTCGATGCCGCCGGCTTCCGGGTCGACACCGACATGGCTGGCCGCGGAAGCGCCGTGAGTCTTGCCGAGGGTGTGACCGCCGGCGATCAGGGCGACGATTTCCTCGTCATCCATGGCCATGTTGCCGAAGGTGGCGCGAATCGCCGCCGCCGCCGAGGCCGGATCGCCGCTGGCGTTCGGGCCTTCCGGGTTGACGTAGATCAGGCCCATTTCGGTGGCCGACAGCGGGTTCTTCGCCAGGGTTTCCGGGTCGCGATGGGTCAGCCAGGCTTTCTCGTCCCCCCAGTTGACGTCGTAGTCTGGTTCCCACACGTCTTCACGACCGGCGCCAAAACCGAAGGTGCGGAAGCCCGAGGCTTCCAGGGCGACGTTGCCGGCGAGGATCATCAGGTCGGCCCAGGAGATCTTCTGTCCGTATTTCTGCTTGATCGGCCACAGCAGGCGCCGCGCCTTGTCCAGGCTGACGTTGTCCGGCCAGGAGTTCAGCGGAGCGAAGCGTTGCTGGCCGCGACCGGCGCCACCACGGCCGTCCACGGTGCGGTAGGTACCGGCGCTGTGCCAGGCCATGCGGATGAACAGGCCGCCGTAGCTGCCCCAGTCCGCCGGCCACCAGTCCTGGGAATCGGTCAGGAGTTTCTTCAGATCGGCCTTGAGCGCGGAGTAGTCGAGCTTCTTGAACTCTTCGCGGTAGTTGAAGTTTTCCCCGAGCGGATTGGAACGATCCGAGTGCTGGTTGAGCAGGTCCACACGCAGGGTATTGGGCCACCAGTCACGATTGCTGGTGCCGCTACCGGCGGTGTTGTGGAACGGGCACTTACCTTGGTTCGACATGCTGCTTTCTCCTTTTTCCTCAGCAGACCGGCCCCGATGACTGCGGCCGACGATGGGTCAAGACTAAATCGACACCCTCAATGGAACAAATTTATGAATATTATCGGATTGATAGACAAATTCTTCTTTGCCGTGGCGCAATGAAGTGGGTCGCGATCCTCGAGTTCCATTTCGCCCGTCGAGGCTACGACGGACGGCGGGCGTTGCGCGGAGAAAGTAAAGCAGAGGGCATGACCGCGCGATTGCAGGGCGCGCAAATAAACGTTGGGGCTGCCTGGCAGCCCCAATCGATTTTACGGGGTGGCGCTGGAGGGCGGGCGGTCAGAAGTCCACGGTAGCCGACACCTTGAACGTCCGTGGCTCTCCCTGGGTCAGGTAGTTGTTCGCCGTCGATGCCGACGCCCAGTACGCCTTGTTCGCCACGTTCTCGACGTTGGCGCGCAGGGTGACGTACTTGTCGTCCGCCTTGAAGCCATAGCGTGCACCAAGGTCGACGCGGGTCCAGGCCGGGATGTTCAGGCTGTTGGCGGCATTCAGGTATTCGCCACCGGTGCGCAGCATGCGCGCGCTGAGCGCCGCGCCTTCGATACCCGGCACGTCCCACTCGCCGCCCAGGTTGAACTGGAAGCGCGGCACGCCGGCGGCGCGGTTGCCATCGGTCGCACCGTTGGCGGTGTTCTTCTGTTCGGTGTCCATCCAGGTCGCACCGGCCAGCACGCGCAGGCCATCGAGCGGCTCGCCGAAGACATTCAGCTCGACACCCTTGTTGATCTGTTCGCCGTCGACGTTGAAGGTGCCGAGGGCCACACCCGGGGTGTAGCTGGTGGAGTTGTTCGGCTGCTCGATGCGGTATACCCCAAGGGTCGCGCCGAAGCTGTCGTAGTCCAGCTTGACCCCGGCCTCGGTCTGCTTGCTGCGCTTGGGCGCAAAGACTTCGCCCGGGTTGCTCACCCCGGTCAGCGGCGCGGTCGGGCCCTGGGCCAGGCCTTCGATACGGTTGGCGTAGAACGACACGTGCTCCCACGGCTTGATCACCAGGCCATAGACCGGCGTGGTGATGGACTCCTCGTAGTTGCTGGTGCGCGCGCCGCTGGTGGTGTTCCAGGCATCCACTTCGATGGTCTGGCGGCGCACGCCGAGGGTCAGCAGGACACGGTCGTCGATGAAGCCGAGGGTGTCGGACAGCGCGACGCTCTTGATGCGGTTCTTGCCGACGATGCGCGGGTCGTGGATATCGCTGCCGAAATAGGTATTGGTCGGACGCGGTACCTGGATCGGATCGTACAGATTGCCCACTGGGCGGTTGGCCGCCAGGATCGCCTCGAACGCCGAACGCTGTTCTCCCCACATGCCGGAAAGGCCGACGTTCATCTGGTGGCTCACCGGACCGGTCATGAAGTGGCCATTCAGGCCGGCGACGGCGCTCTTGTTGTCTTCGTCATGGGGTGGATAGAGAAACCCCGTACGACCGCTGCCGTCGTTGCCGACGTAGAGCGAGGAATACACGCCATTCTCACGGGTGTGCTTGGCCCCCGCACCGGCGTACAGGGTCCAGTTGTCGTTCAGGTCGTACTCGCCGTTGACCATGCCATAGGTGTCCTCCAGCTCCGACCAGCTCCAGTCCTGGGCATAGTTGTCCTTGGCTGACGGGGCATGGGGCACCTTGCTGCCGTTGGGGTAGACCACCGAGCGGCCGTTGTCGATGCGCTGTTTCTGGTAACCGAGGTCGGTGGACAGGCGCAGACGCTCGCCACGGTAGTCGAGACCGACAGCGATCAGCGTGGTGCGCTTGCTCTCGTCGTCGATCGCAGTATCGCCACCGCGCTGCGCCAGGTTGATGCGCGCGCCGAAACGGTTGTCCTCGCCGAAGCGCTGGCCGAGATCGAGATGCCCGCCGACCTGGGTGTCGCTGGTGTAATCCAGGGTGACGCTGCGGGTCGGGGTGTCCTCGGCGCGCTTGGGCACCAGGTTGACACTGCCACCAATCCCGCTGCCCTGGGGCGCGACACCGTTGAGGAAGGCATTGGGCCCCTTGAACAGCTCGACCCGCTCCACCGCTTCGGTGTTGACGATCTGCCGCGGCAGCACGCCGTACAGGCCGTTGAAGGCGATGTCGTCGCTCTGCAGCGGCAGGCCGCGGATGGTGAAGACCTGGGAGAAGTTGCCGAAGCCGGCGGACTGACGCACGGCGGCGTCGTTCAGCAGGACATCGCCGATGGTGCGGGCCTGCTGGTCGGCGATGGCCTTCGCGGTGTAGCTGACCACACTGAACGGCACGTCGTTGATCGAGCGGTTGCCCAGCACGCCAAGGCGCGCGCTGCGGGCCACCTGACCGCCGCCGTAAGTGTCGTCGAAGGCACTGCTGGAGCTGGCGTTGACGCTGGTTGCACCGAGTTCGAGAGCTTCACCGCTGGACATCGGGACCAGGGTGTAACCATTACCGCCGGCACTCTGCAGGGTATGACCACTGCCCTGGAGCAGCACGGCGAAGCCGCCCTCGGCCGTGTAGCTGCCGTGCAGGCCCGCGCTGTGCCGGTCGTTGAGCAGCTTCGCATCGAACGACAGCGGCACCCCGGCCATGGCGGCGAACCGGGCCAGCACATCGCCCAGCGGCCCCGGGGCGATGTCATAGCTATGGGCAACGCTGTCCTGCAGCGCATCGGCAGCCATGACGGCGTGTGCCGGCATCAGTGCCGCAAGGGCGACGGCCAGGCTCAGCGCCTGCAGGGCAAGGCGCGGAGGGCTGATTCGGGAAACGGACGGTAACGGCCTGGACGTCATTCATGGCTCCTGTCGGTGCATGGAAAAGTGAGGATTCACTTCCTCACCGAAGGAGATGGAAAAAGGTATCAAGGCCATCGCGAATTTCTGCGTGATTCAACGCGGCTCGATGGCGACCCAGTAGCGGGTCAGGCTGCTGACACGAATCGGCAGGGTGTCCTGCAGCAGACGCAGGCTGGCATCGGTGTCGCGCAGCGGGAAGGCGCCGGATACGGTGAGGCCGGCGACCTCGTCATGGCAGCGCAGGACACCGGGCCGATAGCGGCCGAGTTCGCTCAGCAGGTCGGCCAGACGCATGTTGCGCGCAACCATCATGCCCTGCTCCCAGCTCAGCTCGGCGGCATCCAGCGGTTGCACCGGCGCGGTGCTCTGGCGAGCGAAGGCGCCCTGCTCGCCGGCCTTGAGGATCAGGCCGCGCCCACCCTGCATCGGCAGCATCTCCACCGCACCTTCGGTGACGGCGACCTGGCTGCGTTGTTCGCCGACCCGGACGCTGAAACGGGTCCCCAGCGCGCGGGCAGTGCCATGGCGGGTCTCGACGATGAATGAACGGGCAGCGTCCTTGGCGGTGCTGATCAGGACTTCGCCTTCGAGCAGTCGGATCCGCCGTTCCCGGGCATTGAACGCGATGTTCAGCGCAGTGCCGGTGTTGAGCAGCACGTGCGTGCCGTCGGGCAAGGTCAGGTTCTTCTGTTCGCCGATGGCGGTGCGCTGGTCGGCGCTCCATTGCTGCCAGGGCAGCTCGCGGTAGGCCGTCCATATCGCCGGACCAGCCAGCAGGAACAGGCCCAGGCGCTGCAGTGCCTGACGCCGACCGACGCGGGTATCGCGACGCAGGCGCTGGAAGGTGTCGCTGGCCAGCGAACCGGGAACGGCGCGCAAGTCGCCGAGCAAGGCTTCGGCACGCTGCCAGGCCAGCGCATGCTGTGGGCTGCGCTGGCGCCAGAGCTGGATGGCGCGGTGATCCGCTTCGGTCGCACCGCCGGACTGCAACTGCACCAGCCAGTCTGCGGCCTCGCCAAGGATCAGCGGGTCGATCTGCGGTGTCATCAGGCCACGCTCAGGCAAGCGAGGAAGGCATCGCGCATGTCGCGTTTGACGGTGATCAGCGATACGTTCAGTTGCTCGGCGATCTGTGCGTAGGTCAGGCCGTCGATCTGCGACAGCAGGAAAGTCTGGCGCACCCGGCTGGGCATTTCCCGGAGCATGGCGTCGATGCGCTGCAGCGCCTCGAGAATCAGCCAACGGGTTTCCGGCGAAGGAACTTCCGCTTCGGGCAGGTGGGCGATGCTTTCCAGGTAGGCACGCTCGACATCCTGACGCCGCCAGCGATCGACCACCAGGCCCTTGGCGATGTGGGTCAACAGCGCGCGGGGCTCGCTGCCGAAACTGCGTGCGGGCTTGGTCAGCAGGCGGATGAAGGTATCGTGGGCCAGGTCCGCGGCATCGCTGGCATTGCCCAGCTTGCGGCTGAGCCAGCCATGCAGCCAGCTGTGGTGTTCACAGTAGAGACTTTCGATTTGCAGATTGGGCGCGCGATCGATCGAGGACATGAAGACCACTGAATACACCCACCAACGACGGCAGGAATGTAATTAAGAATTGATCTCATTCTATAGAGGAGCTGTTGCTTCTGGCAATTGCAACAAGATGAGTGCGGACCGACGGAACGGGGCATCTTGCCGGCCACCTATGCGAAAATGCGCGGCTTTTTGTTCATATGTGTGGAGATGTACTGTTTTGGTAATGCATTACTCAACGAACGGTGAGACCGTCGCCTGCGGTCGCACCGGCAACAACCTGAGCAGCAGCGCGGTGGAGGCCGAAGTGGATTGCAAATCGTGCCAACGCTCGCTGACCAAGGTGGAGGCTGCGCCGGCGAAAAAAGCGCCGTCCCTGGCTGAGCTGCGCAAGCAGCGTCAGGCAAGCCTGGAACAGGCCAAAGCGGCGGAATTCTGCTTCAAGGCCAGTTGGCGTGCACGTCTGCTCGCCCTTCCCGACCGTTGCCGCCTGCCACGAGGCATGGCACCGCAAGCGTTCGTGTAAGCAATATCGCGGGGCGTGGCCCCGCGACATCCTTCGTTTTTCCGCGCCGGAAAAGACAAAACCCCTACCTGCATCAGCAGATAGGGGTTTCGGAATTGAATCTTGACGATGACCTACTCTCACATGGAGAAGCTCCACACTACCATCGGCGATGCGTCGTTTCACTACTGAGTTCGGGATGGGATCAGGTGGCATCGTCGGCTCCAGGCTCGCGAATGTCGTGATTATGCGTGG
>NZ_JAVYJH010000049.1:0-19214 GCF_032621685.1 Pseudomonas sp. zfem002 | reverse complement strand
CCGACTATATCGTGAAGTTTTACAACCAGGATCGACTGCATTCGACCCTGGGTTATCTACCGCCCAACCAGTATGAGCGGCAAATAGCCTGAGCTCCCACATTGCGGTGTCCGGAAAAAGTTGACCAGCTCAGTTGTCAGCCTTTGTTTTTTCGGCGATGCATCGCGGGGAGGCTGTCTGGTTCGGCTCGGTACCGCGTCGTACCAACAAGGCGAACAACCATGGCCTGTCAGGCATAGGTACGTTGCAACAAATGTGGGAGCGGATTCATCCGCGATGCGCCGCGCGGGCGGCGCTCGATCTAATGACCACCATGACCCTCAAGGCATGCGCAACTAGCTCCCCCACACCTTCTGCGCCCTCGGCGCCTCGGCAAGAATCTCCCTCACCGCCTTGCCCACCTCCTCCACCCGCCACAGCGCGCCCTTGTCCCGGGTCACCCCGGTGCGCCAGCCATCCCCCAGCGAGATCCGCCCTCCCTGGCTCTCGAACACCTGACCGGTCACCTGCGCCGACAGCTCGCTGCCCAGCCACACCACCAGTGGCGCGACGTTCTCCGGTGCCCAGGCATCGAAGCTGCCGTCTTCCGGACGCTTGACCACATCGGGCATGGCGCTCTCGGTCATCGCCGTGCGCGCCGCCGGGGCCAGGGCGTTGGCGGTGACGCCGTAGCGCGCCAGCTCCGCGGCCTGGACCAGGGTCAACGCGGCGATGCCGCCCTTGGCCGCCGAATAGTTGGATTGGCCGATGGAGCCCTGCAAACCCGCCCCCGAGCTGGTGTTGATGATCCGCGCGGCCACCGGCGTGCCGGCCTTGGCCAGGTCGCGCCAGCGCCGGCCGAGGATGTTGGCCAGGCAGTAATGCCCCTTCAGGTGCACGCGCATCACCAGGTCCCAGTCCTCTTCGGACAGGCTGATGAACATGCGATCGCGCAGCACCCCGGCATTGTTGACCAGCACATGCACCTCGCCGAACGCCGCCAGGGCGGTGTCGACGATGCGCTGGGCGCTGTCGAGGGTGGTGATGTCGTCGCTGTTGGCGATGGCCCGGCCACCGCTGGCGACGATCTCCCCGGCGACGTCCGCCGCCGCTTCGGCGCGGATGTCGTTGATCACTACATTGGCACCCTCGGCCGCGAAGGCCAGGGCGTAGGCACGGCCGAGGCCGCCGCCGGCACCGGTGATGATCACCGTGCGGCCATTACAGATAGCCATGGATTGACTCCTTGCTTCAAAGACGTTCGATAAGGGTGACGTTGGCCTGCCCGCCGCCTTCGCACATGGTCTGCAGGCCATAGCGGCCACCACTGCATTCCAGTTCGTTGAGCAGCGTGGTCATCAGCCGCGCGCCGGTGGCGCCCAGTGGATGGCCGAGGGCGATGGCACCGCCGTTGACGTTGGTCCGTGCCGGGTCGTAGTCCAGCTCCCTGGCCCAGGCCATGACCACCGAGGCGAAGGCCTCGTTTATCTCCACCCGGTCGATGTCGTCCATGCGCATGCCGGTACGCTGCAGGGCGCGGCGGGTGGCGGCGATGGGCGCGGTCAGGTGCCAGATCGGGTCGTCGCCCATCACCGTGAGGTGATGGATACGCGCCCGCGGGGTCAGGTCGTAGCGCTTGAGCGCGGCTTCCGAGACCACCAGCAAGGCCGCCGCGGCATCGCAGGTCTGGCTCGACACCGCCGCGGTGATCGACGGGAAGCGCGGGTCCACCGGCTGCAGTTCGGCCATCTTCGCCAGGCTGGTCTGGCGCGGCGTTTCGTCCTCGCTCAGGCCCTCGCAGGCGACGATCTCGCGGGCGAAGCGTCCGCTCGCCCGGGCTGCCAGCGCGCGCCGGTGACTCTCCAGGGCGAACGCCTCCATCTGTTCACGACTGATCTGCCAGTGATCGGCGATGCGTTGCGCGGCATAGAACTGGTCCACCGGCTGCTCGCCGAAGCGCTGGCGCCACAGGCGGCTGCCGGAAAAAGGATCGGGAAAACCCAGCGCCTGCCCGGCCAGCATCGCCGAGGAAATCGGGATGCGCGTCATGGTCTGCACACCGCCCACGGCGATCACGTCCTGGGTCCCGCTCATCACTGCCTGGGCGGCAAAGTGCACGGCCTGCTGCGACGAGCCGCACTGGCGGTCCACCGTGGTGCCCGGCACGCTCAGCGGCAGGCCGGCGGCCAACCAACTGGTGCGGGCGATATCCCCGGCCTGGGCGCCGATGGTGTCGACGCAGCCGAAGATCACGTCGTCATAGTCTTCTGCCGGGATCGCATTGCGTTGCACCAGGGCCTTGAGCACCTGGGCGCCGAGGTCGATGGCATGGACCTCGGACAAGGCGCCCTTGCGCTTGCCGGTGGGGCTGCGCAGGGCGTCGACGATATAAGCCTCGGGCATGGATCAGTCCTCGAAGGTGTGGCCCGGCCCCAGCCGGGCGCCGTCGGCGAACAGGTAGTCGCCGACACGGGATTTGTGCAGACCGCGGTCGCCCCAGGACGCATCCAGGGCCCACGCGCGCTTCATGAACATCTGCAGGTCGACTTCCCAGGTGTACCCCATGGCGCCATGCACCTGGATGCCCTTGCGCGCGGCGATCCAGCTGGCCTCGCAGCAGGCCAGGCGTGCCTGCGAGACCCACAGCGAAGCAGAGGCATCACCCCGGGCCAGGCCATGGGCGGCGCGGTACAGCACCGGCTTGGCCTGCTCGATGTGCCGGGCGACGTCGGCCAGGTGGTGCTTGACCGCCTGGAAGCTGCCGATCGGCTTGCCGAACTGCTTGCGCTGGGCCACGTAGTCCACCGACAGGTCGAGCATGCGCTGGGCCAGGCCGAGCAGTTGCCCGGCCACCGACAGCGCGCCGCGATCGAGCAGGCGCGCCTGCAACGCCCGGCCCTGCTCGCCGTCGGCAAGCAGGGTGGCCGCCGACGGATGCCAGGTGACCCGGCCGAGGCGGCGCGAGGCGTCGATGCTCGGGTTGGCCTCGACATCCACCGCGGACCGCGGCAGCAGGTGGATCTGCTCGCCATGGGGCAGGATCAGCACCTCGGCCAGTTGCGCATCGCTGACCAGCGGATTGACCGCATGACCGATGGCCAGGCGCAGGCTGCCCTCGGCGATGCGCGGCAGCAGCTCGACCCGGGCCTGGTGCCCCGGCGCCAGTTCGCGCAGCAGGCCGACGGCGACATAGGCGGTGTCGGCGAGGGAATCGGGAATCGCGTAGTAGCCCAGTTCCTGGGTCATCAGTGCCCAGGCCACGTCGTCCATGCCCAGGCCGCCGTCCTCTTCCGGGATCGACAACGCGGTGAGGCCCTGGGCGGCGATCTTGTTGCGCAGGTCGGGCGAGCGCCCGGCGTCGGTTTCCCAGATCTCGCGGAGCATCTCCGGCGCCGCCTCGGTCATCAGGAAGCGGCTGATGGCTTCGCGGAAGGCGAGCTGGTCATCGTTGAAAGTGAAGTCCATGGCCGCTCCTTACTTCGGCAGGCCGAGCATGCGCTCGGCGATGATGTTGCGCTGGATTTCGTTGGTGCCGGCGTAGATCGGCCCTGACTGGGCGAACAGGAAGCCCTCCAGCCAGCCCGCCGCATCGGCCTGCGGCGCGCCCGCGCGCAGTTCGCCGTGGGCGCCGAGCAGGCGCATCGCGGTTTCGTGCATCTTCAGGTCGAGTTCGGACCAGATGATCTTGTTGATGCTCGACTCGGCGCCGATCTGCTCGCCACGGCCGAGGCGGCCGACGGTGTGGTAGGCGGACAAGGCATAGGCCTCGGCGCCCATCCAGCAGTCCAGCACCGCGTCGCGCAGGCCCGGGTCGCGGGCGGCGGCGTCTTCGCGGGCCTTGAACAGCTCCACCAGCTTGCGCGCGGTGTGCTGGAAGCGCGCCGGCGAGCGTAGCAGCAGGCCGCGCTCGAAGCCGGCAGTGGCCATCGCCACGTGCCAGCCCTGCCCTTCGGCGCCGATCAGGTTGCCCAGCGGCACCCGCACGTCGTCGAAGAACACTTCGGCGAAGGCATCCTTGCCGTTGAGTGCCTTGATCGGGCGGATACTCACGCCCGGCGCATCCAGCGGCACCATCAGGAACGACAGGCCGTGATGGCGGGTCGAGCCCGGTTCGCTGCGGAACAGGCCGAACAGCCAGTCGGCGAAGATCGCCCGGGTCGACCAGGTCTTCTGGCCGTTGATCACATAGTGATCACCGTCGCGCACCGCCTTGCTGGTGATGGCCGCCATGTCGGAACCGGCATTCGGCTCCGACCAGCCCTGCGCCCACATGTCGACGCTGGCGGCCATGCGTGGCAGGAAATGCTTTTTCTGCGCGTCGGTGCCGAATTCCATCAGGGTCGGGCCGAGCAGCAGCTGGCCGTTCTGGTTGACCCGCATCGGCGCGCCGGCGCCGTAATATTCTTCCTCGAAGATCAGCCACTCGGTCAGGTCGCAGCCGCGCCCGCCGAGTTCCGCCGGCCACATGACCATGGACCAGCGGCTGTCGAAGAGTTTCGCTTCCCAGGCGCGGTGCTGTTCGAAGCCCTCGCGGGTGTCGTAGCTGGCCAGCGGCTCGCGTGGCAGGTTGTCCGCCAGCCAGGCCCGGACTTCGGCGCGGAAGGCTTGTTGCTTGGGGGTAAAGGTCAGTTGCATGGCGCCCTCTTGGACCAAAACATCACTATCTGGTGGTTCACCGCGCGCCTTGTAGGAGCTGGCTTGCCTGCGAAGGACCGCGCGAGCGGTCCCGGTTCCTGATCTACAGCCAGGCTAATGGTCTGTACCCGACTTTGGATCGGGAACCGGGACCGCTTCGCGGTCCTTCGCAGGCAAGCCAGCTCCTACAGAGGTAGCGCGCAGCACCTCAGAATCTGGCGTCGCGCTTCTCGACGAAGGCCCGCCGGGTTTCCGCCGAGTCCGGGCTGGTGTACGCCTGCAGGGTGAAGCCCTGCTCCCAGCGGTACTTGTCTTCCAGGTTGCCGTCCTCGATACCGTTGAGTGCCTCCTTGGCAATGCGGATCATGCCCGGGCTTTTCGCCGCGATGCGCGCGGCGATCTCCAGGGCGCTCTCGCGCAGTTGCTCCTTGCTCACCAGACGCTCGATGAAGCCGTACTGCATGGCCTCCCGAGCCCCGATCTTGTCGCCCGTAAAGAACAGGTAACGCACCTTCTGCACCGGGAACAGCCGCTGCAGGTGCGCGCCACCACCCATGGCGCCGCGGTCCACTTCCGGCAGGGCGAAGGTGGCGCAGTCGGCGGCGACGACGATGTCCGCCGCCCCGGTGATGCCGATGCCGCCACCGAGGACGAAGCCATGCACCGCGACGATCACCGGCACCGGGCAGCGATGCACGGCCTTGAAGGTGTTGTAGTTGCCGGCATTGACCTCGACGATGCGCTCGGGATGGGCGTCCAGCTCCTTGATGTCGACCCCGGCGCAGAAGCCGCGCCCTTCGGCACGAATCACGATGACGCGGACCTCGGGGTTGCGCCCCAGGGCTTCGATTTCACGGGCCAGGGCCTGCCACTCCTGGCTGTCGAGGGCGTTGACCGGCGGTTTGGCGATCACCAGTTCGGCGATCCCCTGCTCTAGCTGGGTACTGAATGCCTGGTTCACAGGGCTTCTCCAATCGGGACTGAATGAGAGACGCAGCGGCGCGCGGCCAGGGCGTCGAGGCAGTGTTCGGCCTCACGGGCGATGCCTTCGATCACCTGCTGGCAACTGAGCAGTTCGCCGATGGCCGCGGCCACCTGGCCGCTGGGCAGGATGCCCTCGTCGGGCCGGCCGTCGACCATCGAGCGCTGCAGCAGCACCGGCTGGTTGGCGGCCATGACCACCTGGGACAGCGCCGCAGGGTCTTCGCGCAGCGCGCGCAGGAACACCCCGGCCATATGCCCCAGGCTCATGCCTGTATGCTGTTTCCACTGCCAGGCGCTGCCCAGGGCGATACGCAGGCGACCGAACGGACCGGCCTGTTCCAGGCGGTTGATGAACGGGTTCTCGATCATGCGGTGGCGCATGCCGTCCACCGCGGTGGTGACCCGCACCTGCTGCGGGTCGCTGACCTTCAGGTAGCGCTGCAGCGTCACTGCGGGGGTGGGCGATTCCTGGGTCATCAGAAAGCGCGTGCCCATGGCGATCCCCGCCGCACCGGCCGCCAGCGCCGAGGCCAGGCCGCGACCGCTGGCGAAACCGCCGGCGGCGATCACCGGCACCTGCACGGCGTCGAGCACCTGGGGCAGGAGGATCGAACTGGGCACGCCACCGGTATGTCCACCGCCCTCGCCGCCCTGGATGGTGATCAGGTCGGCGCCCAGCTCCTCGGCCTTCAGCGCGTGCTTGAGCGCGCCGACCGTGGGAATGCACAGCACCTTGGCCGCCTTGAAGCGGGCGATGGTGGCCTTGTCCGGGCCGCGCCCGTAGCTCACCGCACGCAGGCGGTAGGCGATGGCCAGGTCGACGCACTGCGCGGCGTTGTCCTGGAACATGTGGAAGTTCAGGCCGAAATGGCTGCCGCCGGTGGCCTCGATCACCTTGCGGATCTCGCCTTCCAGTTGATCGGCGGCGATGGTCGCCCCGGCAAGGAAGCCGAAGCCGCCGGCGCGGGTGGTGGCGATCACCAGGTTGGCGTCGGCGACCCAGCCCATGGCGGTCTGCACGATCGGATAGCGGCAGCCCAGGGCCTCGGTCAATGGCGTGTTCAACCAGCCGCTCATGCGCCCTCACCCGCGGCGGCCGCCGCCTGCTTGTTGGCCTGGGCCATGCCCTTGGCATCGAAGCCGCCGAGCTTGTCGCCGGACAGCAACTCGTTGTGCGCATGGGCGAAATGGTGCCAGGCGAAGGCTGCGTCCATGGCGCTGCGCTTGCCCTGCAGGTCCTCGACATGGTTGATCGCCTGCTTGGTCAGGGCCAGGCCCATGCGCGGCTGGCGAGCGATATTCGCGGCCATGGCGTAGGTCGCGCTTTCCAGCTCGGCGCGCGGCACCACGCGGTTGAGCATGCCCATCTGGTAGGCGCGCTCGGCGCTCATGCGCTCGCCGCAGAAGAGGAACTCCTTGGCGATGCGCGGGTTCAGCTCGTAGGGATGGGCGAAATACTCCACCCCCGGAATGCCCATGCGCACCACCGGGTCCTGGAAGAACGCATCGTCGCTGGCGACGATCAGGTCGCAGACCCAGGCCAGCATCAGCCCGCCGGCGACGCAGGCGCCCTGGACCATGGCGATGGTCGGCTTGGGCAGCTCGCGCCAGCGCCGGCACATGCCCAGGTAGACCTCCTGCTCGCGAGCGTACAGCTGCTCGCCGCCGGGCTTGTTGGTGTGGTCCCACCACAGCTGGGCGCGGGGGAAGCTCTTGTCGATGTCGCGCCCCGGCGTGCCGATATCGTGCCCCGCCGAAAAATGCCGGCCGGCGCCGCGCAGGACGATGACCTTGACCGTATCGTCGTCCACCGCCCGGCGCAGGGCGGCGTCGAGGGCGTAGGTCATCTGCGAGTTCTGCGCATTGTTGAAGTTGGGCCGGTTCAGGGTGACGCTGGCGATGCCTTCGGCGACGCTGTAGAGCACCGGTGTGTCGGTCTCGTAGGCCGACTTGTCCTCGCGGACGACGAATTCGCTGTCGCGGTTGTGCATGGTCGCGCTCCTCATCTCAGGCGGTGCGGATGCCGGGCGGGTTGCCCTTCAGCGCGCTGGCGCGCAGGCCGTGGGGGTCGAGGCGACGGATGATCGCCAGTTGTTCGGCGCTCGGCTGCGCGGTGACCTGCAGGTCCTCGGCCTTGAGCAAGGCAAAGCCGGTGTTGTCCTGGACCTGCTCGAAGCTCACCCCGGGGTGCAGGCTGCGCACCCGCGGCGCGTTGTCCGGGCCGGCGAAATCCATCACACACAGGTCGCTGACCACCCAGTGGATCGCCATCAGGTCGCGGCGCGCGCCTTGCGGCCAGCGCTCGGCCTTGAAGCCGACGCCGGAAACCATGTCCACCTCGCCGCTGACGAAGACCCGGGTGTTGTGGCTGGGCACGAAGAACGAGTTGACATGGTTGATGCTGTTGCCCGGCAGGCCGCGCACGCCGAGGATCGCGGTCTTCGGCTTGTGGTAGTCGCCGACGCAGGACAGGTTGGTCTGCCCCCAGCGATCGATCTGGGTCGGGCCGATCATGGCGTGGCGACGCCCGCCCCAGACGCATTCGAAGACCCGCTCGAAGGACATGTAGCCGGAGTAGCGCGGCTGGAAATCGCCGCGCGGGCCCAGCGGCACCGGCTCCTCGACCAGGAACGCCTCGCTGTCGGTCATCAGCAGTTCCGGGCTGTGGCTCAGCTTGGCCAGGCTGGCGCCCAGGCGCGGGATCACGCCGAGGCCCGAGGCAATGACCTCGCCATTGCCGCGCCAGGCCTCGGAGGCCGCGACGATCAGCAGTTCGGCGAGGGTGAAATCACAGGGTGCGGACATTTGTCGCTCCTCAAAACGCTTGGACATTACGCGCCCCCTTGTAGGAGCTGGCTTGCCTGCGAAAGGACCGCGCTAGCGGTCCCAATTGCAGTGTCATCAGGGACCGCTTTGCGGTCCTTTCGCAGGCAAGCCAGCTCCTACACCAAGGTCGGCGCGCGCTCAGAAAACAGGCAGAGGCAATGACCCCATGCGCGCGGCACCGCCGTTCTGCGCCTGGTAGGCCGCTTCGCCGCCACTCACATAGGTCTCGACATAGCGCCCCCAACCACCCTCCTCGCCAGCGCTGGCGACATAGCGCTTGAGGTGCTCCAGGTCCCAGCCGTAGTCGCTCGGGCACGAAGTCGGATGTGCACCCAGAGGCGCATGGACCACGCCAGTCACCAGGTAGCGCTCGAAGGTGTTGAAGCGTGCCTGCTCCGCAGTCAGCGCCAGGCGTTCCTCGATTTCCTCGCAGGAGACGAAGCATTGCTGCGCGGCGCGGGCGAACAGGTGGTCGAAATACGGATCGGGACCGGTCACCAGGCAGTTGCCCAGGCGGTCGGCGACATTCACATGGAGGAAGGCCACGTCGAGGTTCAGCGCCGGCATGGCCAGCAGCACCTCGCCATCGGCGTAGGGCGAACGCACCTCCTTGATCTCCGGATTGAGCCGCGCCACATCGGTAGCCAGGCCGCAGCGGGTCGGCAGGAACGGCAGGCGCATGCCGGCGGCGCGCAGGCCCCACTGGAACATGCCCTCGTCCAGCTCCATCAGTTCCAGTTCACCGGCCTCGCGGGCCTTGCGGTAGTAGGGTTCCAGCGGGATCGCATCGAGGGTGGCGAAGCCGAACACCAGCTTGCGCACCTTGCCGGCGGCGCAGAGCATGCCGACTTCCGGACCGCCATAGGCGACCACGGTGAGGTCCTTGACCGTTGAGCGGAGGATCTCGCGGACGATCGCCATCGGCTTGCGCCGCAGGCCCCAGCCCCCGAAGCCGACGGTCATGCCGTCGCGCAGCTGGGCGACCGCGTCGGCGGCCGTCATTTGCTTGTTCATCATCAGGCTCCTTGCTGGCCGACGGAAAAGTCGTGGCCCCAGAGGCTCACGCGGGTGAATTCGAAGGCCGAGTGCTCGGCCCAGTCGACTTGCAGGCCGCCATGCCCGTATTCCAGGTCGAAGCCGGACGGGGTCTGCATGTAGAAGCTGGTCATGCGGTCGTTGAGGTGCTGCCCGAGGGTCGCGGAAAGCCGCACGCCGTGGGCCTGGTGGCGGTCATGGGCGCGACCGACCTCGGTCATCGAATCGACCTCGACCATCACATGCACGCAGCCGGACGGCACCGGGTATTCGGCCAGGGCCAGGCTGTGGTGACGGGCGTTGGCGCAGTGCAGGAAGTGAATGCGCATCCCCGGTGCCGAGGGATCGGGGCGGAAGTTGAAGATGTCCGACAGCCTGAAGCCGAGCACGTCGCGGGCGAACGCCAGGGTCGCGTCGAAGTTCGGCGCCGGCAGCACGGTGTGGCCCAGGCCCATGTCGCCGGTGATGAAGCGCGGCACGCCCTGGGGCGAGACGAACGGCTGGCAGTCGGAGCGATGACCCCAGCTCAGCTCATGGCGGTTGCCGGACGGGTCGGTCACGGCCACCAGTGCCTGCACGCCGCGCTGTTCGATCTCGGCGGCGCTGCCGGCCTGCCATTCCACACCTTGCGCATCGAGATGCCGCAACGCCGCCTCGAACGCCTGCTCGCCGGCCAGCTCCCAGCCGGACGCCACATAGCGCGGTGCATCGCCCTCGACGATCAGCATGCGCATCGGCCGCTCGTCCATCTTCACGTACAGCCCGCCGTGCGGCGCCGGATGGGTCTGCATGCCGAGCACGTCCTCGGCGTAGCGCTGCCACTGGCTGAGGTTTTCGCTCTGCGCGACGAAATAGCTCAACCCACGAATCTCGATCATGCCCATGCTCCTCGATGGCGGAATTCGGTATCGAGGTCATTGTGCAAAGTGGCGCGGGGGGCCTCATCGTCCGTTGAGACTACCCGGTCTGGCGGCGCTGCCTTTACCCCGGCGCAGGCTCCGACTAGCATCACGACAAATAATGGCCATCTGCCAAATAATGATCAGGGAGCAAAATGATGAAACGGCTCGCACGCAGCGCACTGGTGCTGGCGGCATTCAGCCTGGGCGGCTGCATGACTGCCCAGGCGCCCCAGGTCAACGCACCGGCCTGGGTCTCCACCTCCACGGCGAGCCAGCAGGAGATCTGGGGCGTGTACCAGCGCCTGGTCGGCACCACCTGGTCGGCGCCCGATGCCTACGTGCTGTTCTACCGCTGGGCGGTACCCGGCCAGGTCCTGGTCGAGGAATACCGCCACCCGACCAGCGGAGAACTGAGCGGCAGCAACACCATCGTCCCCGGGTCCAGGCCCGGTACCCTGGTCCTCACCTCCTCGGTCGGCAACCTGCAATGGCAGGGCACCCTCGACGAACAGGGCAACGCCCTGTTCGTCCGTGACGGCGTGCTGCGGATGCCGGTGCGCACGCGCCTCACGCCCGCCGGCGAGGTGTTGCAGGAGAAGCTGACCCTGGAGGGCGAAAGGATCGCCAGCGTGGACTCGGTGACCACCTATACCGCGCTCGGCAAGCAGCCCGCGGCGGCAGCGGCAACGTCCGTGGCACCTGCCGCGCCAGTCACGGCGGCGACCGGCGAAAGCGTGGCAGCGACCCGCGAACAGCCGGGCCCGTCCTGGGGCGTCTTCGACCAGGCGTTGAACCGCACCTGGCTGTCCGAAGGCAGCGATGGCCGCGGGAGACATCCCTTCCTGCTGAAACTGGAAAAATCCGCGGATGGCAATCGGGTCACCGCCTACACCGGGAACAGCCATCGCCTGGAAAAATCCATCGATTATCAACGCAGCGCCTCGGGGGCCTTCAGCGCCAGCGGCAATACCGTCATCGGCCCGCGGGACAACATGCGCGTGACCCTGGACGGCACCGGGGAACTGGTTCGCTACAACAGCGACAGCGACAGGAGCCTCTACCAGCTCGATGCCTCGGGCGACCTCATCGTCACGCACCAGACCCGCGGCTGGGGCAGCGACAGCTGGAGCGAAGACAGCCGCGTGCGCCTGCGCGACGTCAGCATGGGCGCGCAATGGGGGCCGTTCGCCCGGCTGGCGGGCTTTGCCTGGGTCAACCGGGAAAATGTCTACCCGACGGTCTACTACCAGTTCTTCTACCCCGAGAAGGACCTCATCCAGGTCTGGATCGGTCCGGACAATGTCCAGCACTGGGGGGATGACTACGCCCTGCTGAAGGACAGCATCCTCGTCGGTCATACCGAGGCCAACATCAAGAACAGCTACCTGCTGCAACCCGGCACCTCCACCTACACGGTGGACTCGGCCAGCGTGATGACCCGGCATATCGGCGAGACGCGCAGGGACGTCTACACGCTGAACAGCGACACCGTAGTCAGCATTTCCCAGGAGGAACTCAAGGACGGCAGTTGGCAGCCGCTGAAGCAGTTCAGGCTGACCCGCGAGACGGAAAACGAGAAGGACGCGCGCCTGAAGATGTGGGCCGAGCATGAGCAGGCCAGACGCGACAGCGAAGCCTCGACCCGCTTCCTCAACGACATGGCGGCGCTCAATACCGTGCTGACCCGTGCCAATGCCGTGGCCTCGCAGCGCGCGGCCGAGTCCCGGGCGAGCCTCGACCAGACCCTCGACACCCTGGCCCGGCAGGCCGCGGTGGAGCGTGCGCGGGAACAGGCGCGGCAGCAGGGTGTGCGCCAGCCAGCCAAGGCGCCGCCAGCCAGCACCGCCAGCCCCGCCGCGCAGCAGCAGGCGCTGGCCGACGAGCAGAAGCCGGCAACGCCGCCGCCGACGCCCGCTACGCCACCGACACCCCTGGCCAAACCGTCGACGGAGGCGGTCGACGAATCGTCCATGTCCTGGATGGGCTGCGTGGTGGACGAATTCCCGATCAAGAAGACCTGGATTTCCGACAGCGCCAGGATCGTCCACTACGGCGACCAGCAAAGCTGGAACGCAGACTTCTTCCGTCGCTTCGTCGCGCAGACCTACGATCGCGACCTGTCCAAGTTGCATGCCCACTGCTACCTCGACCGCAACGACCCGGCCGGCCTCGAGCGGCAGCTCAACGTGGTGCGCAGGAACCAGGCGGCGCGCGACATTCCGGTGGTCGAGGTCGAGTGGAGTCCGACCAAGCAGTTCTGAATCATCCGCGACAGCGCCGAGCGTTTCCTGGCCCAGGCCAGCGATTCGCAGGCGCTGCGCGCGGGGATGGCCGGCAGCCGTCCATCATTGCCGCGCCAGGCGCCGCGCGCCAGCTGACAGAAGTGCTAGCTAGACCCGCCACCAGCGATTTGCACAATGGGGCTGTTCATCATCACCGCGCAGGCAGGCTCCAGTCGGGCGTTCAGGGGTAGCGACCAGGCGGTGCGGCTATCACGCTCGCGCAGAGGGATGCCCTCATGAAACCTCCTATCTATTTCAACACCACCACCGGCAAGAGCGACCTGCAGGGTGCCCTGCAAGGCAGTGTCCAGTTCGCCCAGACCAGTGTCATGCCATCCCGGGCTTCGGCCGTGCCAGGCGACCTGCAACCACGCCTCGTCGCGCTCAGGGACGCGCTGGTGATGTTCAAGCCCACCGGCAATGTGGATGCGAGCAACGGACTCACGCTCACCCTCGTCAGGGACAAGAAGGTGCTGTTCGAAACGCAACTGAATTCACCGGAGTACCTACCACCCGTCACTCACCAACTGGCGGTCGACGAAGCGGCGCTGAGCATGCCCTCGCGCTTCGACTACACCGTCAACACCCAGAGCGAACTCAACCTGATCGCCAACGATCCGGACGCCAAGCACCTGTCCACCCTGCTGTCGCGCTACATGACGATCAACATTCAACTGGGGGACGGTCAGTGGAGCGAGCATTTCCATCTGCCGGAGCACGTCCAGCTGTTCAATGGCAGGAAGATCCTGTTCCAGTCCAACGCCGCGTACCGCGCGCAGATCCATACGCTGTGGACCATCCAGTCGCTGGAGCGTGGCGAAAGCCTGCTCTACGCCTGTGTCCAGGGACGCTGGGCGAGCACGCCGGATATCGACTATGCCCGCCTGCGCTACGGCGCGGGTTTCTGGAGCGCGCTGCTGCCCGGGCAATACCTGCTGCCCGGCCTCTCCCTGCAGATCGCTTCCCGCGCCGACAACGCCGCTGGCAGCTACCCCGACATCGATATCGGAGCGTCCAGCGAACTGCTGCTGAACGTGATCGATATCGGCATGCTGACGCCGCCACGCCCGGTGTTCTTCGAGGAGTTCGAGCAGGAGCTGCATCGTCAGTACTTCCAGCAGACACCGATCAGCCGCCTGGTGGTCAACCAGTACGAGCCGCTGCACCTGACCGAGATCTGCCTGCCGGACGGGACGCTGTATCGCACCCACTCCACGGATGTCGGCGGGGTGTACGACGGCGACCTGCGCCAGCGCATCGGCAAGGAACTGATCTCGCTGGGGATCAACAACGCCAATTGCGGCATCCACAGCTCTCCGGGTGTCGGCGAGGACAGTCCGAACAAGCACTATGTCGTCGGCCAGCTGACGGCCCACACCTCGGTCGGCAACTACAGCAACGGGCGGGTCGTGCATGGCCTGTCCGGCGGCGGCAGCATGGTCACCCTGTATGACTGCCAGGGCAACGAGTTCAGCCACGAACTGGGACACAACTACGGCATCGACCATTATCCGGGCGGATTCGCGGGCTCTGTGCATCGCTCCGCGGAGAACATCAATTCGACCTGGGGCTGGGACAGCGACTACAACGTGTTCATACCCAACTTCGAGAGGGCTCGCACCCACGTCGCGACCTGCGAGGATGGCAAGTGCCAGGCGCCGTTCCACGGTCACAGCTTCGGCAGGGACACCATGGCAGGCGGTTATCCGCTGTATCCGAAGACGAACGCCTACACCCTGTGCACCCCGCATACCCTGTACCACAGCCAGCGTTTTCTGGAGGACAAGGCCGTATTCGACAGAAGCTCTCCCACCGGCTACGTGAAATGGCACGAGGAGTCGCGACTCATGCACCACTGGGGCGAGTTCCACAGCACCGGCGCCCATGAACGGAATCTGTCCTCGATGACCGCGCTGTTCAAGGTGTACCGACTGCTGGAGGTCTTCCAGCACAATGACGATTACGCCAGGAATGTCTACCTGCCGGCGGCCAGTGCGGCCAACCGCGGCAAGGGCGTCTACATCACCCACCAGGCCACGGAAGCTGCCACGTTGCACATCAACGGCGCCAGTGTGCCACTGGTCATGATGACCTTCCTGCGCTACGAGTCCGATGGTCAGCGCTGGAACCAGGTCGACGACTTTTCCTTCCCCGTGCTGCGCAGGCCCATGGGTCAGGGGGTACCGGTCACGACCCTGCTGGGCTACTACGACCCGGAACACGGGAAAGGCGCCTATGTCTACCCGGCCCTGCACTGCGCCCATGGCAACTGGTTCGATCCGGACCGCCGGGCGGACGTGGACTGGGCCAAGAACCGCCTCAAAGTCCGCGATGCATGGGGCTATACGGTGGGCTACGTGCTGGCGAACAAGCGCGGTGCCCCGGGGATGATGAATCGCTTTCACGTCAACATCCCGCGGACGTTCAATCCCACCCACATCGAAATCCACCTGGGCGACCAGGTGATTACCCGGGAGATCGGCACACCCCGCGGCGGGGCCACCTTCACCATCACCGAAAGGCGATAGCGGACTAGTCCGTTTCAATGATTCGAGGGCATGAGCGCCACCCCTAGACTGCCTCATCGATAGCGACACAGAGACAGTCCCATGGAGTTCGCCTTTACCGAAGAACAGTTGATGATCCGCGACAGCGCCGAGCGTTTCCTGGCCCAGGCCAGCGATTCGCAGGCGGTGCGCGCGGGGATGGCCCGCGAGGATGGCTACGACCCGGAATTGTGGCGACGCATCGGCCAGGAGCTGTACTGGCCGGCGCTGATGGTGCCGGAGCAGTACGGCGGCATGGGCCTGGGCTTCGTCGAACTGGCGCTGTTGCTGGAGCAGTGCGGGCGCTTCCTCCTCGGTTCGCCGCTGTTCGCCACCAGTTGCCTGGCGACCCCGGCCCTGCTGCTGGCCAGCAACCCGGCGCTGCAGGCCGAATGGCTGGGCGCGATCGCCGCCGGCCAGGCCTGCGCGACCCTGGCCTTCAGCAGCGACGGCGGGCTGGATCCCGCCAGCGTGCAGGTCACGGCGCGCAGCGAGGGGCATGAGCAGGTGCTGAACGGGCACTATGCCCTGGTGGCCGACGGCGCTCAGGCCGACCTGCTGATCGTCGCCGCGCGCAGCCCGGACAGCCAGGGCGAGGACGGCATCAGCCTGTTCGCCCTGCCCGCCGCCACCCCTGGCATCACCCGCCGCGCCCTGCCGACCCTGGACCAGACCCGGCGCCTGGCCGATATCGAACTGCGCGATGTGCGCCTTGCTGACGCCCACCGGCTCTGCCCGCCTGGCCAGGGCTGGCCGCTGCTGCGCACGGTGCTGGATATCGCCGCCATCGGCCTGGCCGCCGAGCAGACCGGCGGCGCTCAGCAGAGCCTCGACCTGACCCTGGCCTATATCGGCGAACGCAAGCAGTTCAAGCGCAGCATCGCCAGCTTCCAGGCGATCAAGCACCGCTGCGCCGACATGATGCTGCAGGTGGAATGCGCCCGCTCGGCGGCCTGGTATGCGGCCTGCATCGCCCAGCAGCGCCTCGATCCTGCGGGCGACCCGAGCCTTGCCGCGGAACTGCCGATGGTCGCGGCCACCGCGCAGATCCACGCCAGCGAGGCCTTCTTCCACTGCGCCGCCGAGGCCATCCAGCTGCATGGCGGCGTCGGCTTCACCTGGGAATACGACCCCCACCTGTATTTCAAACGCGCCCGGGCCAGCGAACAGTGGCTGGGCACACCGGCCTGGCATGCGCAACGCCTGGCCACGCAGTTGCTCGGAGCACAGCCATGAAAATCGGATTCAACAGCGCCGACGAAGCCTTTCGCACGGAAATCGCCGACTGGCTCGCCGAGCATCTGCGCGGCCCGTTCGAGGCCCTGCGCTTTCGCGGCGGCCCGGGCGACGAACACAGCTTTCCCGAGGAACGCAAGGCCTGGGAGCGCGAGCTGGCCAGTGGCGGCTGGACCGGCGTCGGCTGGAGCCGCGAGCACGGCGGGCGCGGCCTGAGCATCAGCCAGCAGGTGATCTTCCACGAGGAATACGCCCGCGCTGGCGGCCCCGGACGCATGGGGCACATAGGCGAGGGCCTGGTCGCCCCGACCCTGGCCGCGTTCGGCAACAAGGACCAGCAACGCCGCCTGCTGCCGGGGATCCTCAACGGCACCGAGTTCTGGTGCCAGGGCTATTCCGAACCCGGCGCCGGTTCCGACCTGGCCAATGTGCAGACCCGCGCGCGCCTGGACGCCAGCGGCGAATACTGGCTGGTCAGCGGGCAGAAAGTCTGGACCTCGCTGGCCCACGAGGCCGACTGGTGCTTCGTCCTGGCCCGTACCGAGCCTGGCAGCAGCGGTCATCACGGCCTGTCGTTCCTGCTGATGCCGATGCACCAGGCGCAGATCCGCGTGCAGCCGATCCAGCAGATGACCGGCACCAGCGAATTCAACGAAGTGTTCTTCGACCAGGCGCGGACCTCGGTGGCGAACCTGCTCGGTGCGCCGGGCGACGGCTGGAAGATCGCCATGGCCTTGCTCGGCTTCGAGCGCGGGGTCTCGACCCTGGGCCAGCAGATGCTGTTCCAGAACGAGCTCGACGAGGTGATCCAGCTCGCCCGCGGCAACGGCGCCGACCGCGACCCGCTGCTGCGCCAGCGCATCGCCCGGGCCTGGGCCGGCCTGCGGGTGCTGCGCTACAACTCGCTGCGCATGTTGTCCGGCGCCCAGGACGGCAGCCTGGCGCGGGAAGCGATGATCTACAAGCTGGCCTGGTCCACCTGGCATGTCGAACTGGGCAAGCTGGCGATGGACGTGCTCGGACCGCGGGCGGAAATCCTCGCCGGCGCGCCGTATGCGCTCAGCCGGCTGCAGTCGCTGTTCCTGTTCACCCGCTCGGACACGATTTATGGCGGCAGCAACGAGATCCAGCGCAATCTGATTGCCGAACGGGCGCTGGGGATGCCGCGGGAGGCGCGGGGCTGAGGCACGGCGAGCGCCGTTGCGCGAGTCGTCCCCACTCGCGCAACGAGCCCCGATTCAGACCAGCGTCAACACTTTTGCCCGGTTCAAGCCATTCGGGCCGATAATCGCAATCCGATACTTTCCAGGCTTTGCGTTCGGGCCGATAAACAGTTGGTGCTTGATCATGGTCACCCCCTCCATCGGATCGACCATCTGCGCACCCCACTTCACTTCTTCATGGGATATCCGGACGCCGTTCTCGTCGTAGAACCTCCCATTGGCCCTGACCAACGCCTCTCCTTCCTGAGGAATCTCCACGGTATCGCCAGGCGAGAACACCAGGTCGACCTTGGCGCAAACCACGGTGCGCGTATCGTAGAGCCAGCCAGTAGCGCTACCGATGATCTGGCCGTCCTGGGAAGCCAGGGCTGACACCTCGATGGGCCACTGCCCCGGGTAGCTGGTGACAAAACCCGGCCAGACTTCCAGTACCCAATCGTCTTCGCGCGGCACGAGCATTATCCCGTCGTGAGTACCGCCAACACCGTTAAGAGTGACCTTGATGCCCACCCCCTCTTCAAACGGCAACTCGGCGCCGATATACATGAAATTCTTCACCTCGCTGAGCAGCGGTGGATACAAGCCGTTTGGCCGGAATTCCAGTCCTATATCCCGGGCCGGGGTCAAGGTCAGGTTGGTCGTGCACACCAACCCCGAACTTTCGCTGACGACCACCGTCACATCGCCAACCTGGGCCTCGGGAGAGACCACGATACGGGTTCCGTCCAGCACCACGCCGGGTACCGGTTCGGGCAAGCGCACCGCCCAGGAGACTTCGGCGTCGGGCAGTTCCACGCCTTGCGCATCGAAGAACGTCGCGCGGGTGAGAATCCGTAGTTCTGCGGCGGGGGGCACGCTGGCCGGGTTCGGGAACAGCCCCACCTCGGCACTGTGGACGACCATGGCGCGGGTATCGTGCAGGCGCAGGATGGCGCTGCCGACCTGTTGCCCGTCCTGGTGGGCGCGCAGTTCCACGGCCACAGGCCAGGCCCCCGGGTAGCTGGCGATGAATTCACGCCGGACCCACAAGGTTCCGGCATTCACCCCGACATTCAGGCTGATGCCTTCGAAGCCGCTGGACTGGCCATTGACGGTGATGTCGAAGGTGAGGATTGCCGGGGCAGGTATGCCCGTGGAAAACCCGACGATCGCCGGGGACTGGCCCTGCAGTGGCGGGTAGAGATCGGATTGGGACAGCACCAGGTTGAGTTCGTCGAGCGGGGACGGGTTCATGGTTCAGCTCCTTGGCCACCGGGGGTGAGTACCGGGGCGTGGGAGGAATTCGAACACTGGTGTCTGGTGGGCACAACTGACAGAAATGTCAGGTCGGGAGGGGCGCGCAGCGCGTCGGTGTGCATGGCGATGCTCTTCTGGCGCCCTTCAGATCGAGCGCCGTCCGCACGGCGCATCGCGGGCTACGCCCGCTTGTGTCTTCAGGACCTCTTAAAATCAAGGTGTGAGAGCGGTGGATGGCAGACTGGATGCCGGCGGTGCCCTAGAGCACGTGTGGGAGCATAGTCGCCATCCACCTCTCACTCTGACCCGAAGCCCGAACAGTTGAATGAG
>NZ_JAVYJH010000048.1:0-19510 GCF_032621685.1 Pseudomonas sp. zfem002 | reverse complement strand
CGATCAAGGATGTTACCGACTATATCGTGAAGTTTTACAACCAGGATCGACTGCATTCGACCCTGGGTTATCTACCGCCCAACCAGTATGAGCGGCAAATAGCCTGAGCTCCCACATTGCGGTGTCCGGAAAAAGTTGACCAGCTCACTCCTCCAATCGAGCCAGGCGCTCCTCCAGCGCCGCGATCCTCGCCTCCAGCGCCTCGATCCGCTCCGCCGACACGGCGCTGCTCGCCACCCGCTCCGGTCCCTGCTGGCGCGCCGCGAGGATCGCTTCGATTTCCTCCGGATCGCCCATCGCGTGGGTATAGCGATCCTCGCGCTGCCCGGCCTGGCGCGGCAGGTGCAGGGCGAAATCACGGGCGATCAGGCGCTCCAGCTGATGCAGCACCTCGTCGGTATCGCTGAACTCATGCATGCGCTGGCTGCGGGTCAGCAGTTCGTTGAGGGTCTGCGGCCCACGCAGGAACATCAGGCCCATCAGGATCAGCTGCGCCGGCACCAGTTCCAGGGCCTTGTCCACCCGCTGTTCCCAGCGGTCGGCGCGGCTGCCCATCTGCAGGCGCACCAGCCCCTGGCCTTCGAGGTTGCGCAGGCTCTGGCCGATCTGGCCCTGGGTCAGGTTCATCACCGGCTCACGGCTGGTCTTCTGGTTGCAGGCCAGCATCAGCGCGTTGAGGGTCAGCGGGTAGGTTTCCGGGTTGCTCGCCTGTTTCTCGATCAGCGAGCCGAGAATACGGACTTCGGCGGGGGTGAAGCGGGCAGTGGAAGTTTCGTGCTCGGCGGACATGGCCCTGTCTCGATACAAGGAAAGGGCCACTAGCCTAGGTGCGCAACGGGGGAAAACACAAGCGACCGATGGCCAGGGGCCGGCGGTCGCCAGGGCTCAGGCGCGGCTGAGGCGCCGTTCCTCGGCCTGGCAGGCCGCGGCGGTGAAGAGAACATCGGTGGACGAGTTCAGCGCGGTTTCCGCCGAGTCCTGCAGGACGCCGATGATGAAACCGACCGCCACCACCTGCATGGCGATTTCGCTGGGAATGCCGAACAGGCTGCAGGCCAGCGGGATCAGCAGCAGCGAACCCCCGGCCACGCCGGAAGCGCCACAGGCGCAGACCGCGGCGACCACACTGAGCAGCACGGCGGTCGGCAGGTCGACGGCGATGCCCAGGGTGTGCACGGCGGCCAGGGTCAGCACGGTGATGGTGATCGCCGCGCCGGCCATGTTGATGGTGGCGCCCAGCGGAATCGACACCGAGTAGGTGTCTTCGTGCAGGCCGAGCTTTTCGCTGAGGGCCAGGTTGACCGGGATGTTGGCCGCCGAGCTGCGGGTGAAGAACGCGGTGATGCCGCTTTCGCGCAGGCACAGCAGGGTCAGCGGGAAGGGGTTGCGGCGGATCTTCCACCAGACGATCAGCGGGTTCATCACCAGGGCGACGAACAGCATGCAGCCGATCAGTACCAGCAGCAGGTGCAGGTAGCCGAGCAGGGCGTCGAGGCCGGACTGCGCCAGGGTGGAAGCGACCAGGCCGAAGATGCCCAGCGGGGCAAAGCGGATCACCACGCGGACGATCAGGGTCACGCCGTTGGACAGGTCGTCGAGCACAGTGCGGGTGGTGTCGCCGGCATGGCGCACGGCGATGCCGAGGCCGATGGCCCAGGCCAGGATGCCGATGAAATTGCCTTCGATCAGCGCCTTGACCGGGTTGTCCACCACGCTCAGCAGCAGGCCCTGGAGCACTTCGCCGATGCCGCCCGGCGCGCTCATCTGCGCATCGCCGGTGCTCAGGACCAGTTCGGAAGGGAACAGCATGCTCGCCACCACCGCGACCACCGCCGCGCCGAAGGTGCCGAACAGGTACAGGACGAGGATCGGGCGGATATGGGTTTCCTGGCCGTGCTTGTGGTTGGCGATCGAGGCCATGACCAGGATGAACACCAGGATCGGCGCTACCGCCTTCAGCGCGCTGACGAACAGCTTGCCGACGAAGGCCAGGCTGGCCGCGGCCTGTGGCGCGACCAGGGCGAGGGCGATACCGGCCAGCAGGCCGATCAGGATTTGCAGCACCAGGCTGGTGCGGTTGAGCAGTTTCAGAACAGGGATCATGAGCGAGGGTTCTCGGTTTTTGTTCGAGGATTCATACGAACGGAGGTCGGTTTACCCAGGTAAACGAACGGCCCGGGCCAGCGTGTAGCCGGCCGGCGTGCGTACGAAAGGCTTCCGCGGCCATGGCCGTGCGGAAAAAAGGGCGGGACTTTAGCACAGCGCGGCGGCCACGACCCAGAACGTCCGTCCGATGGTTAGGTCGGCGTGGACGGCGCTGTTACCATGCGCGGCCGTTGCGAATCTGGAGTCTGGATGTTCTTGCCCATTCTGTTGCTGGCCGCGGCCGGCTTCACCGTCCTCACCACCGAGTTCCTGATCGTCGGCCTGTTGCCGGGGATCGCCCGCGACCTCGGCGTCAGCGTGCCCCAGGCCGGCCTGCTGGTGACGATGTTCGCCTTCACCGTGGCCTGCTTCGGTCCGTTCCTCACCGCCTGGTGCGCGCGCCTGGAGCGCAAGCGCCTGTTCGTCGGAGTGTTGCTGCTGTTCGCCGGCGCCAATGCCCTGGCCGCACTGGCGCCGAACTATGCGGTGATGGCCGTGGCGCGCCTGGTCCCGGCCCTCGGCCTGCCGGTGTTCTGGGCGCTGGCCAGCGAGACGGCGGTGGACATCGTCGGCCCGGCCTATGCCGGCCGGGCGATCAGCAAGATCAGCTTCGGTGTGGTCTGCGCCATGGTCTTCGGCATTCCCCTCGGCACCCTGCTCGGCGATGCCTGGGGCTGGCGCGCGGCCTTCGCCCTGCTGGCCCTGCTGGCGCTGGCCAAGGCGCTGCTGCTGTGGCGCTACCTGCCGCACACGCCGCGGCAGAGCCAGGCCATCTCGCTGCGCAGCCAGTTCGCCATTCTGCGCAGCCCGCTGCTGCAGGGCCACGTGCTGCTCTCGGTCCTGGTGTTCAGCGGCATGTTCACGGCCTACACCTACCTGGCCGACCTGCTGGAACGCCTGGCCGGTTTCGATGGCGAGCGGGTCGGCTGGTACCTGATGGGCTTCGGCGCGGTCGGCCTGATCGGCAACAGCCTCGGCGGCCGCGCGGTGGATCGCCATCCGCTGCTGGCCTCGGCGGGGTTCTGTGCGTTGCTGCTGGTCGCCCTGCTGCTGGTGGTGCCGCTGATCCAGTCGCCGCTCGGCCTGGTCCTGGCCCTGGCGCTGTGGGGTTGCACCCAGGCGGCGCTGTTCCTGGTCAGTCATGTCCGGGTGATCAAGGCGGCACCGACGGCGCCGGCGTTCGGCGCTTCGCTGAATGTTGCCGGTGGCAATCTCGGTATCGGTCTGGGGGCGGTGATCGGCGGGCGGGTGATCGAACAGCTCGGCCTGGCCAGTGTTGGCTATGTCGCCGCGCTGCTGATCGGTCTTTCCGTGGGCCTCGCGCTGTGGCTGAGCCGCTTCAGGCCAGCGGCCAGTTGAACAGTTCGCGTCGCGCGCCCTCGGTGATCGCGACGATGCCGGGGTGCTTGACCTTGCGCTCCACCGAGATGGCGTAGAACGACTCGGTGACCGCGTCGGTCTGCCCGATCAGCTCGACGTCGTACTGCCGGCAGACCTCCTCGGCGATCACGCTGGGCGCGATGAAGATGCCGCTGCCGGCCTTGCCGAAGGCTTGCATCAGCGCGCTGTCATCGAACTCGCCGACGATCCGCGGCTGCAGCTGCTGCTCGGCGAACCAGCGCAGCAGACGGTTGCGGACCATGGTTTCCTGACCCGGAATCAGCAGCGGTGCGTGCTGCAGGCAGGCGGGGAAGGGCAGCGGCTGGCCCGCGGCGAGCGCCGGGGTGGCGAGGAAGCTGATGCCGCATTCGCCGAGCTTCTGGCTGTAGCCCTTGATATCCAGGTGGCCGGGCATCGGGCTGTCGGAGATCACCAGGTCCAGGCGCTGGATCGCCAGGTCGGCGAGCAGGCGTTCCAGCTTGTCCTCGCGGCAACTGATACGCAGCGGCTCGGCCAGTTCCATGGTCGGTGCGATCAGGCGGTAGACGATGGATTTCGGCACCACATCGGCGACGCCGACGCGGAACAGCACCTGCTGCTCGTTGGGCTGGGCGCGCAGCATGGCCTCCAGCTCGCCGCCGATCTGGAACATCTGCTCGGCGTAGGACAGTGCCTGGCGCCCGGTTTCGGTCAGTTCCAGCTGGCGGCCGACGCGCTGGAACAGCTCGATGCCGTAGGTCTGTTCCAGCAGGCTGATCTGCCCACTGATGGTCTGCGGGGTCAGGTTCAGCTGTTCGCAGGCGCGCACGATACTGCCGGTCTTGGCCACGACCCAGAAGTAGTGCATCTGGCGGTAGTTGAGCATGCCGGGTCTCTATTCGGAAAAACCGAAGTATACCCGCTGAAAATACGAATTTTTCTGAAGTTTTCCACTCTCTAGAATGCTCCGTCATTGCGGCGCGACTTTTCCCACGCCAATCCGATTTCCAGTGAGGACAACATGCTCTACATCAAATCCATCGGTACCCCCCTGGTCCTGCTGCTCGCCCTGTTCACCATGAGCGGCTGCGAGCAGGCCGAAAAATCCGCCCAGCAGATGCTCAACCAGGCCGCCGAGTCGGCCAAGCAGGCCATCGACAAGACCAACGAAGCGGCCCAGCAGGCGCTGAGCGAGGCCGCCGGTTCGCAGAAAGCGGAAAAAGAAGACCCCAAGGAAGCTGACGGTCAGAAAATCTGACCTATTTTTTCACTACTCGACAAATCAGGACCTGATTCATGGAATACCTGCTGGAACTCGCTGCAAGCCCTACCGCCTGGGTCGCCCTGGCCACCCTGGTGGCCATGGAGATCGTCCTCGGTATCGACAACCTGATCTTCATCTCGATCCTGACCAACAAGCTGCCCGTGGAGTTTCGCTCCAAGGCTCGCCGCATCGGCATCAGCATGGCGCTGGTGATGCGCCTGGCGCTGCTCAGCACCGTGGCCTGGATCGTCCAGCTCACGGAGCCGGTGATCGACATCCTCGGCAAGAGCTTCTCGTGGAAGGACATGATCCTCATCGCCGGTGGTCTGTTCCTGCTGTGGAAAGCCACCAAGGAAATCCATGAAAGCGTGGACCCGCGTGCCAAGGAAGAATCCGCCGCGTCGTCTACCATTACCCTGGGTTTCGCGGCGGCCATTGGCCAGATCCTGCTGCTCGACATCGTCTTTTCCATCGACAGCATCATCACCGCGGTGGGCATGACCGAGCACCTGCCGATCATGATCATCGCCGTGATCAGTGCCGTGATCGTGATGCTGGTAGCGGCCGACCCGCTGGCCAAGTTCATCAATGACAACCCGACCGTGGTGATGCTGGCCCTGGGCTTCCTGATCATGATCGGCATGACCCTGATCGCCGAAGGCTTCGGTGCCCACGTACCGAAAGGCTATGTGTATGCGGCGATGGCGTTCTCCACCGCGATCGAGGTGCTGAACATCCTCTCGCGCAAGGCGCGGCAGCGCCGTGAGGTTGCCGAGGGCTGATCGAAAGGATTCTGTTGCGTGCTGTAGTTGGGGGCTCCGTGTGGAGCCCCCTTTTTTGTGCTCGATATTCTTGACGAACGCTCAGTGCGCGTTGGCGTGGCGGCGCCCCGCGCGCCGATGAACCGGCGCCGCGGCCTTGGCCTGCGGGTGCGGATCCTGGTGGTGCAGATGATGACGGCGGGCAATGCGCAGCACGCCCCAGAGCATGGCGGCGGCCACACTCAGCCAGGCGGCGATCAGCATGAAGATAGCCATGGTCAGGCTCATGGGTGCCTCCTTCTTCAGTACAGGCGGGACCTGCAACTCAGACACTCCTTCAGTCTATATGCTCGTTCATTTCAGGCTATTGACCGATGGTCCAGTGCTCAGAACGCTTTGTTCCAAGCCTGCGGCGGGCTATACCGATGCCGTCCGTCGGCCTATGATCGCCGCTCGAGGCCGGGCGCTGTCTGCCTGGCAACCGTTCAAGCGAGGACCCATGCCGATCCTTTGTGCAACACCGCGCCGCCTGCTGCTGGCCTGCCTGCTGGCCGCCAGCCTGGGCGGTTGCGCCAGCCAGCCGCCGGCCGAACTCAAGCAACTGCCGCAGCGTGTCGAACTCAGTGCGGTGCCGTTCTTCCGCGGCAATGCCAACCAGAGCGCGCCGATGGCGCTGGCGGCGATCCTCTCGCAGCAGGGCGTGCGCATCACCCCGGGCCTGCTGAACCTGCCGACGCAACCGGAAAAGCTCGCGGACGCGGTGCAGCTTTCGGCCCGCCAGTACGGCATGGTGGTGTACCCGCTGGATGGCAGCCTGTCGGCCCTGCTCGGCCAGGTGGCCGCGGGGTATCCGGTACTGCTGCGTTATCAGGAAGGTTCGGCGTTCTGGAGCGAGCCGCGCTATGCCCTGCTGGTCGGCTACGACCGCTACAAGCAGCGGGTGCTGCTGCGCGCCGGCAACAGTCGGCGGATGCTGATGGACTTCGACTCGTTCGAATCGGCGTGGCAGAAGGAAGGGGCGTGGGCGGTGCTGGTCCAGCAACCGAAGCAACTGCCGGCCCGGGTGGACCGCCAGCGCTGGCTCAAGGCGGCCAATGATCTGGCCCAGGCGGGCCAGGAACAGGCCGCGCGGCAGGCCGTCGACGCCATCGGGCGCTGACGGCCTGGCGCTGCTTACACGCCCAGGCGGTCGCGCAGGGAGTAGTACCAGGCGCCGAGGGCGCTGAACGGTACGCGGAGCATGTGGCCGCCCGGGAACGGGTAGTGTGGCAGGTCGGCGAAGGCGTCGAAGCGCTCGGCCTGGCCACGCAGGGCCTCGGCCAGGACCTTGCCGGCCAGGTGCGTGTAGGTCACGCCGTGGCCGCTGCAGCCCTGGGAGTAATAGATGTTGTCGCCGATCCGGCCGACCTGCGGCAGGCGCGACAGGGTCAGCAGGAAGTTGCCGGTCCAGGCGAAGTCGATCTTCACGTTCTTCAGCTGCGGGAAGGCCTTGAGCATCTTCGGACGGATGATCGCTTCGATGTTCGCCGGGTCACGGGCACCGTAGACCACGCCGCCGCCGAAGATCAGGCGCTTGTCGCTGGTCAGGCGGTAGTAGTCGAGCAGGTAGTTGCAGTCCTCGACGCAGTAGTCCTGCGGCAGCAGGGTGCGGGCCAGCTCTTCGCTCAGCGGTTCGGTGGTGATCACCTGGGTGCCGCAGGGCATCGACTTGGCCGCCAGCTCGGGGACCAGGCCGCCCAGGTAGGCGTTGCCGGCGACGATGATGAATTTGGCCCGCACGCGGCCGTTCGGGGTGTGCACCACCGGGTTGGCGCCGCGCTCGATGCGCACCGCCGGGGACTGTTCGTAGATCTTGCCACCCAGGGATTCCACCGCGGCGGCTTCGCCCAGGGCCAGGTTCAGCGGGTGGATATGACCGCCGCTCATGTCCAGCATGCCGCCGACATAGTTGTCGCAGGCCACCACTTCGCGGATGCGGTTCTTGTCCATCAGTTCCAGCTGGGTGTGGCCGAAGCGCTCCCAGAGGCGCTTCTGCGATTCCAGGTGGCCCATCTGCTTGCTGGTGAGGGCCGCGAACACGCCGCCGTCCTTGAGGTCGCACTGGATGTTGTACTTGGCCACGCGCTCGCGAATGATGCGTCCGCCTTCGAAGGCCATCTGGCCCAGCAGCTGCGCCTGGCGCGGGCCGACGGTGCGTTCGATGACGTCGATGTCGCGGCTGTAGCTGTTGACGATCTGGCCGCCGTTGCGGCCGGAGGCGCCGAAGCCGACCCGGGCGGCTTCCAGCACGGTCACGCTGAAGCCGTTCTCGAGCAGGAACAGGGCGCTGGACAGACCGGTGTAGCCGGCGCCGATGACGCAGACGTCGGCCTGCACTTCTTCCTGCAGGGCGGGGCGCGGTGGCACCGGATTGGCCGAGGCAGCGTAGTACGATTGTGGGTAGGCGATGGTGGCCATGCGCGGTGAACCTCTAATCTGTGACTTTGTCGTTGTGTGTTTTGTATTTTTTACGAATGCGCCAATCCTATCAATAATAATAAACACCTGCCAGCGGCCTGAGAGAAATCGGACGAAAGCCAGTGGGCAGGGCAAAATTTTTTATTATTCAGTGATTTAGCTGAAAAAATCAGTTGACACACTTTGTCGAATGCGTAGAATGCCGCCTCACAGCAGGCACATAGCTCAGTTGGTTAGAGCACCACCTTGACATGGTGGGGGTCGTTGGTTCGAGTCCAATTGTGCCTACCAAACAAAGTCCCGGGTTACCGGGCATGAAAAGGGCGACCCGAAAGGGTCGCCCTTTTTGCTTTGGCATTCCCCACCGGTGGAACGCTGTTTTCGACCCTGCCGGTCAGCGGATCGCGCACCTCTCCCCATCGCCTGTATCCCTGTGTATCTGGCCGCAGGCTTCCCACACTTCGCTTACAAACGCTTCTCCTCGCGGATACGTCCCGGATACATGCCACGGGTCAAATGAGCCTGCCTGAACGCAGCGGCCCACCGGCCCCGTTCCCTGGCTCCTTCGCCCCTGGGGGCGCCCCGCACAGAAATCCGGAGAAGCACCATGTCTCGTACCCCGTTGCCCACCAGCAAGACCCGTCTCGGCCTGCTCACCATCGCCCTGGTCGGCGGTATCAACATGACGTCCGCGGCCTTTGCCGTGGAAGCACTGCCGCAAGGCTACCAGCTCGCCTCGGCGGAAAAGGCCGGGGAGGGCAAGTGTGGTGAAGGCAAATGCGGTGCCGGCGGCGCCAAGGCCACCCAGGCCGAAGGCAAGTGCGGCGAGGGCAAGTGCGGCGACGCCTCCTTCGCCCGCACCGACAGCGACCATGATGGCCGTGTGTCCCGGGCCGAACTGCTGGCGGTGGCGCCCGGGGCGAATGCCGAGTTCGATGCGATCGACGCCAACCACGACGGCTTTCTCTCCGAGGCCGAGGTCTACCAGTTCCGCAAGCATCAGTTCGATGCCAACGGCAAGCCGTTCCCCAACGATCTGTACAGCAAGCTGAGTCAGGCCCGGAACTGAGCCGCGCCGATGTCCTCCCCGCGCCCTCGGCCGGGGAGGCCTCCGGCCTCAAGGAGAACAGCCATGAGTGCTTCACTTGCCTTGCAGGGCGCGGGGCTCGGCCTGCGTCGCGCGCTGCTGCCCGAATTGCTGGAGATGGACGCCGGCGCGGTGGATTTCCTCGAGTGCGCGCCGGACAACTGGATCGGCGTCGGCGGCGCCTATGGCGCACAGCTGGCCCGCCTGGCCGAGCGCTATCCGCTGGCCTGCCACGGCCTGTCGCTGTCCCTCGGCGGCCCCGCGCCGCTGGACCACGACTTTCTGCGGCGCATCGGCGCTTTTCTCGCGCGCTACCAGGTGCCGCTGTTCAGCGAACACCTGAGCTACTGCGCCGATGACGGGCATCTCTACGACCTGATTCCCATGCCCTTCACCGACGAAGGCGTGCGCCATGTCGCCGGGCGCATCCGCGAGGTGCAGGACGCCCTGGGCCGACGCATCGCCGTGGAAAACATTTCCTACTACGCGGCGCCGTACCAGGCGCTGAGCGAGATCGACTTCCTCTGCGCGGTCCTCGACGAGGCGGACTGCGACCTGCTGCTGGACGTCAACAACCTGGTGGTCAATGCCTGCAACCACGGCTATGACGCGGCGGCGTTCCTGGCTCGCGTACCGCCCGGGCGGGTGGCCTGCCTGCATGTGGCCGGTCACTACGAAGAAGCGCCGGACCTGAAGATCGATACCCACGGTGCCGCCGTGAAAGATCCGGTCTGGCAACTGCTGGCCAGCGTCTATCAGCAGGAGGGTGCGCTGCCCACCCTGCTGGAGCGCGACTTCAATTTCCCGCCACTCGCCGAGCTGCTGGGCGAAGTGCAGCACATTCGCGATCTGCAGGCCGCCACCCCGGCACTGGCGGTGCGCCATGGCTGAAACCCTGCGAGAACAGCAGTTGCGCATGAGCCGTTTCATTCGCGATCCGCAGGCCAACCCACCGCCACCCGGCCTTGAAGCGAGGCGGCTGGCGCTGTACCGGCAGTTGTTCCTCGGCAATGTGCAGGCGCTGCTGGCCGGGGGTTTCCCGGTGCTGCGTGCCAGCCTGGCGGATGACCGGTGGCAGGCGCTCATCGAAGACTTCTACGCCCGCCACCGCTGCCATACACCGCTGTTCACCGAAGTGGCCGGCGAGTGGGTCAGCTATCTGGAACAACGCCCGGACCTGCCTGGCTGGGTGGCCGAGCTGGCCCACTACGAATGGATCGAGACCGTGCTGCTGCTCAGCGATCGCAGCGAACCGGCCCACGACCCGCAGGGCGACCTGCTTGATGGCGTGCCGCTGCTGTCCAGCCTCGCCGTGCCGCTGGCCTATGCCTGGCCGGTCAGCCACCTGGGGCCCGATCAGATTCCGCCGCAGGCGCCTGCCGAGCCGACGTTGCTGTTGGCGCGTCGCGCAGGGGACCTGCGCGTTCACTTCTCGCGTCTCACGCCACTGGCCCATGCGCTGCTGGTATCGCTGCGCGACCAGCAACGCAGTGGACGCGAACACCTTGCCGCGCTGGCTGAACGGGTCGGGGTAGAAGTGGCAGCCCTCGAACCCCAGGGTCGCGCCTTGCTGCTCAGTCTCAAGGCACAAGGCGTGGTGTTGGGCACCCTGGTTGCCAGCGCAGAAGAAGGTGTATCGGCGCACGGCTAGCGAGCGTGCAGGGCAGGCAGGTTTTTCGCCCGCACACCCTGACAGGTGTGCGGGCTTTTCAGCTTGTTCTCAGCGCGGCGCGCGGCCGAACCGCTGGCGCAGCAGCGCATCCGCACTGAACGCCCCGGCCCCCTTCAGCAGCAGCGGCAGCAAGGCCACCAGGTAGATCAACGGCAGCTTGTAGTTGCCAAAGCCATGGTCGGTGATCGTGTAACCCTGGGCCAGCTCGCTCAAGGTCGACCATTGCGCCGGCCAGTGGACCGCGGCGATCGCAACCACGGTCAGCACGACCAGGGCGGCGCTCGCCAGGCGGGTACCCAGGCCGAGCAACAGCAGCAGCGGCGCGATCAGCTCGGCCCACATCGACACCTGCCAGTCGAAGCCTGGGGAAAAGTGGTTGAAGGGGAAGGGGAAGCTCGCGTGGATCTGTTCGAACCAGTTGTCGCCATGCCATTTCTCCAGGCCTGACTCGAAGAACTCCCAGGCCAGGAACAGTCGCAGCGGGATGTCCCAGCTCCAGGCCGCGAGGCGCTCGGGCAGGGGCAAGGTGGTCGTGATCGGATTCGGGGCAGACAGGCTCATGGTGACCTCATAGGCAAGGGCGTCAGCCGACGGCAAGGCCGGCTGGCGATTCGTGGAGGGAACGAAGTCCGCACGCGGCGCGCGGGAGGCCATGGTGTCAACGCTGCTTGTCCGGGATATGTCGGGAAGGGCGCGCCGTGTATCACTCTGTACGTGATCAGCGGCGTCATTCCTCGGCGAGGTTGGCGAGCCTCCGGCGATACTGGCTCGGGGTCGTGGCCATGATGCGTTTGAAGGCGGTGCTGAACGAACTTTCCGATTCGTAGCCCAGGGAGAAGGCGATGGTCGAGACATTCTCGCTCCCCGTGCGCAGACGGTTGGCGGCCAGCAGCATGCGCCAGCGTGCCAGGTAATCCATCGCGGTGGTGCCGACCAGCGCCTTGAAGCGCTGCGCGAACACCGTGCGCGATACGCCGGCGATACGCGCCAGCGCTTCCAGGGTCCATGGCCGTGCGGGCTCGGCATGCAGGGCGGCGATGGCCAGGCTGATCTGGCGGTCGGTCAGGGCCAGGAACCAGCCCTTCGGCAGTTCGCTGGCGCTGTGCAGATACAGGCGCAGCACCTGCACCAGCATCAGGTGGGCCAGGTGGGTGGACATCAACGCGCCACCGGGCTGTGGATTGCGCAGCTCGCAGGCCCACTGGTCCAGCGACCAGCGCAGGACCTGCGCCTGGCTGGAAGCCTCGGGAATGTTGATCACCGCTGGCAGCGCTTCGAACAGCACGGCGGCGTGGTCGCCGGCGAAGGAGAAGCGTCCGCTGATCAGAAACACCTCGCCACCGCCGTTGTGCACGGCAATCCCGTCGCGGCTGACCGCCTCGAGAATGTGCTCGCTGGCCGCGGCGGGCAGGCGCGGATCGGAGGAAAGAATGAAGCGGCGATCGCTGTTGAGCAGGAAGCAGTCGCCTTCATCGAAGCGGATCGGCTGCTCGAGATCCTCGGTGATGCCCCAGCAGGTGCCGCGCATGACCGCGGTGAACTTGATGCCCTTGTGGGCCGGGAAGTCGAAGGACCAGTCGCCCGCGGCATCGAAGCCGGCATAGAACTGGTTCTGCGGTTGCAGCAGCGATAGCACGTCCGACAAGGGGTCCATGGTGAAATCCGTACGATCGAAAAAGACCAGCGTACTTTAGGGCATGGGTCGTCCGGCGCTCAAGGCGTATCGTGGCGTCCGCGGTGGGTGATGAGGCCCGCCGGTCATGGGCACACGCAATCGGGAGTACACGCTATGAGCATGCCGAACAAGGTCTGGTTGATCACGGGGGCATCGTCCGGCTTCGGCCAGGCGCTGGCCGAGGCGGTCATCGCCAACGGCGATATCGCCGTGGTCACCGCGCGCAGGCTCGATCGCCTGCAGGCGCTCGCCAAAGGCCACGAAGACCGTGTGCTGCCACTGGCGCTGGACGTGACCGATGCCGGCGCCCGTCAGGCCGCAGTGGCCGAGACCCTGGCGCGCTTCGGCCGGATCGATGTGCTGGCCAACGTGGCCGGGCGCGGCGTGGCCGGTGCGTGCGAGGAGTTCAGCCTGGAACAGCTGCGCGAGCAGATGGAGCTGAATTTCTTCGCCGCCGCGGAAATGACCCGCGCCGTGCTGCCGCAAATGCGCAAGCAGGGCTCGGGCAACATCCTCACCGTCAGCAGCATCGCCGGCCTGGTGGCGATGAATGCCGCGGGTCCGTACTGTGCGGCCAAGTTCGCCATCGAGGGCTGGACCGAGGCGCTGGCCATCGAAGCCAGGCCGCTGGGTATCCACGTCACCCTGGTCGAACCGGGCGCGTTCCGTACCGAGTTCGCCGGCGACGTGAACATGCGTCCGCTGCAGCGCATCGACGCCTACCGCTCGATGGTGGAGCCGTTCGAGACCTACCTGCAGACCTCCGCCGGCAAGCAGATGGGCGATCCGGCCAAAGCCGCCCAGCGCATGCTCGAGGTGGTGGCCAGCGCAGCGCCGCCGGTCCGCCTGATGCTGGGGCGCGATGCCTACGCGATCTGGGAGGCGACGCTCGCCAGGCGCCAGGCAGACCTGGACAGCTGGCGCGGGCGTGGCGAGGACACCGCCTTCGACGGTGCCGAGCTGGTGGAAATCCAGCTGTAGCCGGTTGTCCTGAATCCATTTGCAGCGGGATGTCCGCCCGTCTGGCGGCGTCCGCTTCCTGTTTCCTTTTCACGAGAAATCATCATGAGCAAGATCTGGTTCATCACTGGCGCATCGTCCGGTTTCGGCAAGGCATTGGCCGAGCAGGTGCTGGCCCGGGGCGATCGCGCCGTCCTCACGGCACGGCGCCTGGACGCCCTGCAGGCGATCGCCGCACCCCATGGCGAACGTGCGCTGGCCGTGGCGCTGGACGTCACCGATGCTGACGCGCGCGCCGCAGCGCTGCAGACCGCCATCGAGGCGTTCGGTCATATCGACGTGCTGGCCAATATCGCGGGCGCGGGATCCTATGGCGCCCTGGAGGAGTACACCTCGGCGCAGATTCGCGCGCAGATGGAGCTGAACTTCTTCGCCGCCGCCGAGCTGTCGCGCGAAGTGCTGCCGCTGATGCGAGCCCGCCGCTCGGGGCATATCCTCAACCTGACCAGCATCGCGGGCCTGGTGGCGTTCCCGGCGTGCGGTCTGTACAACGCCTCCAAGTTCGCCCTGGAGGGCTTTACCGAAGCGCTGCACCACGAGGTCAAGCCGCTGGGTATCCGGGTGACGCTGATCGAGCCGGGGGCCTTCCGCACCGATTTCGCCGGTAGCGCGGCGATGAAGGCCGAACGCGAGATCGCCGACTATGCCGAGCTGAATGCTGGCATGACCGAGTACTTCGCGAGCCAGGATGGCCAGCAGATGGGCGATCCGGTCAAAGGGGCGCAGGTGATCGTCGACATGGTCGACAGCGCGGTCGCCCCGGTGCGCCTGCTGCTCGGCGAGGATGCCTACGAGCTCTGGGACAGTGCCGTCGCCTCGCGCAAGCAGGACTTTGCCCAATGGCAGGCGCGCGGCAAGGACACGGCGATTCCCGGTGCCGGGAAGAATCCGGTTCAGGCGCTCTGAGGGCTGCGTCGGGCACGGCAGGGCAGGGCGGCTTGTGCGTTTTCGCCGGCTGCCCGCCGCACGCCACCGTGGTTTTTGAAGTCGCTGATTTTTTTGCAGATTTTCTGCAAGACAAAGGTTGACAGCTGCGGCCAAGTGCGTAGAATGCCGCCCCACGACAGGCACATAGCTCAGTTGGTTAGAGCACCACCTTGACATGGTGGGGGTCGTTGGTTCGAGTCCAATTGTGCCTACCAAACATCGTGAAGAAGGGCGATCCGCAAGGATCGCCCTTTTTTCATTCCCGCCTTGCACGCCGTCTCCGATCCCGTCACGACGTAAAGTGACGTGGGCCATTTCGATAATGCACGTATCGAATGTTCCCCAGGAGGCTGTCTCGATGTTCCCCGACCACGCGCTATCGCCACGCCCAACCAACGGCTGGAGAAACCGCCCATGATGCACCAGGGTTGGCTGTTCCTTGCCCTGCAGGGGCTGATCCTGCTGGTGCTGGTGGTGCAGTACCTGCAAAGCAGCAAGCTGTGGCGGGTACTGGACCACTGGCAGGCCGTCACCGGCGAGCGCCAGCGGCGGACCTGGTGGCAGACCGAGGAAAACCGTGAGCTGAAGCTGGCGCTGCACGCTGAAAAGGCCCGTGCGGATCAGTTGCAGCACCTGCTGGATGAGTTGCAGGCACTGCAACCGTCAAGGCCGACCCCCGCTCAAGCCGGGTCGTAGGCCTTGGCCGCGCGGCGCAGGGTGTCGGCGATCTGCTCGCGCAGGGCCGCGGGCTCGCGGACCACGAAAGCATCGCCCAGGGACAGGATCCACCAGTGCAGTTGCCACGAGTTGGTGACCGTCGCGCTGAGCTGGAAGCCCTGTTCCAGTGGCTCCAGCAGCATGTCGGTGCTCAGCGGCGTTTCGCGGATCAAGCGCGCCTGACGCTCGCTGACCCAGGCCTGCAGACGAATCTTCTCCGGCGTGCCGAACTGCAGGGCGTCGCTCGCCAGGTACGCCTGCAATTCGAACGACTCCAGCCCCTGGCAAGACGAATCGAGCACCGTGGTGGTCCGGAAGCGATGTACCGCGAACTGGCGGACATCGGTATAGGGCTCGGCGGTGGCGATCAGGTAGGTGATCAGCCCGCGCTGGACGATGGCCAGCGGGTTGAGGGTCAGTTCACTCAGTTTGTCGAAGTGCGCCGAATAATACTGGCAGCGCACCTGGCGCTCGCTGATCAGCGCGTGCTGCAGCGCTTCCAGCTGCTCGGCCTGGATTTCCGGGGCGCGCAGGTTGAAGTCCGGGCGCACGCTGGCGACCTTGTCCGGCCAGCGCGCGGCCGGAGTGCCGTCGCCCAGGCCCTTGAGCTTGCGCCGGGCATGTTCGAAACGCGGTTCCAGCACGCTCAGCATGCTGCCGGGCAACAGCGGGCGCACGGCGTCCTCGACCAGGGCGAGGCTGACCGCTTCGGTCAGGGTGATCCCCTGCAGTTCGACGCTGACACCGGGCTTCCAGTACCAGCCGAATGGCGTGCCGCTGTCGTTGCACTGCAACGGGAAGACCAGCGACAGGTCGCGCAGGTCGCGCTCGACGCTGCGCCGGCTGATGTTGTAGCCCGCGCTGGTCAGGCGCGCCAGCAGTTCGGTCACGGTGATGCCGGGGGCGCGTTTGGGCAGCTGTTGCAGCAGTTCCCATTGTCGGTTCAACGCGCTGTGGGTCTTGGCGGAAGGCAAAAGAATCATCCTTGTTGAGAAAAGGCTGGCCTTTGGCTAGCAATAAAAGGCCCGCCAGCCTATCGGCGACGGACCGGCAATCTTTAGTGGGCCCACTGGCGAAAGCCGATGGGGCGTTGCCCCGCGCCGGGTTTCAGGTGGCATTCGGCGAGCAGCGCGGCGGCCAGTTCGTCGGCGCTGGTGAAGGGCCGGAAGCGTCCGCGCCGGGCCACCGCGGCGAAATCCCCCGGGGTCAGGCAGGCTTCGCCGCGCAGGCGACCGGCGGCGCGCTCCTGCGGATCCTTGAGAGCCAGCGCCTTGAGGTGGGCGTCGAACAGGGTGTGAACCTGCGCGGGCGTGAGGTAGCCGAAGTGCACCTTGAGGTCGAAGCGGCGCAGGGAAGCCTCATCCAGATCGACGATCAGGTTGGTCGAGGCAATGAACAGGCCCCGGTAGCTCTCCATCTGCGTGAGCATCTCGTTGACCGCGGTGACTTCCCAGCTCTGCCGGGCCTTGCGCCGGTCCTGGAGAAAGCTGTCGACTTCGTCGAGCAGGAGCACGGCGTCTTCCTGGCGCGCCCGTTCGAAGGTGTCCGCAAGGTTTTTCTCGGTGCTGCCCACGTAGGGCGACACCAGGTCGGATACCCGTTTCATCATCAGCGGCTTGTCCAGTTCCTGCGCCAGCCAGTGGCCGAACGCGGTCTTGCCGGTGCCCGGCGGGCCATAGAAGCACAGGCGCGCCTGCGGCCAGGCGCGCAATCCGTCCACCAGGCCGTCGAGGGCCAGGTCGGCATTGATCCACTGCGGCGAGTAGAACGTCGGCAGCATGGGTTCCTGGCTCGGCAGTTTTTCGAAACCCTGGGCTTTCAGCGTGCCGTCGACGATGCAGCGAATGGTGTGGTCCAGGCCCTTGCCGGCGCGTGGCGAGACGCTGCGCCCGACCCGCACGGCGCGTTCGAGCACGGCCGGGGTCATCTGTTCGTGGGCGCAGAGGTGTTCCACCAGTTCTTCGCCCAGGCGGTCGCCACTGCATTCGCGCAGCATCTGCCGGCGCTGCGCCAGCGGCGGGTTCGGCACCTCGATGACCAGGTCGAAGCGGCGCACGTGGGCGGCGTCGATCGCCTCGATGCTGTTGCTCAGCCAGAAGCACGGCAGGCTGTTCTCCTCCAGCATGCGGTTGATCCAGCCCTTCTGCGAGCGGCTGCCGGCCTCGCTGCTGGCGCTGTGGAAGATGTCTTCGATCTCGTCGAGCACCAGCAGGGCGCGTTGCGAGTGCAGTACGCTGTTGGCCGCGCGCAGGGAGCAGAGGCGCTGCCTGGCCAGGACCGGATCGCCCTGGCGGTCGGTGCAGGCCACTTCATACAGCGCGCAGCCGAGCTTCTTCGCCAGCAGCCGGCTCAGTTGCGTCTTGCCCGTGCCGGGCGGCCCGTAGAGCAGGATGTTCACGCCCTGGCGGCCCTGGCCGAGGGATTTGTCCAGGTAGCGTTCGGCGATGGCCAGGGGCTGGCGGAGATGCCCGTAGTGCTCCGCGCCCAGGCTGCCGGGCGGGCTCGGGCGAAAGGCGTAGGCGAACAGGTCCAGCGGCCGGCCCTTGCTGAAGCGCAGCAGGCCGGGCAGCTCCGGGTTGCTCACCGACAGCATCGAACTCAGGGCCATGGCCGCGCGACTGCTGGTGCAGAGTTCCAGCAGGCCGGCGCGCATCAGCGCACTGGCATGCCCGAGGCAGGCCTCGACCTTGGCCAGCGGCAGGCCGAGCAGGACCGAAAGCGCTTTCATCGCCCGATTGAGGCCGAGCATGCCCAGCTGGTCCGTGGCATCGCTGAGGGTCGGGTCGCAGTGCATCAGCACACAGAAGCCGAGTATCTGCAGCTCCGCCTCGCTCAGGCCGAGCAGGGTTCCCAGGGCTTCGAGGTTGTTGCCCAGGTTGTCCGGGTATTCCGCCTGCGCGTGTGCGCTGGCGAAGGATCGGGCGTTGCGGCGCAGTGCCGCCAGTGCCTGGGCGGCACTGTAGTCGTCGCCGTCCACCCATTTTTCCAGGCCCAGTTCACGGCCCAGGTCATCGTCGTTCAGGCCGTGGCGGCAGATGAAGGTGCGATGTCCGCCCAGGTCCAGAAGCAGCTGGTAGCTCCACTTCAGGGACAGTGGGCAAGTGTCGACAGCGCGGTGGCTGCCATGGGCGAAGGGGCTGATGCGACGACCCATACCGGTCTCCTCGAGGTTGTGCGGCGCACAGGATGAGGGAGGGGGTGGTCAGGATGTGTCGTCGACAGCGGGCGGGTGCTGCGCGATGAACGAAAAAGGGCGGCCCCTGCGGGTCGCCCTTTTTCCTTCGCCTCGGACTTCAGTCAGGGAATGCGAATGATCTCCACACCGCTCTGCACCAGCTCGAAGCGGTCTTCGCCCAGGTGATTGACCCGGTCGCCGATCGCCAGGCGGTAAGTGGTGATCGGCAATGAGGCGGCGCTTCCATCGGCCTGCAGGGTGGCTTCCTGAAACTCATGCACGGGATAGATGCGTCCTTCAGCGTCCCGCGCATGAAATTGCCCGACCAGTACTGCTGTCATTTTCGTTCAAGGCCTCTGAAAAAATAGTCTTCGTCGTCCATAGACCATAGCCGCCAGGGGTAAGTTTTACGGGCCCCGGAAAAAAACCTCACGGCTGGGGGGCATCATCTATAACTACCAATTCCCTTATTCGTACAGGTGCATGTGTCATGAGCCAGGTCTATTCGGTCGCGGTGCTGGTCGGCAGTCTGCGCAAGGCGTCCCTCAATCGTAAGGTCGCCCAGGCGCTCGCCGAGCTGGCACCGTCGAGCCTCCAGCTGAAGATCGTCGAGATCGGCGACCTGCCGCTGTACAACGAAGACATCGACAGCGATCCGCCGGCGGCCTATAAGGCCTTCCGCGAGCAGGTAAAAGGCAGCGATGCGCTGCTGTTCGTCACCCCGGAATACAACCGTTCGGTGCCGGGCGGGCTGAAGAATGCCATCGACGTGGGATCGCGTCCCTACGGGCAAAGCGTATTCAGCGGCAAGCCGGGGGCGGTGATCAGCGTGTCGCCGGGTGCGGTGGGCGGTTTTGGCGCCAATCACCATCTGCGCCAGTCGCTGGTGTTCCTCGACGTGCCCTGCATGCAGCAGCCGGAGGCCTATGTGGGCGGGGCGGGGAGTCTGTTCGACGAGCAGGGCCGGCTGTCGGAGAAGACGCGGCCGTTCCTGCAGGGGTTCATCGACAGCTTTGCGACGTGGGTGGCGAGGCATCAGGGGTAAAGGATCCGGGACCGCTTTGCGGTCCTTCGCGAGCAAGCTCGCCACACAAGATCGAGCGCGACTTGTGGGAGATTCTATGGCCGGAGGCAATTTTTTGCCGATGGCCTTTTCTGCCCTTCCCATTTTCCAAAGACGTGAGCTGTCGCACCTGTGAGGGCGCTCCCAGGTGTAAGACTGTCTTAAAGATTTAATCGCTGTGAGCTGCG
>NZ_JAVYJH010000047.1:0-13208 GCF_032621685.1 Pseudomonas sp. zfem002 | reverse complement strand
GCTGCTGGTGTTCTTTTGGAGGGCGTCGAGAGTCATAGGCGGGTGTCGTGAATATATTCATAGTTTGCTAACTATCTATATTCTTCGATCCCGCAGAAGGCGTCAAGCACTGCGCCCGCTGTAGGAGCGGGCGTTGCCCGCGAAAGGACCGCACAGCGGTCCCAGACCTCACCGCAGTCAGGGGCCGCTGTGCGGCCCTTTCGCGGGCAACGCCCGCTCCTACAGGGCCACCACATCAAGGCTTTAGCTGATCCTCCAGCTTCATCGTCAGCGCCAGCGGGCTGCCCAGCCCGATCGCCTGGTCGCGCCAGAACAGGTAGCGCAGGTCATTGCCCCCTTCCTGGAAATGCATGGCCAGTTCCTCGGCCGCCTGCACCACCCCGGCCACCGCCGCCAGTTCCAGCCAGTAGACCCCGGCCCGGCTGTCGGCAGGCACCTGCTGCCCGTGCAACAGCCGATAGCCGGCCTCGAAACGACACCGCGCATCACCGCGCTGGGCGCCGCGCAGAAACCATTCGCAGGCCAGCCCCAGGTCCACACGCCAGGGATTGGGCTCATCATCGCTGTCGCAGGTTTCCTCTTCGTAGAGATCGCCCAGCGCCGCCGCGGCTTCCGCCAGCCCGGCCTCGAACGCATGACGGTAGTACTCGGCAGCGCTGGCATAGGAAATGTTCACGCCCTTGCCGAAGTAATACTGCTGGCCGAGGTTGAACCAGGCCACGGCGCTGCCCTGCAACGCCGCCATGCGCAGCAGATGCCCGGCCAGCACCGGATCGGCGCGCCAGTAGCGGCCGTTCAGCCAGATCCAGCCCAGGTCGTTGAGCGCCGCCACGCTGCCCGCCAGGGCCTGCCTGCGCAGGTCGGCATAGACGCCCTGCAGGTCCGGCGCCTCGTCCAGCAGGCTGACCAGGCTGAAGCTTTCGCCCAGCGCCGCGCGCTGCGCCGGCATGCCCACACCGGTGTACAGGCGCCGCACATGCACGCGCGAGGGCGCGGGGATGACGCGCTCCGGCAGCAGGCGCCCGAGCAGAGAATAGATATTGCTGGCAGCAGACATGTTCATCCTCATTGACCCGCCCTCCTTCTTGGTGTCCTTGTGGGCGATGAGGCTCGATTTTGCTCAGCGTCACGACAAAACCTGTCGCATCCGCGTTCGTCGGGGCAATTCACCGGTTCGTCCTTGAAATGGATAAATTAATGGCAAATTGCCATATCATGTCGCGGACTTCGCGCGACCGCCGCAAGCCTAGACAAGGACTCACCGTTTTGCCCTCCGCCACCACCCGCGCCACCCTCAGCCGTCAATGGGAACTGCTGCGCCAGCTGCCCAGCCGCTCTCCCGGCATCACCACCGCGGAACTGGTGATACGTCTCAAGGACGCCGGTTTCAACATCAGCAAGCGCAGCATCGAGCGCGACCTCAACGAGCTGTCGCTGATCTTCCCGCTGGAGCGCAACGACCGCAGCATTCCCTACGGCTGGTACTGGGCCGCCAATGCCTGCGTGGAACTGCGTGGCCTGAGCGTGAGCGAAGCGCTGAGCCTGGCGCTGGTGGAAGAAGCCGTGCGCCCGCTGCTCCCCGGCAGCATGCTCAAGGGCCTGGATGCACGCTTCGCCCATGCGCGGCAAAAGCTCGAACACCTGTCGGCGGAAAACAAGGCGGCGCGCTGGCTGGACAAGGTCGCCAGCGTGCGTCCGGAAATGAACATGCGCGCCCCCGAGGTGCCGGACAGCATCCTCGAGACCGTGCAGAAGGCGCTGCTCGAAGAACACCAGTTGCAGTGCCTGTACTACTCGGCGCACAACGACCGCACCGTCGAGCTGACCCTCAATCCGCTGGCGCTGATCCAGCGCGGTCAGGTCGCCTACCTGATCGCCACGGCGCAGCCGTACAGCGACATCCGCCAGTTCGCCGTGCACCGTTTCCGCCAGTTGCATGTGCTCGACAGCCCGGCCCAGGGCCTGGGCGACTTCGACCTGCACAGCTACCTGCGCAGCGACGCCCTGCAGTTCGGCAGCGCGGAGAAGATCGAGCTGCGGGCCTGGATCAGCGACAATCTGGCTCGCCTGGTCCGCGAGACGCCGCTGTCGCCCGACATGCAACTCACCGACCTGGCCCACGGCCACCGCCTGCAGGCCACGGTCAGCAACAGCTGGAGCCTGCGCTGGTGGCTGCTGAGCCAGGGGGATGAACTGGTCGTCGAGCAACCACCGGCCTTGCGCGAGCTGATCTCGCAGACCCTGAGCAAGGCGGCGGCGCAGTACCGCTAGAGTGCCGCTAGCGTTGCATGCCCCAGCGGCGCACGGTGACCCGTTCCAGCGCGTTGAACACCAGCCCTTCCACCAGCAGGCCGATGAGGATCACCACCGCCAGCCCGGCGAAGACCTTGTCGGTGTACAGCTCGTTGCGGTTCTGGAAGATGTACCAGCCCAGGCCACCCTTGCCGCTGGTGGCGCCGAAGACCAGTTCGGCGGCGATCAGCGTGCGCCAGGCGAAGGCCCAGCCGATCTTCAGCCCGGAGAGGATCGACGGCAGCGCCGCCGGCACCAGGATATGCACGACCAGGCGCAGCCCGCGCAGGCCATAGTTGCGCCCGGCCATGCGCAGGGTTTCGCCGACGCCGAGAAAGCCCGCATAGGTATTCAATGCCAGGGCCCAGAGCACCGAATGCACCAGGACGAAGATCAGGCTGTTCTCGCCCAGGCCGAACCACAGCAGCGCCAGCGGCAGGAGGGCGATGGCCGGCAGCGGGTTGAACATCGAGGTCAGGGTGCCGAGCAGGTCGCGACCGATCTGCGTCGAGACCGCCAGGCTGGTCAGGCCGAAGGCCAGGACGATCCCCAGCAGATAACCCTTGAGCAGCACCACCAGGGAGACCCCGACCTTGGCCGGCAGCTCGCCACTGACGAGGCCATCGAACAGCGCCCGGACGGTCTGCAGGAAGGTCGGCAGCAGCAGGTCGTTGCCCTGGTAGCGGGCCGCCGCCTCCCAGGCCAGCGCCAGCAGGATGAGGATCACGCTCTTGCGCAGCCAGCCGTGCTGCCAGAGACGCTGCAGCAGCGGTAACTCACGCTCCAGGGCGACGCCGTCCCATGGCGTCAGAGCGACTTCGTACTCCTGGCGGGGAGTGGATGAGGTAGTCATGGCGAGGGTCCCGTCAGTAGGCGATGCGCAGGTCGGCGAAGTCCAGCGCGGCCGCGGCGGCCGGCGTCTGGCCGTCTTCGAACAGCAGGTTGTGGATGCGCCGGGCACTGGCCTGGAAATCGGCGCCGCCAAGGCTGTGCAGGTCGTACTGATGGCTGTGGATCTCGGCCCGCACCCGTCCCGGATGCGGCGACAGCAGGAGGATGCGATTGCCCACCACCAGCGCTTCCTCGATGGAGTGGGTGACGAACAGCAGGGTGAACCTGACCTCCTCCCACAACGCCAGCAACTCTTCCTGCATCTTGCGCCGGGTCAAGGCATCGAGGGCGGCGAAGGGCTCGTCCATCAGCAGGATCTTCGGCTGCATGGCCAGCGCCCGGGCGATCGCCACCCGCGCCTTCATGCCGCCGGACAAGGTATGCGGATAGGCATCGGCGAACGCCGCCAGGCCGACCTTTTCCAGGTACTCCAGGGCCCGCTGTTCGGCCTCGGCGCGCTTGAGCGTGCCGGACACCAGCAGCGGGAACATGACGTTCTGCTTCACCGTCTTCCACGGTGGCAACTGGTCGAATTCCTGGAACACCACGATGCGATCAGGCCCCGGGCCGTTCACGGCCTGGCCCTGCAGGCGGATCGAGCCTTCGCTCGCGGCGATGAAGCCACCGACCGCCTTGAGCAGGGTCGACTTGCCGCAGCCGGAAGGTCCGAGGAGGACGAAGCGATCGCCCTTGTCCACGTCGAAACTGACCTGGTGGGTGGCCCGCACCACGCGCTGCGCGGTGCGGTATTCCAGGCTGAGGTTGTCCACCTGCAGCAGCGGTGGCGTGTCTACGCGGCTCAGCGTGCTGGCCGTGTGGCCTTGCAGTCGGGCGGTCATGAACTCAGCTCCCCTGAAGCGGTTTTTCATCCTGGAAGAAGTAGTCCTTCCACGATTCCGGCTTGTGCTTGATGGCGCCGACCCGGTAGAGGAATTCCGCCAGTTGGTAGGTGTTCTTCGGCGTGACGGTGAACTCGTACTTCGGGTTGTCGATGATCTTCAGCAGGTCCTCGCGGCTGATCTTGGCCTTGGTCACGCGGACATAGGTGTCCGCCGCCGCGGCCTTGTCGCGCTGGGCGAAGTCCGCCGCTTCGGCGAGGGCATCGACGAAGGCCTTGTAGGTCTTGGGGTTGTCCTTGCGGAACTGCTCGGTGGTGAACAGCACGGTCGGCGAGTTGGGGCCGAGCAGTTCATAGGTATCGAGGACGACGTGGACATCCTTGTTGGCCAGCGCCTGCTCCTGGAACGGCGGGTTGGAGAAGTGTCCGTTGAGCTCGGTGCCACCGGCGATCAGCGCCGCGGTGGCGTCCGGGTGCGGCACGGCGACGGTGTACTTGTCGAGGCGGTTGAACTCCTTGTCGCCCCACTGCTTCGCGGCGGCGTACTGGAGGAAGCGCGACTGCACCGAGACGCCCACCGCCGGCAGGGCGATACGGTCCTTGTCGCTGATGTCGGCGATGCTCTTCACGTTGGGGTTGCTGCTCAGCAGCTGGTACGGGAAGTTGCCCAGCGAGGCCACGGCCTTGACGTTCTGCCGGCCCTGGGTGCGGTCCCAGATGGTCAGCAGCGGGCCGACGCCGGCGCCGACGATGTCCACGGAGCCCGAGAGCAGCGCGTCGTTGGTCGCGGCGCCACCGGACAGCTGGGTCCAGTCCACCTTGATGTCGATGCCCTGCTCCTTGCCGTGCTTCTCGATCAGTTGCTGGTCGCGGACCACGTTGAGCAGCAGGTAGACGATGCCGAACTGTTCGGCGATGCGGATTTCGCCTTCGGCGTGGGCGGTGGCCGGGGCCACGAGGCTACCGGCAACCAGGCTGGCGCTCAGGCCGATACCGGCCGCGAGGCGGCTGAGTGTTTTGCGCATGATGGATTCCTCGGCGGATCAGAACGGGGCGTCGCCCTGGATGGTGGTGCGGTACAGCTTGCGGCGCAGGTGCGCCGGACAGCCGGTGGCGAGGTGGATCAGCGAGCGGTTGTCCCAGAACACCAGGTCGTGGGGGCGCCACTGATGGCGGTAGATGTTCTGCTCCAGCACGCTGTGGGCGTACAGCTCGGCGAGGATCTGCCGGCTTTCGTCGTCGGGCAGGCCGACGATGCGGGTGGTGAAGCCTTCACTGACGAACAGCGCCTTGCGCCCGTTTTCCGGGTGGGTGCGCACGATCGGGTGGATGACCTCGGCGACCTGCGCCAGTTGTTCGGCGGTCAGGGTCGGGCGCCAGTTGCCCTCGAATTTGCTTTCACTGTAACGCGCGGTGTAGGAATGCGCCGCCTGACGGCCTTCGACCGCCTTGCGCAGCGCTTCGGGCAGGCCGTCCCAGGCCTTGTGCATATCGGCGAACAGGGTGTCGCCGCCTTCGCTGGGCAGTTCCTGGGCGTGCAGCATCGAGCCCAGGCTTGGCAGCTCCTTGTACGACAGGTCCGAATGCCAGAACTTGCCGGCATCACCGAGGCCGATGTTCTGGCCGTTCTCGACGATGTTGGAGACGATGAGGATTTCCGGGTGGTTGGCCAGCAGGAACTGCTTGAGCACATGGATCTGCAGCACGCCGAAGCGGCGGCTGAAGGCGATCTGTTGTTCGGGGGTGATGCGCTGGTCGCGGAAGACCAGCACATGGTGGTCGAGGTGGGCCCGGTGGATCCTGGCGAAATCCTCGCCGTTGACCGCTCGGGTCAGGTCCAGGCCGATGATCTCGGCGCCGACCGCGCCCTCGAAGGGCCGGATCTCGAAGTGTTGCTGCTGTGCGCTGTCGATGGACGACAAGGCGTTGGAGGCCGCTGACATGTTCAACTCCCGCGAAGCGAGCGCCAATGAGGCGCGCGTCGATCAGAAACTCACGGTTTCGCCGTGTGGGTTCGTGTTCGTGCGGCGCGCCGATTGGTCGGCAGGTACGCAGGAGTCAAACATTAAAGGAATAAGAAAAATAATTTAAATATCTTTAGTGAATAACAATATGAGGGTTTTTGAGCCCACCCTGCTCGCGAAAGCCCTGCAATTGGATGTGCGGCTTGCCCGTGAAAACCCTGTAATTGGATACGCGGCTTGCCCGCGAAGGGCCTGTAATTGGGATACGCGGCTTGCCCGCGAAGGGCCGCGCAGCGGTCCCCGACTGCGGTGAGGTCTGGGATCGCTGCGCGATCCTTCGCGGGCAAGCCACGCTCCTACACGTTCAGCCCGGAACGCCGGCGGTCGCCTGCAACCCCGCCAGCAACAGCCGCTGATAGATCTCCTCCTTCAACCCCTCCGGCTTCTCCAGCCCCATCCTCGCCAACTGCGCCGGCCAGGCCTCCGGCGGCGGGGCATCCAGCGCCGCCTTGCCCAGCTCCAGCACCTCGCTCAACTTGAACTTGCTCTTCAACCAGTTCAGCGCCCGCAACAGATCACGCTCCTCGGCCGTGAAGTCACAGCCCAGCGGATACTCCGGGAACAGCCGCCCATGCCGGCCGCGCAGCGCCTCCAGGCGCTGCAGGGTGTTATCGCGATAGCGCGCATCCAGGACGAAATCCGCCGCCAGCTTGCCGGCCTTCTGCGCCTCGGCCTGCAGGTGCGGCTGGAAGCGCGAATCGCTGATCGCCAGCAGCCGCGCGATCACCTCGGCATCGGTCTGCCCACGCAGATCGGCGATACCGTACTCGGTCACCACCACGTCGCGCAGGTGCCGGGGAATGGTGCAGTGGCCGTAGTCCCAGACGATGTTCGAGCTCACCTCACCACCCGCCTCACGCCACGAGCGCAGCAGCAGGATCGAGCGCGCGCCCTCCAGCGCATGGCCCTGGACCACGAAGTTGTACTGGCCGCCAACGCCGCTGAGCACCCGCCCGTCTTCCAGCTGGTCGGCCACGGCGGCGCCCATCAGGGTCATGCTGAACACCGTGTTGATGAACCGCGCATCGCGGCGTTGCAGGCGCTTGAGCGACTCCTGGCCGTACAGCTCGTTGATGAAACTGATCGCGCTCATGGCGATGCGGCTGCGCATCGCCAGCGGCAGCTCGCGCAAGCGCTGATAGAACGCCTGCGGCCCGAGGAAGAAGCCGCCATGCACCAGCACGCCATCGTCGCTGTCCGGCGCCCCGTCGAGGGCCGCCTGCTGGCGCGCGTCGTCGGCATACACCGCACGCCGCACGATCCCCGCCTCCAGCAGCGCCAGCAGGCCGTTGACGAACATCTCGCTGCAGCCATAGAGCCCCTGGGCAAACGGCAGCACCCCGCCTTCGCGCTCGATCAGGCGCTGCCACGGCGACAGGTCCAGATCGCCGAGCAGGGCCTGATAAGCCGGATTGTCCGCCTGTCGCGCCAGCAGCGCCGCGGCCAGGGCGTCGCCCATGGCACCGATGCCGATCTGCAGGGTGCCGCCGTCGCGCACCAGGGCGCTGGCGTGCAGGCCGATGAAATGGTCCTGGGTGCCCACCGGCATGTTGGGCGTGGAAAACAGCCGGGTACGCTCGGGCTGGTCGATCAGCAGATCGAAGTCCCCGCGCGCCAGCTCGGCGGCACCGGGCATGTAGGGCAGTTCGGCATGCACCTGGCCGAGCAGCAGGATGGTTTCACCCGCGGCGCGCCGGCGCTGGATCATCGGCAGCAGGTCGAGGGTGATGTCGGGGTTGCAGCTCAGGCTCAGGTGATCGGGACGCGAAGGCTCCTCGGCGACGATCTGGGCGATCAGGTTCAGGCCCTTGGCATTGATGTCCCGCGCCGCATGGCTGTAGTTGCTGCTGACGTAGTCCTGCTGCGCCTGCGCGCTGTGCAGCAGGCTGCCGGGCTGGAAAAAGAACTGCTCGACGCGGATGTTCGCCGGCAGCTGGCTGGGGCGCAGGTCGTGGAGAAAATCCAGCTCCGGGTAATCGGCGAAGACCCGTTCGACGAAGGGTTCGAGAAAGCGTCGCTGCAGGCCGTCACCCAGCTCGGGGCGACCGAGGCACAGCGCCGTGTAGATCGTCAGCCGCCGCTCAGGCAGATCCCGTACCCGCGCATATAGCGCGTTGACGAACCGGTTGGGTTTGCCCAGCCCCAGGGGCAGGCCCATGTGGATATGCGCCGGCAATCGCGCCAGCACCTGGTCCACTGCTTCCTCGATCGAAACCTTGCGCACGCTGTCGTCTCCCGGTGATGCCCGTTGCCTGAAGGTTGGACCGGGCGGGTGTACGAATTACTGCACAGTAGCCCAGAAACGACGAAGCCCGCGCAAGGCGGGCTTCGGTGCGGCAATCGCGCGGCTTACAGGCCGGACATCTTCTTGATGGCGCCTTTCAGGTCGTCATCCGAGCAGTCGGCGCAGGTGCCCTTCGGTGGCATGGCGTTGATGCCGGTGATCGCCTTGGCGAGGATGCCGTCCAGACCACCCTGGTGGTCGGCGCGCTCTTTCCAGGCCGCGGTGTCGCCGATCTTCGGCGCGCCCAGCAGGCCGGAGCCATGGCAGGCGTTGCAGTGCTTGGCGATGATGTCGTCCGGGGTCTTGGCCGCACCGCCACCAGCGGAGGCCGCCACTTCCATGCCCTTGCATTCCTGGCCCTGGACGCAGACCTGGCCGACCGGCTCCAGGCGTTTGGCAATGTCGTCGTTGGTCGCAGCCTGGGCACTGACCGCCCAAAGGGCCACTACGGTAGCTGGTATGGCCAGCATTTTCTTGATTGGATTCACACGTACACCCTCATGGTGGCTAGTCACGCCCGCGGCCACGGATTCGCAGGCGGCGCAAGTATAGCGGGAACCCTGACTCGCCGAAACAACCCCATTAAATAAAGGGGTTTATCCGCGACAATCAGCCGCGCCACCCTCCCCGTCAGAAGTTCGCGGGGGTGGCCGCGCTGATCAGCCTGGCCGGCTCATCGTAGGGATTGCGAAAACGGTGCGGCTTGGTGCTTTCGAAATAGTAGCTGTCGCCCGCTTCGAGGATGAAGGTTTCCAGGCCCACCACCAGCTCCAGCTTGCCTTCGAGGAGGATGCCGGTCTCTTCGCCATCGTGGGTGAGCATTTCCTCGCCGGTATCGGCGCCCGGCGGGTAGATTTCGTTGAGGAAGGCGATGGCCCGGCTCGGATGGCCTTTGCCGACCAGTTTCATGGTCACCGCGCCGTCCGAAATGTCGATCAGTTCGTGGGCCTTGTAGACGATCTGCGTCGGATTCTCCGGCAGCAGGTCCTCGGAGAAGAACTCCATCATCGACATCGGAATGCCGCTCAGCACCTTGCGCAGCGAGCTGATCGACGGGCTGACGCTGTTCTTCTCGATCATCGAGATGGTGCTGTTGGTGACACCCGCACGCTTGGCCAGCTCCCGCTGGGAGAGGCCCTTGATCTTGCGAATGGCTTGCAGTCGTTCACCGACGTCCAATGCTGGAGCCCTCCTGAGGAACGAATGGGGTCGAAATGTGCGCCATCATCGCAACAGCGTTCAGTATTTACAACACTTCGACCCGCAGCTCGTCAGCAATGGCACTCACTCTCCGGTATAGACCAAAGGCACTCGGCGCAGGTTGCAAAAGATCTGGTAGGGGATGCTGCCGGCCTGGGTCGCCACGTCGCTGGCGAGGACGTTCTTGCCCCACAGTTCCACCGGGCTGCCGAGACCGGCTTCGGGGGCGTCGGTCAGGTCGATGCACAGCATGTCCATCGACACCCGGCCGATCAGCTGGCTGCGCTTGCCCGCCACCAGCACCGGGGTGCCGGTGGGCGCGTGGCGCGGATAGCCGTCGGCATAGCCCATGGCGACCACGCCGACCCGGGTCGGCCGCGGGCTGACGAAACGCGCGCCGTAGCCCACCGGCTCGCCGGCCGCCAGTTCGCGCACGCTGATGACCTTCGACTCCAGGGTCATCACCGGCTGCAGGCGCTCGGCCTCGGCCTGGGCGGTCTCGAACGGGGTCGCACCGTACAGCATGATGCCCGGGCGCACCCAATCGCTGGGGACCTGCGGCCAGCCCAGGACCGCCGGCGAATTGCGCAGGCTGACCTCGGCCTTGAGGCCCTGGCGCGCCGCCTCGAACACCGCGACCTGCTCGTTGCTGGCATTGCTGTCCAGTTCGTCGGCGCGGGCGAAGTGGCTCATCAGCACGATCTTCGACACCTTCCCACTGCCCTGCAGGCGCTGGTACGCCGCCTGGTAGTCACGCGGATGCAGGCCGACGCGGTGCATGCCGCTGTCCAGCTTCAGCCAGACCTGGATCGGCCGGGCCAGGCTGGCCTTCTCGATCGCTTCCAGTTGCCACAGCGAATGCACCACGCACCAGAAATCATGCTTGACGATCAGCTCCAGCTCGCTGGCCTCGAAGAAGCCTTCGAGCAGCAGCACCGGCGCCTTGATCCCCACCTCGCGCAGTGCCAGCGCCTCTTCGATGCAGGCCACGGCGAAACCGTCGGCTTCGGCTTCCAGGGCCAGGGCGCAGCGCACCGCGCCATGCCCGTAGGCATCGGCCTTGATCACCGCCAGGGCGCGCGCCCCGGACAGCTGGCGGGCGAATCGGTAGTTGTGACGCAGTGCTTGGAGGTCTATCAGGGCACGGGCGGGACGCATGACGGCAGCCTTCTGGCAGTCTGTTTGGAATAAAAGGCCCGGTGCCGCAACGACCTGTAAGCCAGGGCACCGGGTGAAGAGAGGAACGTTACGAGAGCGCGGCGACCACCGACATTTCGACGAGGATCTCCGGCTCGCAGAGCTTGCTTTCGACCGTGGCCCGGGCCGGCGCGACGCCCTTGGGCAGCCAGGTGTCCCAGACCGCGTTCATGCCCTGGAAGTCGGCATCGATGTCCTTCAGGTAGATGGTCACCGAGAGCAGGCGGGTCTTGTCGGTACCGGCCAGGTCCAGCAGGCGTTCGATATTGCCCAGCGTCTCGCGGGTCTGCTGCTCGATCCCGGCGTTCATGTCGTCACCCACCTGGCCCGCCAGGTAGACGGTGCCGTTGTGGACGACGATCTGACTCATGCGCTCATTGGTGAGCTGGCGCTGGATTGCCATGCTTGGCGGTCTCCTGGGTGTGTCCGTAACGGGAAATGTCGAGGCCTTCGGCGCTGATCTGCGGTTTCTTGCGCGCCATCAGGTCGGCCAGCAGACGCCCGGAACCACAGGCCATGGTCCAGCCGAGGGTACCGTGGCCGGTGTTGAGGAACAGGTTGCGGAACGGCGTGGCACCGACGATCGGCGTACCGTCCGGGGTGGTCGGGCGCAGGCCGGTCCAGAACTCGGCCTGGCGCAGGTCGCCGCCGAGAGGATAGAGATCGTTGACGATCATCTCCAGCGTTTCACGCCGGCGCGGGTTCAGCGACAGGTCGAAACCGGCGATCTCGGCCATACCGCCGACGCGGATGCGGTTGTCGAAACGGGTGATCGCGACCTTGTAGGTCTCGTCGAGGATGGTCGAGGTCGGCGCCATGTCCGGGTTGGTGATCGGCACGGTCAGCGAGTAGCCCTTGAGCGGGTACACCGGGGCCTTGATGCCCAGCGGCTTGAGCATCTGCGGCGAATAGCTGCCCAGGGCCAGCACGTAGCGGTCGGCGGTTTCCAGCTTGCCGTCGATCCACACGCCGTTGATGCGGTCGCCGGCGAAGTCGAGGCGCTGGATGTTCTGGCCGAAGCGGAACTCGACGCCGAGCTTGATTGCCATTTCCGCCAGGCGGGTGGTGAACAGCTGGCAGTCGCCGGTCTGGTCGTTGGGCAGGCGCAGGGCGCCGGCGAGGATATCGGAGACATTGGCCAGGGCCGGCTCGACCCGGGCGATGCCGTCGCGGTCCAGCAGCTCGTAGGGCACGCCGGCCTGTTCGAGGACGGCGATGTCCTTGGCGGCGTTGTCGACCTGGGCCTGGGTGCGGAACAGCTGGGTGGTGCCGAGGGTGCGGCCTTCGTAGGCGATGCCGGTTTCGGCGCGCAGTTCGTCGAGGCAGTCGCGGCTGTACTCGGACAGGCGGACCATGCGCTCCTTGTTCACCGCGTAGCGGCTGGCGGTGCAGTTGCGCAGCATCTGCGCCATCCACAGGTACTGGTCGACGTCACCGGTGGCCTTGATCGCCAGGGGCGCGTGGCGCTCCAGCAGCCACTTGATGGCTTTCAGCGGCACGCCCGGGGCGGCCCACGGCGAGGCATAACCCGGCGACACCTGGCCGGCGTTGGCGAAACTGGTTTCCATGGCCACCGCCGGCTGGCGATCGACCACCACGACTTCGAAACCTTGCCGGGCCAGATAGTAGGCACTGGCGGTTCCGATCACACCGCTACCAAGTACCAGAACGCGCATGTTGTTATCCCTCGAGGCGGCGCACCGCCACAATTTTGTGAATGGCATGAATGCGCGCAGTGTAAAAAACTCGGGGCAGTGCATTTCACTATATAAAAACCTATATTTGGCGAGAATTCTCGGCAAAGTCGGCTTTTACAAAGGGGCATCCACTATGAGAACCCAGCACCAAAGCAAGCGCGAGCTGGACAAGATCGACCGCAACATCCTCCGTATCCTGCAGACCGACGGGCGCATTTCCTTCACTGAACTGGGCGAGAAGGTCGGCCTGTCGACCACGCCGTGCACCGAGCGGGTCCGCCGCCTGGAGCGCGAGGGCATCATCATGGGCTACAACGCCCGGCTCAATCCGCAGCACCTCAAGGGCAGCCTGCTGGTGTTCGTCGAGATCAGCCTGGACTACAAGTCCGGCGACACTTTCGAGGAATTCCGCCGTGCCGTGCTCAAGCTGCCGCATGTACTGGAATGTCACCTGGTCTCGGGGGACTTCGACTACCTGGTGAAGGCGCGGATTTCCGAGATGGCCTCGTACCGCAAGCTGCTGGGCGACATCCTGCTGAAACTGCCGCATGTGCGCGAGTCGAAGAGCTACATCGTGATGGAAGAGGTGAAGGAGAGCCTGAACCTGCCGATTCCGGACTGAGCATCAACGGCGGCCTATCAACTGATTGGGTCGAGGTAACGGGACTAGTGCCCGTTACCCCTCCCACACCACCGGACGTGCGGTTTTCCGCATCCGGCGGTTGGATCGCTCAGCGTTGCACTGAGGCGAGATCTTGCGCAGTGATCAGTCCAAACCGCCGCAG
>NZ_JAVYJH010000046.1:0-24431 GCF_032621685.1 Pseudomonas sp. zfem002 | reverse complement strand
AAAGCGCTGCTGAGACTGAATATCCCCAGCCGGGGCATCAAGCGAATCAGCTTCTACGACGGAGCCTGGAAGGCGGCAAAGCACCCGATTCTGCAACAGGCCCTAAGCAATCAATGCCTGCGGCGGTTTGGACTGATCACTGCGCAAGATGGCGGTTTGGACTGATCACTGCGCAAGATCTCGCCTCAGTGCAACGCTGAGCGATCCAACCGCCGGATGCGGAAAACCGCACGTCCGGTGGTGTGGGAGGGGTAACGAGCACTAGTCCCGTTACCTCGACCCAATCATTTGCTGCAACGTGCCATGGCCTGTTGGATTTGAGTTGCCAGCCTTTGTTTTTTCGGCGATGCATCGCGGGGAGGCTGTTGGGCTCGACTCGGTATCGAGTCGAACCAACAAGGCGGTCAACCATGGCCTGTCAGATATAGGTGCGTTGCAACAAATGTGGGAGCGGATTTATCCGCGATGCGCCGCGCGGGCGGCGCTCGATCTCAAGGGCACTAGAAAAGCATCGTCATGCACAGCGAAGCGCCGTGCGGACTGCAAGCCTCAAGACAGGCACCTGGCAGCCTTGATACGGTCTCCCGCCACCCCCCTCAAAAGCCCCCGAATCACGCAACATCCTCCTCCACCCCCTGTGCCCCAACCCGACCCACCAGCCACAGACACAGCGGAAACCAGACCGCCCAGACCATCCCCAGCACCATCGCCGTGACCACCATCCCCAACGGCAACCCGACCCCCGTCAACCGCGCACCGGCCAGATAAGCCAGGGGCCCCCCGACCAGCCCGCAGAGCAGCGCAAGCCACACCGGCCGCCCCAACCACGCCAGGCTGTGGCGCATCCCGCTGGCCAGCACCAGCCACAGCAGCGCCAGCCACACCGGCAGCGGTCGCTGGGCGAAGTCGAACACGCCGACAGCCCCCAGCAGCGCATCGAGCACGCAGCCCGCCAGGCCGATCATCAGCAGCACGCGCACTTCAACGATCCGCCGGCGACACAAACAAAGGTGAATCAGCAACCCCACCAGCACCCCCAGCAGCAACCCCGGATACCGCGCCCCGAGCACGCAGCCCCACCACCCCGCCTGCAACCACAGGGCATTGCCCAGCAGCCAGGCACGGGTCACTCCAGCGCCGCCCGCCGTGCCCGCGGTCCGGCCCACAACAGCTGCGCCACGCCGATCGCCCGCTCTTCGAAGCCACCCTGGCAATAACACAGGTAGAACTCCCACAGGCGTTGGAAGCTGTCGTCATAACCCAGTTCGCTCAGCGCCGTGCGCGACTGGCGCAGGTTGTCGCGCCAGTGGCGCAGGGTGCGCGCGTAGTCCTGGCCGAAGTCCTCCATATGCACCAGGTTCAGCGCGGTCTGCCGGCTGGCGGTGGCGAGCAGCACGCTCAGCGAGGGCAGGGCGCCGCCGGGGAAGATGTAGCGCTGGATGAAATCCACCGAACGCCGCGCCTGGGCGTAGCGCTGGTCGCGGATGGTGATGGCCTGCAGCAGCATCAGGCCATCGTCCTTGAGCAACCTGGCGCACTGGCGGAAGTAGGTGGGCAGGTAGCGATGGCCGACCGCTTCGATCATCTCGATCGACACCAGTTTGTCGAAACGCCCGCGCAGGTCGCGGTAGTCCTCGCGCAGCACGCGGATACGCTGCTCCAGGCCCAGCGCCCGCACCCGCTGCAGGGTATGGGCGTACTGCGCCTCGGACAGGGTGGTGGTGGTCACCCGGCAACCGCAGCGGGTCGCCGCGTGGATCGCCAGGCTGCCCCAGCCCGTGCCGATTTCCAGCAGGTGCTCGTCGGGGCGCAGTTCGAGCTTGCGGCAGATCTCGTCGAGCTTGTGCAACTGCGCCTGTTCCAGGCTCTGCCCGGCGCTGCTGAAGCGCGCCGCCGAATACATCATGGTGGGGTCGAGCAGGCGTTCGAACAGGGCATTGCCAAGGTCGTAGTGGGCGAGGATATTGCGCCGCGCACCGCGCCGGTCGTTGCGGTTGAGCCGGTGCAGCAGGCGCAGGGCCGGGCGGCCGAAGCGCGCCAGGCCGCCTTCGAGGGCATCCAGTACATCGAGGTTGGCGACGAACAGGCGGGTCACCGCGGCCACGTCGGGGCTGCGCCAGTAGCCATGGATATAGGCCTCGCCGGCGCCGATGGAGCCATTGCCGGCGACCAGGCTCCAGGCCTCGTCGTCGAGGATCTCCACCTCGGCCTGCAGGGGGCTGGCGGGGTCGCCGAAGCTCCACTGGCGATCGCCGCCGAGCAGGCGCAGGTGCCCGTGGCGCAGGCGGCGCAGCTGCGCGGTCACGGCGCCGCGGGCCAGGCTGCCGAGCATGGGCGCCAGCAGTGTCGATTTGCTAACGCTCAGCGTGGGATTGGACATGCTCGGGCTCCTCGGGTTGGCCAAGGCGCAGGTCGCCGTGGCTGGGGCGGTGGTCGTGAAGGGGTGTGCGCTTGAGCAGCAGGCGCAGGGCCTGCCAGTAGATCGCCGCGACGGTGCGCAGGCTCATCCAGGGGAAACTCAGGATGTGTCGGTGCAGGGCGGCGCGGTCCAGCGTCTGGCGCTGCAGGAGCAGGTCGGCCGCGAAGACCTTGGCGCCCTGGCGCCAGTTCTCCATATGGATGCGGATGTGCGGGCCATCGAGGCGAAAGCGCAGGCGATAGTCCATGTCCAGCGGCAGGAACGGCGAGACATGAAAGGCCTTGGTCACGGCAAAGTCATGGGGCCGCTCCGGCTGCACCGGCAGCACGTAGTGAAAGCGTTCGCGCCAGGGTGTGTTGCGCACTTCGAGGAGGATCGCCGCCAGGCGCCCGTCGGGGTCATGGCAGAAATAGAAACTCACCGGGTTGAACGACAGGCCCCAGCAGCGTGGCTGGGTCAGCAGTTGCACACGGCCTGTCGGTGCCTGGCCGCAGGCCTGCGCCACCCGTTGCCGGACCGCCTCGACCAGGGGCGTGCCGTGCCGGGTCAGCGCCGGCAGGTAGTCGCTTTCGCGCCAGCTCAGGGGCGCCAGCCGCGACGTGCCGAGCCAGGGCGACAGGCCGAGCAGGCGCGGTTGTTCATCGAGGTCGATGAGGAACATGCCGATGCGGTAGCGAAAACCGTGGGCGCGCGGTCCCAGGCGCCGGTGGCTGACCCAGCCGTGGCACAGGCAGCTGTTCACAGCCGTTCTCCGAAGTGTTCGGCCACGCGCAGCGCACTGACCACGCCATCCTCGTGGAAACCGTTGGCCCAGTAGGCGCCGCAGAAATAGCTGTGCTGCTGGCCCTGCAACTCGGCCTGGCGCGCCTGGGCGGCCACGGCGACGAGGCTGTATTGCGGGTGGGCGTAGGTGAAGCGGGCGAGGATCCGCGCCGGGTCGATCAGCGCGGTCTGGTTCAGGCTGACGCAGAAGGTCTCGGGCGCGTCGATCCGCTGCAGGATGTTCATCGCGTAGGTCAGCGTGGCGGGCGTGTGTTCGCCGTTGCCCAGGCGACAGTTCCAGCTGGCCCAGGCCTTGCGCCGGCGTGGCAGCAGGCCGGTGTCGGTGTGCAGGACCACGTCGTTGTCGGCGTAGCGGATGGCGCCGAGGATCTCCCGTTCGCGCGTGCTGGGGGCGTCGAGCAGGGCCAGGGCCTGGTCGCTGTGGCAGGCCAGCACCACCTTGTCGAAGCGCTCCGTGCCGTCGGCGCTGATCACGCAGACCCCGGCGTCATCGCGCAGCACCCGCGAAACCGCGCAGTTCAGGCGAATACGGCCGATGAAGGTGCGGCACAGCGGTTCCACATAACTGCGCGAGCCGCCCACGATCACCCGCCACTGCGGACGCCGGTTGACCGAGAGCAGGCCATGGTTGCGGCAGAAACGCACGAAGAACTGCAGGGGGAAGGCGAGCATGTCGGCCCGCGACATCGACCAGATGGCCGAGCCCATGGGCAGCACGTAGTGCTCGATGAAGCGCTGGCCGTAGCCGTGCTGGCGCAGGTAGTCGCCGAGGCTGGTGCTCGCCTGCAGGCGTCCGCCGTCGAGGTCGGCGAGGGCCTGGCGGTTGAAGCGCAGGATGTCCCGCAGCATGCCCCAGAAGCCCGGCGAGAGCAGATTGCGCCGCTGCGCGAAGAGGCTGTCGAGGGTGTGCCCGTTGTATTCCAGGCCGCTGGCCGGATCGTGCACGGAAAAACTCATCTCGGTGGGCTGCGAGGCAACGCCGAGCTGGTCGAGCAGGCGGATGAAGTTCGGGTAGGTCCAGTCGTTGAACACGATGAAACCGGTGTCCAGGGCATAGTCCCGGCCCTGGCAGTGCACGTCGACGGTGTGGGTGTGCCCGCCGATCCAGGCGCTGGCCTCGAACACGCTGATTTCGTGGCGGCGACTGAGCAGCCGGGCGCAGGTCAGGCCGGCGATGCCGCTGCCGATGATGGCGATCCGCATGGCGCTCAGTCCTTTTCGTCGCGGGCCAGGTGCTGGCCGAGTTTCAGGCGCCAGCGCCCGGGCAGCGCGCCGAGCAGACGCAGGATGGCGATGAACGGGAACGGAAAGGCGATCTCCAGCGGCCGTCGGCGCAGGCGCCCGACGATATGCTCCGCGGCGCGTTCGGCGCTCCAGCGTTGCGGCATGGGAAAGTCGTTGCGCCGGGTCAGCGGGGTGTCGACGAAACCGGGGCTGACCAGGGTAACGTCGATACCGGCGCGGCTGAGGTCGATGCGCAGCGATTCCACCAGGTAGCGCACGGCGGCCTTCGACGCGCCATAGGCGGCGGCCCGGGGCAGGGCCAGCCAGTCCACCGAACTGCCGGTCACCACCAGGTGCGGGCGCTGGCCGCGCTGCAGCAGCGGCAGCACCGCTTCCAGGCACTGGCTCAGGCCCAGCAGGTTGGTGCGCAGCACCCGCTCGACCAGGGCCGCATCGAAGTGCCCCGGCTCCAGGTATTCGCAGGTCCCGGCATTGAGGATCGCCAGGTCGAGCGCGCCCCAGGCCTGTTCGATTGCCTCGACCATGGCGCGCACCTCATCGGCCTGGGCGATATCGCCCGGGGTCAGCAGCACCTGCTGCGGATACTGGGTGGCCAGTTGGCGCAACGGCTCCAGCTGGCGCCCGCCCAGCGCCACCCGATGGCCCTGTTCCAGCAGCTGCAGCGCCAGGGCGGCGCCGAGGCCGCTGCTGGCCCCGGTCAGCCAGCAGCGGCTCATGCCAGACGGCCCTTGAGCCAGGCGATCACGCTGCCCAGGACCGGAACGTGCTCATAGAGCAGCGCGCCGGCATCGAAGAAATCCTGATGGCGATGCACGCGCTCGTGCCACTGCAGATGGCTGCAACCGTCGAGGCTGATCAGGCGTCCGCCGTCCAGGCGCGGATGGCGAACGTGCAGGGTCCAGCGCAGGTAGCCCTCGCCGGGGCGGGTTTCGCTGGCGTCGTGAATGTCGTAGCGCAGCTCGCGGACATTGGCGTACAGCTGGGCGAAATAGTCGCGCAGGGCGGGCAGGCCGTGGATCTGGTGCAGCGGGTCGCGAAAGACGATGTCTGCGCTGTACAACTTTTCCAGCTGGCCGAGACTCCCTGCATCCAGTAGGGCAAAGCGCTCGACAAAGCGTTCCAGGTAAATGGACATCCGCGGCTCCGGGTAATCTTGTACAGAATGACATTTCTGTACAGGTATTACCCAAGGCTAGGCGGAAAGTTGTACAAGTCAAATCCGCTTGTATCGATATTCCCGGCATATTCAGGCGCTGATGCAGCGGGTAGGCTAGGCGTTTATCGGAAAATTCCCACAGTTCAGGAGATCCCCCAATGCTTGGCGTGACCGACTACGGCGCTTTTGTCATCGCCTTCATCATCGTCCTGGCCATTCCCGGCCCTGGCAACTTCGCCCTGATCACCGCCACCGGCAAGGGCGGGATCAAGGCCGGGCTGGCGGCGACCTGCGGGGTGATTCTCGGTGACCAGGTACTGCTGTGGCTGGCGGTGGCCGGGGTGGCCACGCTGCTGGCGGCGTACCCGGCGGCGTTCCATGTGGTGCAGTGGGCGGGCGCGGCGTACCTGGCCTGGATCGGCCTGCGCATGCTGCTGAGCAAGCCCGGCGGTGCGCCGCGCAAGAGCCGCATGGACAATGGCCACTACCTGCGCCAGACCATGATGATCACCTTGCTCAACCCCAAGGCGATCATGTTCTACATGGCCTTCTTCCCGTTGTTCGTCGATCCGCAGCAGCACCAGGGCCTGATCACCTTCGGCTTCCTCGCCGCCACGGTGGCGGTGGTGACCTTCCTCTATGGCCTGATCGCGGTGGTCGTGACCCAGCGACTGGCCGAGCGCATGCGTGCCAATCCGCGTCTTTCCAATCTGTTCGAGCGGATGGCGGGGGCTTGTCTGGTGGGGTTTGGTATCAAGCTGGCGGCGATGCGCTGAGCGTCGCGGGCAAGCCACGCTCCTACGGGACGGCCGAGAACACCGACCCGGTGATGCGCTCGCTGAGCAGCTCCAGCACGCGCATCCCCGCCAGCGAGTTGCCCGAGGCATTCAACGCCGGCGACCACACGCAGATGCTGTAGCGCCCTGGCACCACCGCGACGATCCCGCCGCCCACGCCGCTCTTGCCCGGCAGGCCGACGCGGTAGGCGAAGTTGCCGGCTTCGTCGTACAGACCGCTGGTGGCCATGATCGCGTTGACCTGCTGCGCCTGGCGCGGGCTGAGGATCTGCGCGCCGCTGTGCGGGCAGTAACCGCTGTTGGCGAGAAAGGCAAAGCCGCGGGCGACATCGATGCAACTCATCGACAGCGCGCAGTGATGGAAGTAGCTACGCAGCACCGCATCGACCTCGTTGTGGAAATTGCCGAAGGCCTGCATCAGGTAGGCCATGGCCGCGTTGCGCGCGCGGTGCTGGTATTCCGACTCGGCCACCACGGCGTCGCTGACGATGCGCGGGTTGCCGCACAGATGGCGGACGAAGTCGCGCATCGACAGGGCCGGCGTGGCGTAGCGCGACTGGTTGATATCGCAGATCACCAGGGCGCCGGCGTTGATGAACGGGTTGCGCGGGCGGCCTTTTTCCACCTCCAGTTGCACCAGCGAGTTGAAGGCCTGGCCGGACGGTTCGTAGCCCAGGCGCGTCCAGATGTCCTCGCCGCTGTGGCTGATCGCCTGGACCAGGCTGAAGACCTTGGAAATGCTCTGGATCGAGAACGGCGTCCGGGCATCGCCTGCGCAGTGCAACTGGCCGTCGAGGCTGCAGATGGCGATGCCCAGCTGGTGCGGATCGACCTCGGCCAGGGCGGGGATGTACTGGGCGACCTGGCCCTGGGAGAGCAGGGGGCGGGCCTGGTCGAGGATGGCTTGCAGCATGTCTTGCATGGGCGACGGCCTGGGATGCGTGGGCGGGAGAGTGACAGACGCTGGTGGGTGGGGGCAGGGCACTCTTTGTCGTTGATGATGGCTTCATCGCTGCATGGGTATCTGCACATCTTTGAAGCTTGGCGGGGAACCGCGTCATGGCCGCCAGGTGCCTGCCTCAAGCCTTGCAGCGTCCTCAAGATCGAGCGCCGTCCGCACGGCGCATCGCGGATAAATCCGCTCCCACATTTGTTGCAACGTACCGATGTCTGTCAGGCCATGGTTGACTGCCTTGTTGGTTCGACTCGATACCGAGTCGAGCCCAACAGCCTCCCCGCGATGCATCGCCGAAAAACAAAGGCTGGCAACTCAAATCCAACAGGCCATGGCACGTTGCAGCAAATGTGGGAGCGGGCATTGCCCGCGATGCGCCGTGCGGACGGCGCTCGATCTTGAGGGCGCTGCAAGGCTTGAGGCAGGCGCCTGGCGGCCTTGATTCGGTTTCCCACCTGGCTTTCAGAGATGTGTAGATACCCATGCAGCAATAAGGCCACCAGCCGCAACCTGGAATGTCAGCCAGGCACCCGACTCACCCAGCCATGCATCAACCCCGCCTGGAAGAACACCAGCGAACGCTCGAACCCCGCCGCCTCGATGATCTCGCCCACCCGCGCCGCCGGCAGGATCGCCACGTCCCTGGCATACGCCGCGCGGGCGCGTTCGAGCATGTCCGGCTGTACCCCGGCGCTCGACATCAGGGTCATCCAACTGTGCAGCAGGGTCTCGTAGGCGGGCACTGTGGTGTCGCCGGCAAGATCGGCACTGGCCAGCAGCCCGCCCGGCTTCAGGCGTCGGGCGATCTCGCCGAAGAGGGCCGTGCGCAGCCTGGCATCGACGAAGAACTGCGACACCAGAAAACAGGTGCTGGCGTCATGCCGCGCAGCGCTGTCCAGGGTCTCCAGATACCCCTCATGGAACTCGCAGCGCTCGGCAAAACCACCCCGCGCCGCCCGCTCGCGGCAGACATCGAGCATCGCCCCGGACGGATCGACCGCGGTAAAGCGCCAACCCGGGAAGCGCTGTGCCAGATAGCCGATTTCCGCGCCGGTACCGACACCGACGCAGAGAATCCGCGCATCCCGCGGCAATCCGACGAACAGCGCGCCGAGCAGGCAGTACAGGGTCTCGCGAAGCGGTGCCATGCCGGCCCACTGCTGGTCGTAGCCGGCGGCCTGCTGGTCGAACAGGGCCTTGAGTTCTTCGTTGTCCATGGGGAGCCTGCCTTTTCGTAAGGGGGAAGGTGCTGCGCTTTCCCTCGATTATCCCAGTGCTGTCAAGCCCTCCCGCGAGGGGGTATGCTCCGGCGCTTTCAGGGAGGTGCACGGCACATGATGGATTACAACCTGGCACTGCTGCTCGGTGCGTTGCTCAGCCTGCTGGCGGCGCTCGCGCACCTGTGGTGCATCGCCGTGGGGCCCGCGGGTTATCGCTTGATGGGAGCGGGGGAAAGAATGGCTCGGGCTGCCGAGCAGGGCAGGCGTTTTCCGACGCTCATCACCCTGGGCATCGCCCTGGTCCTGGCGATCTGGGCGGCATACGCATTGTCCGGTGCGGGGCTGATCGGACCCTTGCCGTTGCTGCGAGCAGGGTTGTGCGCCATTACGGCGGTCTACCTGCTGCGCGGCTTCGCCGGGCCGCTGCTGCTGCGCAATACCGGGCACAGCAGGCGCTTCATCGTGGTCAGTTCGCTGATCTGTGCCGGGTATGGGTTGGTGCATCTGCTGGGGCTGGTGCAGGTGTGGGGCGGGCTGGGATAGGGGCGAGCGACTTACTCCTGGATCCCGAGCTTGGGACATAAACGTCCCACCTGCAGTTCTACGCGCTCACTGTTGAAGTAGTCGCGGGCGTCAGCGCTCCTGTCCGGAGCCGTCTCCTGAAAATACAGCGTGAAGCCGTCCTTTGGTTTGCTGTTCCCGGATGCATGGGAAATCTCGGCGACCTCTTCCAGTGTCATGTCGCTTGATACGCTGGGTAGCTGGTTCTTGCTCAACCACGTTTGAACCTCTTCATTCGTGGAGGAACGAAGCGCCAGCAGGGCCATCATCGCCTCGCGATCATCGCCTTTGGTCATGCGGGTCACCGCGATCCGTTTCAGCTCGGAATCCAGCCCGGCAGGTGCGAAAGTGATGACGCCATAACCCCACAGCGCGGCGTAGTGCTCCCTGCTCAGCAGATAATTCTGGAATAGCCTCTCCGAGCCTTGGGCGCGTGCATTGCCTTGTCCATAGAGCTGTTCGACGGCGGACCAGAACGCTTTGAAGTCAAATATCACCTGGCGGGCTTCGTTTTGAGCGCTATCGCTTTTGCGAGGTAAACCGTGTTCGACCGATGCTGACAAGCTCACCCGTACCGCGTTCCACAAGGGCTCGCCAATCTCGCTATCGGCGTCCACTGCGCGAGCGGTTGCGGTCTTGAAGCGAGCCAGCGCAAGTTTCTTGCTTTCGGTGCTGGCATTGGCCTCGAGCTCCGTCGGAGACCATTCGCCTCGCAAGGCCCGGCTCGCCATTTCCACCGAGACCGTCTTGAGCCTGTCGAGGATCAACGGATCGAGAATCGCGCTGACCAGCGCGTCAAGCAGAGGATTCTCTATGCCCAGGATATTTTCCTTGAGGTTGTCACTGATGCTCTCGTCGAAGACCATGCGGGTGATGTCATCGGTCAGGTCATGGGGTTTGGTGTCGTTCCAGATCCGGGTATCCAACGGACCTGACTCAGTCGTCGAGTAGAGTTCCATCAACTTTTCCAGGCTCGCGCGTTGCAGTTCCTTTGTCGGCTGGAAGCCCACTGACGGCCGCGGAGCGAGAAGGGTTCTCTTGTAGGGATACCGTTGATACTCACGCACGAAGTCATAGGCATCCACGGTCGCGCTTGCTCGTGCATCGTCGGCGATGAAATCGTTGACGACAGCTGACACCAGCTGTTGCTGACTGGCCTGCACGAGCTTTCTGAACAAGGTCAACTGCAGTGCTTTCTGCTCATCGATTTCCAGCCGGGTGAGCGCCGTGTATGCCTCAATTTTCTGCTGCGCGCCGATCTGGGCGATGCCGCAGCTGGCGAGCAGCACGACTGCATATTTCAATGCGTTGCCCAGGCTGCTGAGTCTGCTGATGCTGCGGGCGGTGGCGGTGGATACGAGGAACCCGCCAGTGATCAGCGCCAGGACCAGGAAGATCGCAAGCAACACCAGCCAGAGATGCGCCGAGAGGCTCGCGTAGGTTTCGAGGGTCTGTTCAAGGGCGAGTATGGTCGTGGCTCGATACTCGGCGGCTATCAGGTAGCCGATCAGGAACAGCAGGGCGGCCGCGAGAAGGGCGGTGACAGCGGTCGATGCCAGTACTGTCGCCAGTGATCGCTTGATCTGCAGAGTACGGCCACGTGCTCTGCCGGGAAGACGCAGCAGTCGAGAACACAGAAACAGGGCTGCGGCTACGATCAGCAGTTCCAGTGAGTCGAGCATTCGGTACCTTCCCTGAGCGCCAAGGATCGGGATGCAGGATTGTTGAGCCTAGTCAGTCCTGTTGAAACATGAGCGCATTGCGGGAGAGGGGAGGTGACCGTTTGTCGAACTACAGTCAACTACCGGTTCAACGACAAGTCGAAACCAGGCAGACCGAAAGCCTTTCTCTATTGACCCGGGGCCACGGCATTTGACAGGCCGTGGCCCCGAGGGCCGCGAGATCTCAGATCTTCGGGCGTCTCAGCCTGTTCTTTTTTTTCAGGACGTCGAACCGTTTGAAGACGTCGGCGGACTCACCCAGCAGGGTGGTCAGCTTTTCCTGTTGCTTCGCTGTGAGTTTGCTGCTGTTCAGCGTTTTGACAATCGCATCGATTTCCTTCGGTGCGAGCATGGCCAATGCATTTTCGGTGACGCCGTAGATGAGCACCAGCATGCCATTGCGCAGCACTTCAGGGTGCCGGACGAATCCATGCAGTTTGCCAAGGATCTTCGTTGAGTCCCCACTGTCCGCACAGGTCAACCATGACAGCAAGGTCTGGTGGTGCTTGATATCCGGCGTGTTCGAAGGAAGTTTTCCGGGTGTCGATCTATTGACTTGCGTCAGGGTAATTCGGGGCCATTCTGCATCTCGCGGTTGCAAGTCGTATTCAAGTTCCGCTACGGCGTTGTAGGCGTAGCCAAGAGGCACACCAAGCTGTTCGAACTGACAACATGCTGCGTGCTGCTCGGGTTCGAACCTGGCCAACTTTCCGGTTTCGCAATCCAGCTCTTTGACCTCCAGCAGAATGACCCTGGAATCATCCAGGAGTCCGAGGACATCAGCGCAATAGCTTCGAAGGTTTTCACCTTGTTGATTGGCGAACGGGCGAAAGAGCCGCATGCCCGCGTGGTCGCAATATGCGTTCAAGGCGTGCTCGATGGCCGATTGAACGACATTTTCCCTGGTAGTCATGCTCATGAGGGGCCGTGATGATTGTCAGATTGGTAGGGAAGGGTTATGTCAGGAAAAGGCACGACAGTCTAAAGGGATGGTGGCGATAAGGCATCGGGCCGCGCCGCTCCGCGGCAGGTCCCCAGGCGGCAAAGGCTTGCACCCACCCACCACCCGCTCCTAGCATGGCCGCTTTTGCCAAGGACCACGCCCCATGCTGGCTTCGTTGTTCGCCGTTCTGGCGCCTGTCTTCATCGTCGCCGCGATCGGCTTCATCTGGGCCCGCCGGGGCCATGCCTACCCGACGGAGTTCATCGCCAGCCTGGTCATGAGCATCGGCACGCCGTGCCTGGTGCTGTCGACCCTGCACCGCACCCGCCTCGATCCGCAGGCCTTCGCCAGCATGGCCCTGGCCTGCGTGCTGGGCATGCTGGCGATGGCGGCGATCGGCTATGCGGTGAGCCGCGCCTTCGGCCAGCACTGGCGGGTGCTGATGCCGGCGTTCATGTTTCCCAACACCGGCAACATGGGCCTGCCGGTGGCGCTGTACGCCTTCGGCGACCAGGGCCTGGCCCTGGCGGTGGCGTTCTTCCTGACCCTGTCGAGCTTCCAGTTCACCCTGGGGATCGCCATCTCCGGCGGCGTCACCACGTTCCGCTCGCTGCTGCGCAACCCCATCGTCATCAGCCTGGCCCTGGCCTTGCCGATGATCTTCTTCGACCTGCAACTGCCGCTGTGGCTGGCCAATACCGTGGACCTGGTGGGCGGCATGGTGATTCCGCTGATGCTCCTGACCCTCGGCGTGTCGCTGGCCAGCATCCGCCCGCAGCAGGTCGGCAGCGGCATGCTGCTCGGGGCGCTGCGCATCGTTCTCGGTGCCGCGGTCGGCTGGGCGATCGGGGCCCTGCTCGACATGCCGACGCTGCCCCACGCGGTGCTGGTGATGCAGTCGGCCATGCCGGTGGCGGTGTTCAACTACCTGCTGGCGGTGCGCGCCGGGCGCTCGCCGGAGCAGGTGGCCAATGTGGTGATGTGCTCGACCCTGCTGTCGTTCGCCTGGCTGCCGATCGTGCTGGCCGGGTGGCTGTAGCGGCGTTACCCTGAGCGCCTTGTCGCCGGCCCGGGAAAACCGTCATGGACCTGAAATTCAGCCACGTGGATGTCCTGGTCCACGACCTCGAAAGCGCTTGCGCGCATTACGCCCGGGTGTTCTCGGCGCAGGTGTCGCGCGCCTTCACCTGGCAGCGCGACGGCCTGCACGTGCGCTACGCGGTGGTGCGCTTCGGCAGCGAGCGTTTCATCCTGGTCCAGCCGCTGGCCGGCAACCTGCACGAGCTGCTGCAGCGCAATGGCGAAGGCACCATCTACCGCCAGTGCTACACCACCCCGGACATCCTCGCCGCCTATGACCAGTTGCTGGCCAACGGCGAATGCCCGGAAGACGAGAACGGCAAGCCGCTGGCCCGCGACCAGCTGGACTCGCCCAGCGGTGTACGGATCCTCTGGCTGCCCAAACGCTTCGGGCATTTCTCCATCGAGATTCTCCAGGCCGATGAGCTGGAGCATTTCATTCGCAGCGCCTTTGCGGTCACCACCGGCGACCCCCACTGAGCTCAGGCGCGCGCGGGAAACAGCTCCGCGCACATGAAGTCGATGAACACCCGCAGCTTCGGCGCCAGCTGCTTGCTCGACGGCCAGAGCAGGCGGAAGGTGCCCTGATGCTCGACGTGCTCGGGCAGCACGTCGACCAGCTCACCGCGGGCGATGGCCTCGCCCACCATGAAGTCCGGCAGGCAGGCGATGCCCAGCCCGGCGCGGGCGACATCCACCAGGGCGATCGCGCTGTTGCACTGCATCGAGGCCGGCAGTTTCCACTCCCGCGCACCGTCGTCCTTCAACGGCCACGGCTGCAGCCTGCCGGTGCTGGGCAACTTGTACTGCAGGCAGGCATGCCCGGCGAGATCGGCCGGACACCGCGGTGTACCGCGCTGCGCCAGGTACGCGGGAGACGCCACCAGTTGCAGGTGGAAGTTGCCGAGGACGCGGGACATCAGGCGCGAATCGGCGGGTTCGCCGGTGCGCATGACCACGTCGAAGCCTTCCTCGATCACCTCCACCAACCGGTCGGAGAGGTCCACGTCCAGCTCGATGGCCGGGTAGCGCCGCATGAAGGCGGTCAGCGTCGGCAGCACCAGGATTCCGGTCTGGGGCAGGCTGATGCGCAGACGTCCGCGCGGCGCCTGGTGGGTCTCCGACATTTCCAGTTCGGCCGCCTCCAGCTCGCAGAGGATGCGTCGGCAGCGTTCGAGAAACAGCGTGCCTTCCGCGGTCAGGGTGATGCTGCGGGTGCTGCGGTGAAACAGGCGCACGCCGAGGCGCTGTTCCAGGCGGCAGATGCTTTTGCCGACCGCCGAAGCCGAGACCCCGAGCAGACGCCCGGCCGCGGAGAAGCTGCGGGTTTCCGCCGCCTGGACGAAGAAGGCGATACCGTTGAGCGATTCCATGACAGTCCCTATTGCGGAATATTTGTCCGATATGTTTTGAACCCGAGCATTATTGTCTTGCATGGGTGATGCGTCGAGCATGGCAGCCTGCATTCGACGAGGCGTAACCATGACACTCTCCACCACCGCTCCATTCGACGCCGCGCAGGTCGCGCGCCTGCCCATCGCGGCACTCCTGGCCCTGGCCTTGACCGGGTTCGTCACCATCCTCACCGAGGCGCTACCCGCCGGGCTGCTGGCGCAGATCAGCGTTGGCCTGGGCATTTCCGAAGCGCTGGCCGGGCAACTGGTGACGCTCTACGCCTGCGGCTCGCTGCTGGCGGCGATTCCCCTGATCGCCCTGACCCAGGGCATGCGCCGGCGGCCGTTGCTGCTGACCGCACTGGCCGGCTTCGTGATCGCCAATACGCTCACGGCGCTGTCCAGCAGCGCGCTGCTGACCCTGTTCGCGCGCTTTCTCGCCGGCATGGCGGCCGGGCTGCTGTGGGCGCTGCTGGCGGGATACGCGGCGCGCATGGTGGCGCCGCAGCAGCAGGGCAGGGCGATCGCCATCGCCATGGTCGGCGCGCCGCTGGCCCTGTCGCTGGGGGTTCCCGGCGGCACCCTGCTGGGCAATCTGCTCGGCTGGCGCCTGTGCTTTGCCTTCATGAGCCTGCTGGCCCTGCTGCTGATGCTCTGGGTGCGCGCCGCGGTCCCGGACTTCCCCGGCCAGGCCGCCGGCAAGCGCCTGTCGCCTGGGCGGGTGCTGGCCATGCCCGGGGTGCGTCCGGTGCTGTTGGTGGTGCTGGCCTTCGTCCTCGCCCACAACATTCTCTACACCTATATCGCGCCGTTCCTCGCCAAGGCGGGCATGGCCGAGCGCACGGACCTGGTGCTGCTGGTGTTCGGCCTCACGTCGCTGCTGGGAATCTGGATCATCGGTGCGCTGATCGACCGTCACCTGCGCCTGCTCACACTGATCTGCACCCTGCTGTTCGGGCTGTGCGCGCTGGTGCTGGGGCTGTTCGAGGCGAATCCGCTGCTGGTCTACACGGCGGTGGGATTGTGGGGGCTGGCCTATGGCGGTGCGCCCACCCTGTTCCAGACCGCGCTGGCCAGGACCGCCGGCGAGGCGGCTGATGTCGCCCAGTCGATGCTGGTCACCGCCTGGAACATGGCGATCGCCGGGGGCGGCATCCTGGGGGCGTTTCTCCTCCAGCACCAGGGCGTCGGCAGCTTCTTCCCCGCCATCCTGGCGCTCCTGGCACTGACCCTGCTGGTGGTCTGGAGGGCACGCCGGCAGGGCTTTGCGGCGTCATGAGGGAAAGGGCTCCGAGGAGCCCTCGCGGGGGCTTCGTCACTGGCTCTTGCGCCCGCCGCCATGGCTGTTCTGGCCACCGATGCGACCGGCTTCGGAAGCGCGCTGGCGGTCGTTGGCGAAGTTGCCGCCGGATGCCCGGCCGCCCTTGCGCCCGGCTTCGGCGGCTTTCTGCCGGTCATTGGCGAAGTTGCCCGGGTTGGAGTTGCCTTGCTTGCCTTGGTTGTCGGCCATGATCCTTCACCTCATCTGATTTCGGGGGCACACAGGACAGCCTGTGTTCCCGTACGACGCAGGTTGCGCCGCCCGCGCTCAAGTCGATTCACCCAGGCCCGACCAGTGGTCCTGAAGATTGCGCAGCCAACAGCTTGCGCGCCAACAGCCAGGTCGCCGGAAAAGGTGCAATCCCGCCGCCGGACGCCCTGATGGCAATTGCAAAGCATGGTGGACATCCACTAAATTACGACTCATTCTCAAATGATATCGATTGCCGTCCATGCCCGCCGACCCGCCCCAGACCGTTGCCTCTCTCTACAGCGCCCACCATGGCTGGCTGGTGGGCTGGCTGCGGGCGCGCCTGGGGTGTTCGCAGCAGGCCGCGGACTTTGCCCAGGACACCTTCCTGCGCCTGCTCCTGAGTGAGCGGCGCCACGGGCTGCCCGGCGATCTGCGCGAGCCGCGCTGCTTCCTCGGCAGCGTGGCGCGGCGGGTGATGGTCGACAGCTTCCGCCGGCGTGCCCTGGAACAGGCCTATCTGCAGGCCCTCGCCGACGCGCCGCCGACCTTCGACATCTCGCCCGAGGAGCGCCTGCTGTTGCTGGAGAGCCTGCACGCGGTGGACGCCATGCTCAGCGGCCTGGGGCGCAAGGTGAAGCAGGCGTTCCTGCTCTCGCAGCTGCAGGGCCTGGGCTACAAGGAGATCGCTGCGCGCATGGGCGTCTCGGTCAGCTCGGTGACCAAGTACGTGGCCAAGGCCACTGAACACTGCCTGCTGTTTGCCCTGGAGCAGCAGGAGTGACCGCCGAGCAGCAGCGCGAGGCCCTGCGCATGGCCGCGCAATGGCTGGCGCGGCTGGCCGCGGGGCCCGAGGACGCCGCGCTGCTCGCCGCCTGGCGGCAATGGCGGCAGGCCGATCCCGCGCACCAGTGGGCCTGGCAGCGGGTCGAGCGGATGCAGGCGCAGTTGCAGGGCCTGCCGGGCGAGTTCGCCTGCCGGGTGCTGGACCACGCCCCGGCCGGCCTCGACCGACGCGCCGTGCTCAAGCACCTGGCGCTGCTGGCCGGGGTCGGCGCGCTGGGCTGGAACGGCTATCGCCAGGCCCCGGTGTGGCTGGCCGAGCAGCGCACCGGCGTCGGCGAGCGGCGCAGCCTGACCCTCAGCGATGGCACCCGCCTGGCGCTGAATACCGCCAGCGCGGTGGACATCCGCTTCACCGCGCAGATGCGCCTGATCCATCTGCGCGCCGGGGAAATCCTCCTGAGCACCGGCGTCGATCCGCGGCCGCTGCTGGTGCGCAGCGCCGAAGGCCACGTGCGGGCGCTGGGCACCCGCTTCAGCGTGCGCCAGAACGACGCCAGCACGCGCCTCGAAGTCTTCGAGCAGGCCGTGGCGGTGACCCCGCTGCAGCTGGACCGCGAGCAGCGGGTCGAGGCGGGGCAGGGCATGAGCTTCAGCGCGCAACACTGTGGACCGCTGCAGGCGCTGGAGCCGGGCAGTGGCGAGTGGGTCAATGGCCGCCTGCTGGTCAATGGCTGGCCGCTGCGGCGTCTGCTCGGCGAGTTGCGCCGCTACCGGCACGGTTACCTCGGCTGGGACGACGCAGTGGCCGAACTGCCGATTTCCGGCGCCTTCCCCCTGGATGACCTGGACATGGCCTTCGCCGCCATCGCCCGCGCCCTGCCGGTCCAGGTGCGGCAACGCAGCCGCTACTGGACCCGGGTGGTCGGCAACGCCTGAGAAATTTCTTGCGCGGCGTTGTCGATTTTTCCGCGCCCGCTCGACTTACCCCTGAAACCACCCCATCCACAGTGCGAAGGATCAGGAATCAGCATGCTTTCAGGGTTGCCCATCACCGTTGTTCGTCCCACCCGTTCACTGCGCAAGAAGCCACTGGCGCTGGCCATCGTCTCGGCCTCGCTGGCCCTGCACACCGCCGTCGGCGCGCCGTTGTTCGCGCCCGCCAGCCAGGCCCGCGCCGAGTCTGTGGAGAAAACCTACGGCATTCCCGCCGGTCCGCTGGATGCGGCACTGATCCGTTTCGCCGGCGAGGCCGGGGTGGTGGTGTCGTTCGATACGCGCATGACGGCCGGTCACCAGAGCCCGGCGCTGAACGGCCGCTTCAGTGTCGAGCAGGGCTTTGCCCGGCTGCTCCAGGGCAGTCCGTTCAGTGTCGTGCGCAATGCCGATGGCAGTTGGTCGCTGCTGCAGACACCGGGCCAGGGCAGCGTGGCCCTGGCCCCGACCGCCGTGGTCGGCCAGGGCCTGGCCGAGAGCGGCGCGGCGTACACCGTGCAGAGCGCGACGGTGGGCAGCAAGGTCGCCACCTCGCTGCGCGAAGTGCCGCATTCGGTGTCGGTGGTCACCCGCCAGCAGATCGAGGAACAGAACCTCAACAGCCTGACCGAGGTGATGGCCAAGGTGACGGGCGTGACCCTGCAGAAAGGCGGGATCGCCCAGGCCTCCATGGGCAACGAGAGCAACTTCTTTTCCCGCGGCTTCGCCGTGTCCAACACCCAGATCGATGGTGGCGCGCCGTTGAGCACCAGCATCGCCGGCTACGGTGCGCTGAGCCAGCTGGACATGGCCCAGTACGAGCGCGTCGAGTTCCTGCGCGGGGTCGACGGTCTGTTCTCCAGCAGCGGCGATCCCGGCGGCACCGTCAACCTGGTGCGCAAGCGTGCCCTGCGCGACAGCCGGCTGGCGTTTTCCGCGTCCGCCGGCAGCTGGGACAACTACCGCAGCGAGTTCGACCTCACCGGCCCGCTGGTGGACAGCGGCGATATCCGCGGCCGCCTCGGCATGGCCTACCAGGACAGCAAGGCCTTCTACGACTACGGCGACCTGCAGAACAGCCTGGCCTATGGCTCGCTGGAGTTCGACCTGAGCCCGGACACCACCCTGACCCTCGGCGGCAGCTACCAGGACGTCGATGGCGTGCCGTACTTCAACGGCCTGCCGCGCTACAGCAACGGCGAGGACCTCAAGCTGCCGCGGCACACCGCCTTCACCTCGAACTGGAACCGCGTGCGCGAAGAAACCCGCCAGGCCTACGCCAGGGTCGAGCACAGCTTCGCCCCCGACTGGTCGCTGACCACCGAGCTGAACTGGGTGGACATCGACCGCAACTCCAGCGGGCTCTACTACTTCGGCGGCGTCGATCCGGAAAGCGGCCTCGGCCCGGCCTGGTACAACTACCCCAACACCGGCGGCAGCGAGCGCAAGACCCTCAACAGCTACTTCAAGGGCCGCTTCAGCGCCTTCGGCCTGGAACACGATGTGCTCGGCGGGCTGGACTACACCCACACGGTGGGTTCGGTGGTGCAGTACACCGGGGTGATCGCCAACCTGCCGCTGGACCTCGGCGGACGCACGCCCCCCGCGGACCAGGGCAGCCGCCTGAACAAGGACCAGTACCTCACCGAGATTCGTAAGTCGCTGTACGGCATGACCCGCCTGTCCCTGAGCGAGGAGGTGAAGTTCATCATCGGCGGGCGCCTGGCGGACTACGCCTACCAGAACAAGCAGGACTTCTTCGACGGCGAGACGCCGCCGTCGCGGCCATCCACCAAGCATGAGAGCGGGGTCTTCACGCCGTATGCCGGCCTGACCTGGGACCTCGACCCGCGCTGGACCCTGTACACCAGCTACGCCGAGACCTTCACCCCGCAGACCGGCTACAGCATGGGCCCGCAGCCAGGCTCGCCGCTCGAGCCGAGCACGTCGAAGAACTACGAGCTGGGCCTCAAGGGCCAGTTGTTCGACGGGCGCATGAACAGCGCGTTCGCCCTGTACCGCATCGAGCAGGACGGTGCCGCGATCGAGGACGGCCAGTACGATTTCGGCGGCGATTGCTGCTACCGCAACCAGGGCCTGGTGGTCAGCCAGGGCTTCGATGCCGAGATCAGTGGCGAGGTCGCCCCGGGCCTGCAGTTGATCGCCGGCTACACCTACGCCCATGTGGTCGACAAGGAGGGCGACGAGGCCCGTGATTCCTTCGCCGGGGTCACGCCCAAGCACCTGTTCAAGCTGTGGGGGACCTATCAGTTGCCAGGGCAGTGGCAGGACTGGAAAGTCGGCCTCGGTGCGACGACGCAGAGCCGCACGTCGAAGAATGGCTACGTGACCACCTTCAACCCGGACAGCGGCAAGTTCGATGGCGAGGATGTCACCTACAAGTTCATGCAGGCCGGCTACACGGTGTGGAGCGGCAGCATCGACTACCGCATCGACGAGCACTGGTCGGCGACGCTGAACGCCAACAACCTGGCCGACAAGCGTTACTACGCGACGGTGGGCACCTCGGCGTACAACAACTTCTACGGTGATCCGCGCAACTTCATGCTGACGCTGCGGGCGAAGTTCTGAGGGGGGCAGCGGGTTTCTTCAGGTCATGCACAAAGCCTGTGGGAGCCCGCATGCGCTGTGGCGCCGAGAGCAGATCGCAAGCGCGCAGCAGTCCGGCGTGGGAGCGAATTTATTCGCGATCGGCGGCGCAGCCGTCGTAAAGATCATGTCCCGGGCCGGCGATGGTGCCCACCCGGACACCATCGCCAGTCCGCCGCTCAGTTGCGCTCCAGCCACACCGTCTGCGCATTGCAGAACTCGCGCACACCGAAGTGCGACAGCTCGCGGCCGAACCCGCTCTTCTTCACGCCACCGAAGGTCACCCGCGGATCGCTGGCGCAGTAGCCGTTGATGAACACGCCACCGGTATCCAGCTCTTCCACCAGCTTCTCGGCCAGCGCCACGTCGGCGCTGTAGATGGTCGCCGTCAGGCCGAACTCGCTGTCATTGGCCAGCGCCAGCGCATGCCGGGCATCGCGGGCGGTGATGATCGAGGCCACCGGGCCGAACAGTTCCTCCCTGAACGAGGTCATGTGCTCGGTGACATCGGCCAGCACCGTCGGCTGGTAGTAGTTGCCGTCGCCCTCGGCCTTGCCGCCGCCCAGCAGCAGGGTCGCGCCCTCGGCCAGGGTGGCCTGGACCTGGCCGTCCAGCTCGTCGCGCAGGTCGAAGCGGGCCATCGGGCCGATGTAGGTGTCGCCATTGCGCGGATCGCCCACCACCAGCTCGCGGGTCATGGCCACGAACTTCTCGGTGAAGGCCTGGACCACGCCTTCCTCGACGATCAGGCGCTTGGCCGCCGCGCAGACCTGGCCGGTGTTCTGGTAGCGACCGATGACCGCGGCCTTCACCGCCGCGTCGAGGTCGGCGTCATTGAGCACGATGAACGGATCGGAACCGCCCAGCTCCAGAACGCATTTCTTCAGCGCGGCACCGGCCTGGGCACCGATGGCGGTACCGGCACGCACGCTGCCGGTCAGGGTCACGGCGGCGATGCGCGGGTCGGCGATGGCCTTCGACACGCCATCCGGCGTGACGTTGAGCACCTCGAACACGCCCTCAGGGAAGGCGGCGCGTTTGAACGCATCGAGCAGCAGGTAGGCGCTGCCCATCACGTTCGGTGCGTGCTTGAGCACGTAGGTGTTGCCGGCCAGCAGCGCCGGCACGGCACCACGCAGGACCTGCCAGATCGGGAAGTTCCACGGCATCACCGCCAGCAGCGGGCCCAGTGGACGGTATTCGATGCGCGCCTTGCCCACCGGCACCGGCGCGGCTTCGGCGGCGAGCATGGCCGGGCCGTTGTCGGCGTACCACTCGCACAGATGAATGCATTTCTCGATTTCGCCACGGGCCTGGGCGACCGGCTTGCCCATTTCGTCGGTGATCATCCGCGCCATGGCCTCGAGGTTGTCGCGCAGGGCGGCGGCGAGGGCGCGCAACTGGCCGACGCGGCCTTCCAGCGGCGTGCGGCGCCAGACCGCGTAGCCGGCGGCGGCACGGGCCAGGGCGGCGTCGAGCACGGCGTCGCTCTCGTAGGGATAGGCGCCGATCTGCTCGCCGGTGGCGGGGTTGATCGACAGGGCATGGGTCTGGTGGCTGATCACGGTCATCTCGGCGTCCTGATGGAAGGAGTACGGATCGAAGCCTACTGCGTTGTATGTTTCCCTGAAACTGAATAATACTGAGCGAAACATTCACGCAGAGAGAATGATGTTATGGATCTGGTCCAGCTGGAGATGTTCAAGGCCGTGGCAGAGCAGGGCAGCATCAGTGCCGCGGCCCAGCATATTCACCGAGTGCCGTCGAACCTGACCACCCGCATCCGACAACTGGAAGAAGAACTCGGCGCCGACCTGTTCATCCGCGAGAAAAGCCGCCTGCGCCTGTCGCCGGCCGGCTGGAATTTCCTCGACTACGCGCGGCGCATTCTCGACCTGGTGGCCGAGGCGCGGCAGACCGTGGCCGGCGACGAGCCGCAGGGCGCCTTCGCCCTGGGTTCCCTGGAAAGTACCGCGGCGGTGCGCATCCCGGCGTTGCTCGCGGCCTACAACCAGAGCTACGCCAAGGTCGAGCTGGACCTGAGCACCGGTCCGTCCGGGGCGATGATCGACGGCGTGCTGGCCGGGCGCCTGAGCGCCGCCTTCGTCGACGGGCCGGTGCTGCACCCGGCGCTGGAAGGGGTGCCGGTGTTCACCGAGGAGATGGTCCTGATCGCGCCGCTCCACCATGGGCCGATCGCCCGTGCCGCCGAGGTCAACGGCGCGACCATCTACGCCTTCCGCGCCAACTGCTCGTACCGTCATCACTTCGAGAAATGGTTTGCCCAGGACGGCGCGGTGCCGGGCAAGATCCTCGAAATGGAGTCCTACCACGGCATGCTCGCCTGCGTCAGCGCCGGCGCCGGCCTGGCGCTGATGCCGCGCAGCATGCTCGACAGCATGCCGGGCTGCAGCACGGTCAGCGTCTGGCCGCTGTCGGAGAAGTTTCGCTACCTGCGCACCTGGCTGGTGTGGCGGCGGGGGATGATGTCGCGCTGCCTGAGCACCTTCGTTCAGTTGCTCAGGGAGCGCGGCGACGTGCAGGACGACAGCGAGGCGTCCAGCAACCGCGAAGCGAGTTGATGGAAATGCGCCTTCAGGCGTGCGGGCGGCCGGTCCCCGGGAAAAGGCCGGGAATTACAGCTCTGGATGCCTGCCCAACGACTTGTAGGAGCGGGCTTGCCCGCGAAAGGACCGCAAAGCGGTCCCCGATCTCACCGCTATCCGGGACCGCTATCCGGGACCGCTTTGCGGTCCTTTCGCGGGCGAGCCCGCTCCTACAGGGTTCGCGCGAGCCAAGTCGTCAGACGGTACGCAGGCGGGCGATGGGTTCGACGCTGTGGCGGGGTCAGGCGTCGAAGGCACCGTCGAGCCAGCGGCCAAGCAGTTCGCTGCAGTGCTCGGGATGTTCCAGCGGCGGCAGGTGGCCGCAATCACCGATCACCTCCAGGTGCGCGCCGGCGATGCCTTCGTGGATCACCCGCGCCTCGGCCAGGGGCGTGATCTCGTCCTGTTCGCCGAACAGCACCAGGGTCGGCACGCGAATCGTCTCCAGCACGGGGCGGTAGTCCGCGCGGTCGATGATCGCCTGCTGCTGGCGGATGAAGCCCTCGCGGCCGATGGCGTCGGCCATCTCCATCACCACCCGCGGCACGCTGCTGTCGAGGCTGCGCGCATGCATCAGGCGCGGCAGCAGTTGCGGGGTGACGCCCTTGAACTTGCCCAGCCCGGCCAGTTCCAGCAGGCCGCGGCGCACCCGCGCGCGGGCCGGGTCGTCGGGGCGCGCCATGGTGTCGAACAGGGCCAGGCGTTCGACCCGCTGCGGAGCACGGCGCATGATCTCGAACGCCACGTAGCCGCCCATGGACAGTGCCGCGAGGGCGAAGCGCGGCGGCGCCTGGCGCAGCACCCGCTCGGCCATGGCGGTGATGCAACTGTCCTGGCTCAGGTCGGGGATCAGCACCTGGCGCGTCGGTGCAAAGGTGGCCTGGGCATGAGCCCAGAGGCGATGGTCGTTGAGCAGGCCGGGCAGCATCACCAGGGGAAGGTTGTCGCGGGACAAGCGGGGTACTCCTGAAAGCGAAAGGGGCTTGGACGTGCGCGGGTTCACGTCAGGTTCTGCGGCGGGGCGGGTGCGGACAAGTGTATATAAATTGTTTCGCAGGGAAACGCCTGTTCCCCTCAAAGCCGAACTGTTCCCGTCGGTTGGGGGGGGGCGTATGCGCTGGGCAATGCGGCGTTCGGCGGGATGGCGGAGACTGGCTGTGATGGCCTCATTGATTCTGTAGGAGCTGGCTTGCCTGCGAAAGGACCGCACAGCGGTCCCCGATAGCGGTGAGGTCTGGGACCGCGTTGCGGTCCTTCGCAGGCAAGCCAGCTCCTACCAAGTTAGTGCAAGACCCTCAGAACGGCACAGCCACCGTCAATTGGCTGTACACATTGGTGCCATTGCCCCCCACCTGGTTGCCGCCGTTGCTTTCGTCCTTCTTCGGCTGATAAAGACCGACCAGCGGGCTGATGATCAGGTGCTCGTTCACCGCCCACTCCACATACAGATCCAGCTCCCGCGCATCCAGGTTGAGGGTGTCGCGGGTGCGCAGGGTGTTGAAGTCGAAGTACAGCGCGCCGACGGTAAGGTTCTCCAGCGGCGTGGCCTTCAGGCCGACATGGTGAATCCCGGTGTTGCTGTTGAACGGCCCGGAATAGTTGGCCGCCACCTCACCCTGGAACCAGGTGCCGTACCCCGTGCTCAGGCCAGTGAACAACGAGTCCCAACCCTG
>NZ_JAVYJH010000045.1:0-22465 GCF_032621685.1 Pseudomonas sp. zfem002 | reverse complement strand
TCACGCTCAGGCCTTGATCAACAATCATCTTGCAGACCTGGAGTTTGAACTCGGTGGTGAATCTTCTGTACTTCTTGGTCATCGGGGGTACTCCTCAGTAGGGGGATTCTCCCTAATTGAGGTGTCCGGAGCCATTAGACCAGCACACCCTCAAGATCGAGCGCCGCCCGCGCGGCGCATCGCGGATGAGTCCGCTCCCACATTTGTTGCAACGTGCCATGGCCTGTGGGATTTGGGTTGTCAGCCTTTGTTTTTTCGGCGATGTATCGTGGGGAGGCTGCTGGATTCGACTCGATATCGAGTCGACCACAAAAGGCGGTCAACCATGGCCTGTCAGGCATAGGCACGTTGCAACCAATGTGGGAGCGGATTCATCCGCGATGCGCCGCGCGGGCGGCGCTCGATCTTGAGGGCGCTGTAAGGCTCAAGACAGGCACCTGGTGGCCTTGATGCGATTTCCCGCCAGGCTTCCCGAGAGCTGTAGATACCCATGCAGCCATAAGGCCCGCATCATCTGCCTCATTTCAGCCCCAAGCGCTGCACCGCGGTGCACACCGACGACCCCGGTTTAACCCAACCCGCCACCCAGCCCCCCGCGCCGTGGCAGCTGCCGCGGCAATGACGATATGATGTTTCAAATTATTACGTATGGAGCTGGGGGGAAAATGCCACTCAAGGATCTGCTGTTGGCACTGGTGGTGATCGTCGCCTGGGGCCTCAACTTCGTGGTGATCAAGGTCGGCCTGGATGGCCTGCCGCCGATGTTGCTGGGGGCCCTGCGCTTCGTTCTGGTAGCGATTCCGGCGGTGTTCTTCATCCGTCGTCCACAGCTGCCATGGCGCTGGCTGATCGCCTACGGTTCGACCATCTCCCTCGGCCAGTTCGCCTTTCTCTTCGAAGCCATGCACAACGGCATGCCGCCGGGGCTGGCGTCGCTGGTCCTGCAGTCGCAGGCGTTCTTCACCATGATCTTCGCCGCGGTCTTCCTCGGCGAGCGCCTGCGCGCGGCCAGTGTGCTGGGCCTGCTGGTGGCGGCTGGCGGGCTGGCGCTGATCGGCAGCGAGAACGGCAGCCACGTCCCCCTGTTCGCGCTGCTCCTGACCCTCTGCGGCGGTGCCTGCTGGGCCATGGGCAACATCATCACCCGGCGCTTCGGCAAGATCGATCTGGTCGCCCTGGTGATCTGGGGCGCGCTGATTCCGCCGCTGCCGTTCTTCGCCCTGTCGTGGTACCTGGAAGGGCCGGCGCTGATCGAAGCGTCGCTGCGCAACATCGGCCTGCACTCGATCCTGGCCCTGATCTACCTGGCGGCGATCGCCACCATGCTCGGCTACGGCCTGTGGAGTCGCCTGCTGTCGCGCTACCCGGCGGGCAAAGTGGCACCCTTTTCGCTTCTGGTTCCGGTAGTGGGGCTGACCTCGTCGGCCTGGCTGCTGGATGAGCGCTTGAGCGCGATCCAGTGCTGGGGCGGTGTGCTGGTGATGCTCGGGTTGCTGATCAATGTGTTCGGGCCGCGCCTGCGCGAGGTGCTCCGGACGGCGCAAGCCTGAGTTCGTTGCCGCCTGTCGGGGATCCTGCCCAGTGACCAGTCGGTCTGCAAATGTCCGGCTAGTCTCTCAACCATTGAGATCGCTATTTTCAGGTTCTCCGCTGGAGAGTCGGTAGCGGTCGATTTCAGAGGGGAACAGGAACATGAAGGATCAATTTCTCGAAGACCTCGGCGACGAATTTCCCATCAATGCCGTGGTGCGTTGTGGTCAGTCCGCCTTCCGCCTGGGCTTTGCCCACATGACCCTGGACGATGCCCAGGGCACCTTCAAGGCGAGGACGCCGGCCCGCGCGGAAAGTCGCCGATTCCTTCCCGCCGCCCTGCCGAAACGCTGAAACCGATGCCCTTCGGGGCATTCGCGGCAGTTTCGTCACGCATTGTCCGACAGCTGTTCGGGTGTTTGCCCAAAGCGCCGACAGGTACGCGATTTGTGCCAATTGATGGTGCTTTGCTTGACCTTGCTCATTGCGCCGGCGCTCGGCGCTGGAGAAGGGGGGCAATCTGTGCCTTACTTGGGCACGCTAATTCCAGTGGAGGACAGCAATGCGTATCAGGGAAGAAAAGTACTGGGAATGGGCGGATGCCATGCTGCACAGCCGCAGTCACGACGAAGTGCTCAGTGACGGTACCAGCATCGATGTCCAGGTCAGGCTTTCGCGCACCGGCGCGACCCAGCTTTTCCTCGGTGTCTATGCTCGCCACGGCAAGGCCTTGCTCGAGGAGTACTACCCGGCGCGGCCCAGCGAGAGCATGAGTCGAGCGCTGGTCTGGGGTGTCGATCGGGCCCGGGCGCTGGTCGTCGGACTGCACCCGGAGGAGACGATGGCCTTGCAGGCATAACCGAATCGCAACGCAAGAACCGCCGCGGCAATGACTGCCCCGGCGGTTTTTTCTTGTCCGCGAATCAGTGCCCGTGACGGGCGCGGCTGGCCTGGACGATGCGCTGCGCTGGCACGCGCAGTTGGGTCAGCAGGTACTCGGCGAACGCCGCGCAATAGTCCTGGCGGGCAATGGCCTGGGCCATGCAGTCGAGCCAGATCCGCGCGTGGTCTTCGTTCATCGGCCATTGCGCATGGAACGACGGGATGCCGATCGGGCCGTAGCGCTCGGCGAACAGCCTGGGGCCGCCGAGCCAGCCGCTGAGAAAGCAGGTCAGCTTGTCCCGCGACAGGCTCAGGTCGGCGCCATGCATGCGCCGCACCGCCTGGGCGGCGGGGTCCTGGTCCATGATGTCGTAGAAGTCGTCCACCAGACGGCGCAGGCCGTCGAGGCCGCCGGCGGCCTGGTAGGACGCATCGGCGTTGCCGAATACGGGGCTGGTCATGGCGAAGGGGCTCCGGGGAAAAGCCGCATCTTACCCGCAAGGCCTGGCGATGGATTGATCGCGGACATGAAAAAGCCCGGCCTTTTGGGCCGGGCTCGATAAAGCGGACAACTCAGCAGAGGCGGTCGATGACCTGGACGCCCTGGCCGTCACGCAGTGCTGGCCATTCCTGCTGCAGGGTGGCCAGGACGCGACCGACGAACTGGGTGTCGGCGGCGGCCTTCTTGCCGACGTAGCCCTGGCCGCGACGGTACATCTTCAGGCGGGCACGCATGTTCGGCTTGCGTTGTTCGAATTCGCTTTCCGCGGTGCAGGCCCCCAGGCCTTCGATATGCACACCACCTGCATCGCAGATCCAGAGAATGTGGCTGTCGAGGCTGTCTTTGCGCGCTGCGAACAGTTTGGCCAATTCTTCGATGGTCGGTTTTTCGTTCAGGTTCATCATTTAAAGCCCCCATGACTCTTCAGTATTGATTTCTCTTCTGGCGCCACATGTGTAGCGCACTACCAAGGCTGCTACAGCAGCATCGCAACAGGGGCTTTCTTCACTCTGCCTTTTGGACAGTCCCACTCCACGGACGACCCGAAAACCACTCGAGCCGTCTGGAACACCCTTGCCAGCGCTCCCGATCAGGGAGACGGCCTCATCATGCAAGAGCTCGACGAACGGCGTCAACGGTTTTGTAGTGATTTTTTCTTAGCACTACAAAATTCTTTTCTGACAGCCTGCAAAGGCTGCAAGGTGACTGATGGGTCAGTCGGATTGTCTGGCAAAAGGCGTGGCAGAGGGCTTGCGGAAAAGCGCGGGCAGCAGCGCAGGCGACGGCGTGCCGGCGGCAGCGTCTGCTGGATAAGGGAGAAGCGGCGGTCGCGAGGCAGGACCGCCGGGGGGAATCAGAAGTTCGCCGGGGTGTTGGCGCTGATGATCTCGGCCTCGTCCTGGCCGATGTTCTTGAAGCTGTGGGGCAGGGTGGTGGGGAAGTAGTAGCCGTCACCGGAATTGAGGATGCTCACCTGGCCATCGACGCGCAGTTCGATGGTGCCACGGGTCACCAGGCCGCATTCCTCGCCTTCGGCGTGGACGATCGGCTCTTCGCCGGAGTCGGCACCGGGGGCGTACAGTTCGCGCAGCATGCGCATCTGCCGGCCTTCGACGCTGGCGCCGACCAGCAGCATGCGCATGCCGCTGCGACCCAGGTCGGGCTGTTCGGCGGCGCGGAAGACGAAGCGTTCTTCCCGTGGCGGTTCGTCGAAACTGAAGAACTCCGCGAGCGACATGGGGATGCCTTCGAGCAGCTTTTTCAGGGAACTGACCGAGGGGCTGACGCGATTCTGCTCGATCTGCGAGATCGTCGAGTTGGTCAGGCCGCTGCGTCGGGCCAGTTCCCGTTGGGAGAGCTTGTTGCGTTCACGCACCAGTCTGAGTCGTGTCCCCGTGTCCATAGCCGCCTTGGTGTGTCAGAAATAATGGGCGACGCATTAAAACACACTCGCACGGGGCTGTCCGGACTGCCTGAGCCCCTTGTAGGAGCTGGCTTGCCTGCGAAGGACCGCGCAGCGGTCCCCGATAGCGCTGAGGTCTGGGACCGCTAGCGCGGTCCTTCGCAGGCAAGCCAGCTCCTACAGGGGAGCGGGCCTGGTTGACCAAAGTCCAACCAGCAGCAGCAATACGGCCGCCACCAGGTACGGCAGGCGCGCATCCAGGGTGTAGATCAGCGTCCCGGCCAGCGGCCCGATCACCACGCCCAGGCCCTGCACCGCGCCGATGGAGCCTGCAGTCGCCCCTTGTTCCGAAGCTTCCACGGCATTCGCCGCCAGCGCCGCGAAGGCCGGGAAGACCCAGCCCATGCCGCTGGCGCTGACGAAGTAACCCAGCGCCAGCACGGTTGCGCTGTCGGCCAGGGCGCTGAGCAGGAAGCCCAGGGCTGCGATGCTGGCTCCGACGCGGATCATCCGCAGTGGCGGCCATTGCACTTTGCGCACCAGCAACTGCGAGCAGATCAGCGCCACGCCGACCATGGTCAGCGCCACACCCGCGGCCTGGGCGGCGGCTTCGGGCTCCAGGGCCAGACGGTCGAGGGCGAAGAAGCCGACGGTGATCTGCGCCAGGGACACGCAGAGCATGGCGACAAAGGCCACCACCAGCGGCCGGCGCAGGCGCGGGTCGCTCAGGTGTACCGGGCGTGGCGGCTGGGCCAGGTGCAGTTCCTGGTGCTGCAGTTTGCTGCGCAGCACCAGCACCGCCAGCAGCGGCAGGATGGCCAGGGCGTACATCGGCAGGCTCAGGCTGAAACGCGCCAGCAGCGCGGCGAGGGCCGGGCCGAGGACCAGGCCGACGGCGTTGGCCGCACCCAGCGAGGCCAGCGCCCTGGCCCGCTGCTGCGGCTCGACGTTGTCGGCGATCAGCGCATTGCTGCCCACCGGCAGGGCGGCGTAGAAGGCCCCGATGGCACCCCGGCCGAGCATCATCCCGACAAAGGCGATCGAGGCCGGTGGCAGCCAGCGCAGGGCGCCATCGATGAACAGGCACAGGGCCCAGTAGGCGAGGGTGAAGCCGCTGGCGCCGAGCAGGAGGATGCGCCGGCGGCCATAGCGGTCGCTGGCGCGGCCCCAGGGGCGGGCGAGGAGCATCCAGATCACCCCGGACACGGTCATCGCCGCACCGGCCTGCCAGGGGGCCAGTTGCAGGACATGGGCGATCGGGCCGATCAGCGAAACGAAGGCCATCATGGCGATGGTGCAGGCCATGTGGGCGAAGAGCAGGGGGCGGATGTCGAAGGTGGTGTGGGGCGGAGGCACCTGGGCTGTGGTCATGGGGCGGTCCGGGAGGGCTGGTTTTCGTGGTGGTCGTGGAGGCCTCATCGCGGGCAACGCCCGCTCCTACAGGCGAGGACAACCCAGCACCTTGTGGGAGCGGGCATTGCCCGCGATGAGGCCGGAAAGACTGGCGATTGTGCCCCGGTCTGGTGCAGGAATTGAAGATAAAAACCGTATTTACGCTTTTATTTCGCTCACCACAGCGCCACGGTGTACCCCAGAATCAGCCGGTTCTCATCGATATCCGTGGTCAACCCGCCACTGGAGCGGAACGTCGCATTGCGCAGGCGCACGCTGAAATTCTTCAGCGGCCCGTTCTGCACCACATAGGCGATATCGGTGTCGCGTTCCCATTCCTTGCCGCCGCTGACGCTTGCCGTCTCGATGTTGCGGCCGTTCACGTAGCGGGTCATGAAGCTCAGGCCGGGCAGGCCGAAAGCGGCGAAGTTGTAGTCGTAGCGCGCCTGCCAGGCATCGGTCTCGGCCTTGGTGAAGACGTTCACCGTGACCAGGTTGACCGAATACGGGTCCAGCCCCGGGTAGGCGAAATCGCCGTCGCCGGAGAGGTTCTGGTAGCCCAGGCCGAATTTGTGCGCGCCGACGCCCAGGGTCAGCATGCCGTTGAAGAAACGGTTGTCGATCTTGCCGCCATCGAGCCGGGATGCCGAGCGCAAGGCATCCTGGCCGCTCTCGCGGGTGTCGAAGTAGCGCAGGTCGCTGCGCAGGTTGACCCCGTCGCCCAGCGGCAGGTCGTGCACCAGGCCGGCGTAGTGCTGGCGGTAGATGTCCTGCATCTGCGCGTAGTAGTAGCTCACGACCAGGCGCGGGGTCAGGCTGTAGGTCCCGCCGGCGAGGTCGAGGTGGCTGCTCTCCACCCCGGCATAGCTCATCTCGTCGTTGCTGGAGGAGTCGCGCAGGTTCTGCTTGTCCAGGCGCCCGACGTTGAGGGTCAGGCCGTCGATGTCCTGCGAGGTGAGCAGGCCGCCGCTGTAGGTCGAGGGCAGCAGGCGCACGTCGTTGATCGCCGCCACCGGCAGGGCCGGCTGCAGGGTGCCGAGCTTGAGGGTGGTCTTGCTGATCCGCGCCTTGGCGGTCAGGCCCAGTTCGCTGAAATCGTCCACCGGTTCCTGGCTGGCGCCGAAAGGCAGCAGGCCGGTGCCGCGGCGGTCGCGGCTGGAATCGAGCTTGACGCCGAGCTCGCCCAGGGCATCGACGCCGAAGCCGACGCGGCCTTCGGTGAAGCCCGATTCCAGGCGCAGGATGAAGCCCTGGGCCCACTCCCGCGCCTGGCTCTGCGGCGCATGGCTCTGACGGAAATCGCGGCTGAAGTAGAAGTTGCGGGCTTCCAGGCTGCCCTTGCTGTCGTTGATGAAGTCGGCCTGGGCGAAAACGGGAGCGAGAACGGTGCATAGGCCTGCACCGGCTGCGCAATAGCGACGGGAACGTGACATCGATGGCATACCTTTTGTTTTTGTTTTGGCGTGTACTTCAGGGCCAGGCCCGCCTCTGGCGAGCTGATTTATAGTTAACATGTTATCTTTTGTTTCGTGAAGTCCTTTTGGCAAATGGCCAGATAAATTTAAGATATTAACTTTATGCCCGATTCTTCCCTGTTTCCGGAGCCCCGATGAGCCCTACTTCCAATCCGGGGCGTCTGATCGTCCTGCTCGCCGCGCTGGTGGCCTTCGCGCCGCTGTCGATCGACACCTATCTGCCCAGCCTGCCGGCCATTGCCAGCGACCTGGGCGCCGATGCCGCCCATGTACAGCTGACCATCAGCCTGTTCCTCGCCGGCCTGTGCCTGGGCATGCTGGTCTACGGGCCGCTGTCCGACCGCTACGGGCGCCGGCCGCTGCTGCTCGGCGGCATGGGCCTGTACCTGCTGGCGACGGTGGGCTGCATGTTCGCCGGCTCGGTGGAGCAACTGGTGGCCTGGCGTTTCTTCCAGGCCCTCGGCGGGGCGGCGGCGTCGGTGCTGGCGCGGGCCATCGTGCGTGACCTGTTCCCCCTTGGCGAAGCGGCGAAAGTGCTGTCGCTGATGCACCTGGTGACCATGCTCGCAACCCTGGTGGCGCCGCTGCTGGGCAGCCTGCTGATGGACCTCAGCGGCTGGCGCACGGTGTTCCTGGCGTTGCTGCTGTTCTGCGCGATCTGCCTGCTGGCCTCGGCCTGGAAGATCAGCGAGACCCATGCCCCGGAGCAGCGGGGCGAATCGCTGGGCAAGGTCTTTCTCGCCTACTGGCAGATCGCCAGGCAGCCGCTGGCCCTGGGCTACATCCTCTGCATGGGCCTGGCCTTCGGCGGCATGTTCGCCTTCATCACCGCCTCGCCATTCGTCTACATGGAGTATTTCGGCGTGTCCCCCCGCGGCTACGCCTGGCTGTTCGGCCTGAATATCGCCGGGATCATCGTCATGACCCTGATCAACGCGCGTTTCGTCGGGCGCCTCGGGCCGCTGCGCATGCTCGCGTTGGGCGCCTCGCTGGCCGGCGTCGCGGCGCTCGGCCTGCTGGCGGCGGGGCTCGGTGGCTGGGGCGGGCTGGCGCTGATCGTCGCCTGGGTGGTGCTCTACGTCAGTGTCACCGGGCTGCTCGGCGCCAACTGCGTGGCCAGTCTGCTGGCCTTGTATCCGCGTCAGGCGGGGGCCGCGGCGGGGCTGGCGGTGGCCTGTCAGTTCGCCCTCGGCGCGGGCTTTTCCGCGACGGTCAGCGCCCTGGCCGACGGCACGCCACGGCCGATGTGCCTGACCCTGGCCGTCGCCGGGCTGGGTTGCCTGTTGTGCTACGGCCTGATCGCCCGCCGCAGTCGTCGGCAGGCTGTCAGCCAGACGGCCTGAAGCCCGTACGAAGAGTCATCGACAGTCTTCGGAAGCGTCCATACTCAGTGAACCCCCGGTGCGTTTGCCTGACGCCCGGGCACCTGTTACAAACAGGTGCGAGACCCGCGCGTGCGGCGTTCACAACAGCGGTGCCACTGTGGTTCGCAGGCACCGAACAGCATGGAATCCAGAATGACCCAAAGACAGGTAATCAATGCTTCGGTCGCCCCCAAGGGTAGCCTGGAGACGCTTTCCCAACGTGAAGTCCAACAATTGAGCCAGGCCGGCTCGGGCAGCATGTACAGCCTTTTCCGCCAGTGCGCCCTGGCGATCCTCAACACCGGCGCCCATGTCGACAATGCCAAGACCATCCTCGATGCCTACAAGGACTTCGAGGTCCGTTTCCACCAGCAGGACCGCGGTGTGCGCCTGGAACTGCTGAACGCCCCGGCGGACGCCTTCGTCGATGGCGAGATGATTGCCAGTACCCGGGAAATGCTCTTCAGCGCCCTGCGCGACATTGTCTACACCGAGAGCGAGCTGGACCGCCTGAACATCGACCTGGACAGCTCCCAGGGCATCACCGACTACGTCTTCCAGTTGCTGCGCAACGCGCGCACCCTGCGTTCCGGCGTCGAGCCGAAGCTGGTGGTGTGCTGGGGCGGGCACTCGATCAGCAGCGAGGAATACCAGTACACCAAGAAGGTCGGCCACGAGCTGGGCCTGCGCAAGCTGGACATCTGCACCGGTTGCGGCCCGGGCGTGATGAAGGGGCCGATGAAAGGCGCCACCATCGCCCATGCCAAGCAGCGCATGAGCACTGGCCGCTACCTGGGCCTCACGGAACCGGGGATCATCGCCGCCGAGGCGCCGAACCCGATCGTCAACGAGCTGGTGATCCTGCCGGACATCGAGAAGCGCCTGGAAGCCTTCGTCCGCGTCGGCCACGGCATCATCATCTTCCCCGGCGGCGCCGGCACCGCCGAGGAGTTCCTCTACCTGCTGGGCATCCTCATGCACCCGGACAACCGCGACCTGCCGTTCCCGGTGATCCTCAGCGGACCGCGCAGCGCCGAGCCGTTCCTGCAGCAGTTGCATGCGTTCATCGGCGCGACCCTGGGCGAGGCGGCGCAGGGCCTGTACCAGATCATCATCGACGATCCGGTCGAGGTGGCGCGGGTGATGACCGAGGCGTTGAAGCAGGTGAAGCAGTTCCGTCGCGAGCGCAACGATGCCTTCCATTTCAACTGGCTGCTGAAGATCGAGGAGGGCTTCCAGCGCCCGTTCGACCCGACCCACGCCAACATGGCCAGCCTGCAGCTGAGCCGGTCGCTGCCGCCGCATGAGCTGGCGGCGAACCTGCGCCGGGCGTTTTCCGGGATCGTCGCCGGCAACGTCAAGGACAAGGGCATCCGCTTGATCGAGGAGCATGGACCGTACGAGATCCATGGTGATGCGCAGATCATGGGGCCGCTGGACAAGCTGCTGCAGGCGTTCGTCGAGCAGCACCGGATGAAGTTGCCCGGTGGGGCGGCCTATGTGCCTTGCTATCGGGTTGTGAGCTGAGACTGTTGGGGGCCGCTGTGCGGCCCTTCGCAGGCAAGCCAGCTCCTACAGAAGCCATGTCGCGCATCCCTTGTAGGAGCGTGGCTTGCCCGCGAAGGACCGCAAAGCGGTCCCCGTTGCCTTAGGCGAAGTCGCCCTCGACCATCAATTGCAACCCACCCTCCACTTCTCTCGCCAGCCCGCTGGCCAGCAACAGCGGCTTCACCCGCACCTGCAGGCTCGGCTCGACGAAGGTCTTGATCGCCTGCAGATCCAGGGTGCCATTGCCCGGCATCTCTTCCTTGTTGTACGACAGCCAGGCGCTTTTCAGCTTGGCCAGCACGTCGGCAGCGGTGGTGATTGCAAAACGCCGGTTCAGCGGGATGCCATTGAATTCGAAGGTGTGGGCGAAGGCATAGGCACTTTCGTCGTTGCCGCTTTCCTGGCAGCGCGCGCAGGCGCAGCGGCCATCACCGAAGGCATTGCTCAGGTAGGTGTTGAAGTCCACCACGGGCTTCAGGCTCAGGCGCTTGTCGACTTCGAACAGGTCACCGGTCAGTTTGGCTTCGGCACTCAAGGTCATCTCCTTTGCGGTCGTGCGGATTCAGCCGGGCACGATACCAGTGCAAAGGCCGCCGCGCTCGCTTTCGTGATGGCCGGCCCTGGCTTATCCTGTACGGCCTTTCGATCGCGCCCATTCCGGAGCCCCCGCATGCACAAGTACACCGCCACCGTAACCATCAGCGCCGAGCAGCGCGACGACGTCGAAGCCGTCGAGAACTCTGGCGTGCAGGTCTCCCTGGAGGCGGTCTCGGAAACCCTGAAGAAGGTGCACTTCAACGGCACCCTGGCCGCCCCGGACAACCCGACCCATATCTGCGTGACCCTGGAAAACGGCCTGACCTACTACGGCGAGATCGTCAACGGCCACGCCGAGCTGGAATACGGCTGGATCGCCTTCGAGTCGGACATGCTGACCCCCGAAGAACTGGGGCTGTAAACGCCAGCGCTGAAGTGCAGTTCTTCGGCGACAGCGAGCAAGCAGCGCAGACGCCGAAATCCCATCACGCCCTCTCGTCGCTACTGCAAAGCTTCGGCCCGTAACGCGGCCTGCACGGCAGGCCGGGCGCCGACCCGCTTCACATAGGCCGGCAGCGCGGGCCAGCGGCTGAGGTCGATAGAGAAGAACTTGCACCAGCCCAGCACGGTGAACAGGTAGGCATCGACCACGCTGAACGCTGCACCCGCCAGATAGTCCTGCCGAGCCAGGGTGTCTTGCAGGAAGTCGAACCGCTTGAACAGCTTTTCGCGGAAGAACTCCCGGGCCTGCTCAGGCAGCGCCGCGTTGAACAGAGGGGCTGAACCTGCATGGATCTCGCTGGTGACGAAGTTCAGCCACTCTTGCAGGCGCACCCGTTCCCATGTGCCCGCAGCCGGTGCCAGCCCGCTTTCCGGCTTGAGGTCGGCCAGATATTGCACGATGGCCGGGCCTTCGGTCAGAACCTGGCCGTCGTCCAGCTCCAATGCGGCCACATAGCCCTTTCGATTGATACTGCGGAAGTCGCTGCCGTCTGCGGTCTGCTTGGTCTTGTTGTCCACCTTGACCAGATCGAACGGCAAGCCAAGTTCGCGCAGGACGATATGCGGGGACAGCGAGCAGGTGTAAGGGGCGTAATACAGCTTCATAAGGACTCCAGGGAAAGTTGACAACCCGTCGCACCGCACATTGCTTGGCGCTGCATAACAGTGTGTTTGCCGAGGATTGCGCTGTTAAATTAATGTTTAATTTCTTATGTATTAGCTGAGCTACTGAAACATATGATGAACCTCTTGCACTGGCGCTTGCTGGTGGCTGTGGCTGATGCGGGCAACATTTCGCGCGCCGCCGAGCGCGTGGGCATCACCCAATCGGGAGCCAGCCAGGCCATCGCACAGTTGGAAGCTGCACTGGGATTTCAAGTGTTCGCCCGCGAGCGGCGGTATATCGGCGTGACGGCCTTGGGCGAGCAGGTCATTGAGCATGCGCGGGCGATGCTGGAGCGGCTGGACGCGATCCGTGTCCTGGCAGATCACAGCCGCGGCCTCAACGGTGGGCGCATCCGGCTGGCGAGCTTTCCATCGGTGATTTCGACGCTGCTGCCCGGTCTGCTGCGCGACTTTCAGCGCCGCCATCCCGGCATTGAACTGGTGGCGCTGGAAGGCACGGATGAGGAAGTGGAAGACTGGCTGGCTGCTGGAACCGTGGAGTTGGGTGTCGTGCTTAACCCTGCGCCCGGCCGCGCTGCGGCGATAGTGGGGCGGGATGCCTGGGTCGCGGTGCTGCCGACCACTCATTCGCTGGGTCGCCGTGCCAGCGAGAGCGGGGTCACCCTGCAAGAACTGGCCGCGCAGCCCTTCATCCTCGCCACGGGCGGTTGCGCCATAAACGGGCAAAGCCTGATGACACAAGCGGGCCTGTACCTGTCGGACGTGCGGGTGACAGTGCGTGATTGGGCCAGCGCCTGCGTGCTGGTGCGCGAAGGCATGGGCGTGGCGCTGGTGCCCGAATCGACTTTGCCCGATGAGCAGCGTGGCCTGCGCGTAATGCCGCTGCTGCCAGCCGTCCACCGCGAGTTCGGCTTGGTGTGCTCGGAAACCGGGAAGAATTCACGGCCGACACAAGCTCTGCTAGAGGGGCTAGGCAAGAATACGGGCGTTCCCGCTGAGTAGCCTTGGATGAGAGCTCGGGCGATAAAGGTGCTGTGACTGCACCATTTTGTGACACTGCAAAAAAAATGCACTAAAACAGCACTTTTTTGCGTTTGAGCAAAGGGCCGGTTTTCCCCAGACTGCCGAGCAATCTTTCCATCTCCAAGGAAGGAGCCCTTTGTGTATTGCCCTCGCGATACAGGTCCGCCCGCTGTTGGGCGGGCTTCTCTTGTTCAGCACAGGTGCCTGGTCGTCACATGTCTAGTGGTTTGAGTCGCTGGTTCGATCGCTTCATCCCCGCTGCGTTGCACACCCCTCCCAAAGAATGGTTTCGCGCTGCCTTCGGTGCCCTGCTGGCGCTGGCGCTGGCGGGAAGCGCCTGTACCTGGCTGTTCGGCAGTGCCGCCGCGCTGCACCTGATGGCACCGCTGGCGGCGTCCACGGTGCTGTTGTTCGCCGTGCATTCCGGGGCGCTGTCGCAGCCCTGGCCGTTTCTCGCCAGCTATGTCTGCGCCGCGGCGGTGGGCATCGGCCTGCACCACCTGCTCGGCCCGGGCCTGCTGGTGGCGGGGGCCGCGCTGCTGCTGGTGATCCTGCTGATGTGCCTGCTGCGTTGCCTGCATCCGCCGGGCGCGGCGCTGGCGGTGAGCCTGGCCCTGGCCGATCCGTCGCTGGCGGCCATGGGCGCGCGGGTGATCGAGCCGGTGATGCTCAATGTGCTGATCGTCCTCGCCGTGGCGGTGGGCTACAACCGCCTGACCGGGGTGCTCTATCCGAAGATCGGCGTGCCGCGCAAGGCCGCCCATGGCACCGCCGACCAGCCGGCCAGCGAGCGCGTGGGCGTGAGTGGCAAGGATCTCGACCAGGCCCTGGACGACCTCGGCGAGTTCGTCGATGTCACCCGCGACGAACTGGAGCGGATCATCCTCGCCACCGAGCGGCATGCCGTGCAGCGCAGCCTGGGCGGCATCACCGCGGCCAGCGTGATGTCCCGCGACGTGCAGTTCGCCACGCCCGAAACCACCCTGGCGCAGGCCTGGAAGCAGCTCGCCAGCCATCACCTGAAGAACCTGCCGGTGCTGGATGACGGCGGCAGGCTGGTGGGTATCGTCAGCCTCAGCGACCTGGTCGGCCCGGCCATGGCGCAGGCGCGGTTTGGCTGGCGCAACCTGTTCGGTCGCGCGAAACCCGTGACCCTGGCGCAGATCATGAGCGAGCCGGTGATTACCGTGGACAGCCACCGCCAGGCGGTGGAGCTGATCCCGCTGCTCTGCGACCGCGGCCTGCACTGCCTGCCGGTGCTGGAGGCGGGCAAGGTGGTGGGGGTGGTGACCCAGACCGACCTGATCGCCGCCCTCAGTCAGCACCTGTTGGCGCAGGAACGCCTGGCCAGGGCGGCCTAGATCAGCGGATCCCAGCGCTGCGACCAGTCGGCGTCGCGCGCGACCACTTCGCGCAGCAGGGCGAACGCCTGGCGCAGCTCCGCCGAATCCCGCTCGCGGGGATACACCAGCCAGGTCGGGTAGGGGAATTCCGGGGCCTGCGCGACCCGCCGCATGACGCCGCGTTCCAGGTAGCTCTGCACCACCCGGGTGCGGAAATAGCCACTGCCGCCGTGTTCGAGGATGTACTGCAGGGCCAGCGGGCCGAGGTTGAAGCTCAGCGCCGGGCGCGAGCACTCCGGCAGCGCCTCGTCATGCAGGCGGCGAAAGGCCTCGCCCCAGTCGATGTACACGTAGGGCTCGGGGTTGCGGGTCAGTTCGATGCGGATCAGTTTTTCTTCCAGCAATTGCTCGACCTGCAGGCCAGGGCTGTAGATCGGCTGATAGACCAGCGCTGCGTCGAGCGCCCCGGTTTCCAGTTTGTGCAGCAGGGTCTCGCTGTCGTTGACCTCGCTGCGGATGGCGTGCTCGGGGAGGTTTTCGTGCAGCACCCGGACCCAGTCCAGCATCAGCGGGTTGCACAGGCTGACCTCGCCGCCGATGCGCAGCACCTGGCGGCGCCCGTCGGGCAGCGGCAGGTCGCGGCGCGCGGCTTCCCAGGTGTACAGCAGTTGCGTGGCGTAGGGCACGAAGGCCTCGCCGTTGGGCGTCAGGCTGGCGCCGGCGCGGCTGCGGATGAACAGGGTGCTGTCCAGTTGCTGTTCGAGTTTCTGCACCCGCGCGCTGATGGCGGTCTGGGTCAGGTGCAGGCGTTCGGCGGCGGCGACCAGGCTGCCGCTGCGCACGATTTCAAGGAAGGTCCGGGCCAGCTCGATGTCCATGGGGCAACCTGGAGGAGGGGAGAGCGGGCCATTCTAGAGGTTTCGGGGCTGTAGAGATCAGTGTGGGAGCGGATTTATCCGCGATTGGGCGCGAAGCGGCCATAAAACCTGAGTGCACGGTGTATCAGGTAGATACGGGATTCAGGTTTTACGACGGCTGCGCCGCCGATCGCGGATGAATCCGCTCCCACAGGGGATCGCAGGGATCTGAAGAATCAGTAGCGAATCATCACCGACTTCAACTCGGTGTAATCCTCGATGAACGCCCCACCGAACTCCCGGCCCACCCCCGAGGCCTTGATCCCGCCGAACGGCACCGCCGGATCCAGCAGGGTGTGCATGTTGACCCACAGCGTACCGGCCTGGATCTGCGGAATCAGGCGCATGGCCTTGCCCAGGTCGTTGGTCCACAGGCTGGCGCTGAGGCCGAACGGGCTGTCGTTCATCAGCGCGATCAACTCTTCCTCGCTGTCATAGGGCAGGAAGGTGGCCACCGGGCCGAAGGTCTCTTCGGTCAGCAGGCTGTCCCGGGCCGAGTTGGCGAGGATCACCGTCGGCTCGACATAGCAGCCCGGGCCGTCGATCAGCTTGCCGCCGTGCAGGATCCGGCAGTTTTCCGCGCGGGCCTTGGCGAACAGCTGGCCGAGCTTGGCCTGGTGCTGCTTGTTGGTGACCGGGCCGAATTCGGCGCTTTCATCCAGTGGCGAGCCGATCTTCAACTGGCCCAGGCGTTCGCACAGGCGCTGGGTGATCGCGTCGATCTGCGAGCGGTGCACATAGAAACGCTCGGCCGCGGCGCAGATCTGCCCGGAATGCAGGAAGCCCGCCTCGATGATCCCGGCCACGGCCTTCTCCACATCGACATCCGGGAGGAAGCCGGCGGCGTTCTTGCCGCCCAGTTCCAGGGTGGCGCGGGTCAGGTTGGCGGCCATGGCGGTCTGGCCCACGGCGAGGCCGGTTGGCACGGAACCGGTGAACGACACCTTGTCGGTGTGCGGGTGCTCGATCAGCGCCTTGCCGACGCCGCCGGCCCCGGTCACCACGTTCAGCGCGCCCGCCGGCAGGCCGGCTTCCACCGCCAGCTCGGCGATGCGCAGGATGGTCAGCGGGGTGAATTCGCTCGGCTTGATGATCACGCTGCAACCGGTGACCAGCGCCGAGGCCAGTTTCCAGATGGCGATCATGGTCGAGAAGTTCCACGGCACGATGCCCACCACCACGCCGATCGGCTCGCGCAGGGTGAAGGCGGTGTATTGCTCGCCGTTGAACGAGGGCAGCGACGGGGTGATGGTCTCGCCGCCGATCTTGGTCGCCCAGCCGGCGTAGTAGCGCAGGAAGTGCGCGGCCTGGTCGACTTCGAAGTTGCGCGAGATCTGGATCAGCTTGCCCGACTGCAGGGTCTCGATCTGCGCCAGTTCCTCGCGGTTGCGTTCCAGCAGGTCGGCGAGTTTCAGCAGCACGCCGCCACGCACCGCCGGGGCGGCCTTGGACCAGTGGGCGAAGCCCTGGCGCGAGGAGGCCACGGCGGCATCGATATCGGCCTGGCTGGCTTCGCCGACGCGGCTGATGACTTCGCCGCTGGCCGGGTCGATCACCTCCAGGTGACGGCCGCTGCCGGCGACCCGCGCCTGGCCATCGATGAACAGGCCGTGGTCGCGTTGAAGGAAGGCCTGGACGGCGGGCAGAAGGGAAATGCTCATGTCGGATGTACCTGTGAAAGAGGCAAAGCCGCACCCTAGCGCAGCCCCGCGCGGGTGACTTGACTGTGCCTGCCATGGGGCCATGACCGGGTCTGCCAGACAGCCGGTCGCCCGTTGGGCGCGCGCCATGGAAAGTACAATTTTGTCTGTGGAAGGTGCATTTTCAGCGTGTCAGACGTTTCCCATACTGGCCCCGAATCCGCCGCAGTCGCTGCCACCGGTAGTTCTGTCGGACACCCAATAATAAGCAGGGCCTCCCATGAAAAAGCCAAACCCGCTGCTCGAAGACCTCAAGTCGGTACTGCCGGCCATCGCCGCCAATGCCCCGCGTGCCGAAAAGGAGCGCATGGTCCCCGCCGAGAACATCGCCCTGCTCAAGGGCATCGGTCTGCACCGTGCCTTCCTGCCCAAGGCCTATGGCGGCATGGAGATCTCCCTGCCGGAGTTCACCGACTGCATCGCCCTGCTGGCCGGTGCCTGCGCCAGCACCGCCTGGGCCATGAGCCTGCTGTGCACCCACAACCACCAACTGGCCATGTTCCCGGCCAGGCTGCAGGAGGAAATCTGGGGCGTGAACCCGGACCACACCGCCTCCAGCAGCATCGCCCCGTTCGGGCGTGTCGAGGAAGTCGAAGGCGGCCTGCTGTTCAGCGGCGAAATGGGCTGGAGCAGTGGTTGCGACCACGCCGAATGGGCCATCGTCGGCTGCCGCCGGGCCAATGCCGAAGGCACCCAGGACTATTGCTTCGCCGTGCTGCCGCGCAGCGACTACGAGATCCGTGACGACTGGCATGCCGCCGGCATGAAGGGCAGCGGCACCAAGACCCTGATCATCGACAAGGCCTTCGTCCCCGAACACCGTATCCAGAAAGCCAAGGACATGATGGAAGGCAAGTCCGCCGGCTTCGGTCTGTACCCGGACAGCAAGATTTTCTACACCCCATACCGTCCGTACTTCGCCGTCGGTTTCGCCACCATCAGCCTGGGCATCGCCGAGCGCATGCTGGAGGCCTTCCGCGAGAAGACCAAAAACCGTGTGCGCGCCTACACCGGGGTCAGCGTCGGTGCCGCCACGCCAGCGCTGATGCGCCTGGCCGAATCGACCCACCAGGTCGCCGCCGCCCGTGCCTTCCTCGAAAAAACCTGGCAAGACCACGCCGACCACGGCGTGCGCAAGGAGTACCCGAGCCGCGAAACCCTGGCCTTCTGGCGCACCAACCAGGCCTACGCGGTGAAGATGTGCATCCAGGCCGTCGATCGCCTGTACGAAGCTGCCGGCGGTACTGCCTGGTTCGAGAGCAACGAGCTGCAACGCCTGTGGCGCGACTCGCACATGACCGGTGCGCACGCCTACACCGACTACGACGTCTGCGCGCAGATCCTCGGCCGTGAGCTGATGGGCCTCGATCCCGATCCAAGCATGGTCTGATCCGCGACCGTTCTTCTCTCTCGCATAACAACAAATCACGGTTGCCCGCTGGGGCAGCCGGGGAGTCTTGCATGTCCAACGAAACCACAGCGGCCTTCGACAGCCGCGCCTTCCGCCGCGCCCTGGGCAACTTTGCCACCGGCGTCACCGTGGTCACCGCCGACGATGGCCAGGGCAACAAGGTCGGCGTCACCGCCAACAGCTTCAACTCGGTGTCCCTGGAGCCGGCGCTGATCCTCTGGAGCCTCGACAAGCGTTCCACCAGCCTCACGACCTTCGAGGCGGCCAGTCACTTTGCGGTGAACATTCTCGCCGCCGACCAGATCGACCTGTCCAACAACTTCGCCAGGCCGCGCGACGACCGCTTCGCCGGTATCCCGCACCAGGCGGGTGCGGGCGGGGCGCCGATCCTGCTGGACTGCTCGGCAAACTTCCAGTGCGAGAAGTACCAGATCCTCGACGGTGGCGATCACTGGATCATGATCGGCAAGGTGGTCTGCTTCGAGGACTGCGGGCGATCGCCGCTGCTCTATCACCAGGGTGCCTACTCCATGGTCCTGCCGCACACGCGCATGACCCGCCGCGAGGAAGGCCAGCCGCCGAGCAGCAATTTCCAGGGGCGCCTGAGCCACAACCTGTATTACCTGATGACCCAGGCGCTGCGTGCCTACCAGAGCAGTTATCAGCCGCGGCAGCTGTCCAGCGGGCTGCGCACCAGCGAGGCGCGGATGCTGATGGTGCTGGAGAACGACGCCGGGCTGAACCTCAGCGACCTGCAGCGCGAAGTGGCGATGCCGGCGCGGGAGATCGATGAGGCGGTGGCCAATCTCAAGCGCAAGGGCCTGGTCTGCGACAGCGAGGCCGAAGGGCATGTGCGCCTGACCGTCAGCGGCATCGACCAGACCGAGGCACTGTGGACCATTGCCCGGGAGCAGCAGGACAAGGTGTTCGGCGAGTTCAGTGAAGAGCAGATCGAGACGTTCAAGACCGTGCTCAAGGCTGTGATTCGCGGGTGACCTGATTGGGGCCGCAAAGCGGCCCCAAACCCATTCAACCCCAATCTAACTGATCCCCTACAAACTCGATGGTGTCATTCTGCTTTTAAGTTGTTATGTTATTACATAAATAACTCAGGAGCCCCCATGAACTACCCCATTGGAAGGTTGTACCTCGGCCTGTCCGCGGGCCTGCTCGGCCTGCCCGCACTGGCCCAGGAACCCGTGCTGCTGGACGCCGTCAGCGTCACCGAACGCCGCCTCGAAGAGCGCGCCGATGGCCCGGTGCAAGGCTATCGCGCCACCCGCTCGGCCACCGCGACCCGCACCGACGCCGATATCCGCGACACCCCGCAAGCCATCAGCGTGGTCCCGGCGCAGGTCATCGAAGACCTCAACAGCACTCGTATCGACCGGGCCCTCGATTTCGCCGGCGGCGTGTCGCGGCAGAACAACTTCGGCGGCCTGACCTTCCTCAACTACAGCGTGCGCGGCTTCACCACCGGCGAGCTGTACAAGAACGGCTTCGCCATCAACCGCGGCAGCTACAGCGCGCCGGACACCTCGGCGATCGAGCGCATCGAGGTGCTCAAGGGCCCGGCCGCCAGCCTCTATGGCCGCGGCGATCCCGGCGGGCTGGTGAACATCGTCGGCAAGAAGCCCCAGGCCGAGGCCTTCACCACCGTCAAGGCCAGCGCCGGCAGTTGGGACCGCTATCGCAGCAGCCTCGACGTCAACACCCCGCTGAGCGAAGACGGTCGCGTGCTGTCGCGGGTCAACATGGCGCTGGAAGACAACGGCAGCTTCCGCGATCACGTCGATGGCCGCCGCGCCATCGTCAGCCCGTCGCTGAGCTGGCAACTGACACCGGACACCCTGCTGTCCATCGACACCGAGTTCTCCCGCACCGAATCGGTATTCGACCGCGGCATCCCGGCGATGAATGGCGAGCTGGGGCCGGTCCCGCGCTCGACCTTCCTCGGCGAGCCCGACGACGGCCGTATCCGCAACGACAACCAGACCCACGACCTGGCCCTGGAGCACTACCTCGACGACCACTGGAAGCTGCGCCTGGCCAACCACTACACCCAGGGCACCCTGCGCGGGAACAGCTCGGAAACCTCTCGGGTGGTGGGCGATCGCATCAGCCGCTTCTACCGCGAGCGCGATTTCGAGTGGAACGACAACATCACCCAGGCCGAGCTGCACGGTCAGTTCGACTGGGCCGGCTGGCAGCACCAGACTCTGATCGGCCTGGAGTACGAGAACTACCGCAACAGCCAGAAATACCCGCAGAGCGTCACCGGTTTCGGCTACGGGCTGGATATCTACAACCCGGTCTACGGCCAGGCCAAGCCGCCGCTGGTCAATCCCAACGACTTCTTCGAGCACACCGAGAGCTATGCCCTCAACCTGCAGGACCAGATCGCCTTCAGCGAGCGCCTGCGCGGGTTGCTCGGGGTGCGCCTGGAGCAGGTCGAGCAGACCGCGCTGAACCGCACCACCCGGGTCAGCAACACCCAGGAAAAGGACGTGGTCACGCCGCGGCTCGGCCTGCTCTATCAACTCACGCCGCAGGTCGGCGTGTTCGCCAATGCCTCGACCTCGTTCAAGCCCAACGCCATCGGCACCCGCGGCCAGGTGTACAAACCGGAGAAGGGCATCGGCTACGAGACCGGGCTCAAGCTCGACCTGTTCGACAGCCGCATCGGCGCGACCCTGGCGCTGTTCCATATCGACAAGGAAAACGTCATCACCACCGATGCCTTCGGCGACAGCATCGCCGCCGGCAAGGCGCGCAGCCAGGGTGTCGATCTGCAGTTCAGCGGGCAGCTGACCGACGCGCTGCGGGTGATCGGTGCCTATGCCTACATAGACGCGGAGGTGACCAAGGGGGATGCGGCCCTGCCCAAGGGCAGCGACCTGCTCGGCATTCCCCGCCACAGCGGCAGCCTGATGGCGGTCTACGAGTTCCAGGACGGGGCGTTGCGCGGTTCCGATTTTGGCGCTGCGGCCAACTATGTCGGCGAACGCTCCGGCCAGGCCGGCAGCAGTTTCCGTCAGCCGTCCTACAGCACCGTCGACCTGCTGGCCCACTACAAGGCCAGCGAGCAGCTCAGCTTCGGCCTGAACCTGAACAACCTGTTCGACCGCAAGTACTACGAGCGGGGCTACAACGCGGCCTGGAACATGCCCGGCGATCCGCGAAACCTCAGCCTCAGCCTGACCTATTCCCTCTGACACCGATAAGGACACGCAATGAATGTACGACTGATGCCCTGGCTGCTGGCCGGCCTGCTCGCCACTGCCGGCACTGCCCAGGGGCATGGCCTGTGGACCGAAGAACGCCGCGGCGCGATCGAGGTGGTGTATGGCCATGGTGCCGAGGACAGCGCCTTCAAGGCGCAGAAGATCAAGAGCGCCTGGGCCTGGGACGGGCAGGGGCGGCAGATCCCGGTGAGCGTCGAGCGCCTGGCCGACCATGCCCGCCTGCAGCCGCTGCGCGCGCCGGCGGGGGTGGCGGTGGCGCTGGACAATGGCCCCTGGTCGCAGACGCCGGACAAGCAATGGGTGAACGAGGACCGCAGCAAGGTGCGTGATGCGATTAGCTCGATTCATACCTGGAAGTACAGCCTGGCGATCTACCAGCAAGGCGCGCAACTGCCGCCCCTGAAGGCGCTGCGCCTGGTGATCGTGCCGCAGGTCGATCCGCTCAAGGTTGGGCCGGGCAAGGCGTTGCCGGTGCGGGTGTTGCTGGATGGCCAGCCGCTGGCGGGGGTGGAGCTGATCGGTGATTACCGCGGCGCGCCGCATCAGGTGGCGGCCACCACCGACAGCGAAGGGCGGGCCAGCGTGGTGGTGCGCAATGAAGGCCTGAACATCATCGCCGCCAGCGTGACCCGGCCCCTGGCCAAGGAGGCGCCGACGGCGGAGGAGGGGTTGTTCACCTCGCTGACGTTCCTGGGCGAGCCGCATCACGAGTAGGGCGAAAGGCCTTGAATCGCCGCGATCCCCCGTAGGAGCGTGGCTTGCCCGCGAAGGACCGCGTAGCGGKGAGGAGGGGTTGTTCACCTCGCTGACGTTCCTGGGCGAGCCGCATCACGAGTAGGGCGAAAGGCCTTGAATCGCCACGCTCCTACGAGGAAGGTGGCGCAATGTTGTATCTGTTTATCCCACTGGCGTACACAACTCCACCAGGATCCCCACGCTCCTACGAGGAAGGTGGCGCAATGTTGTATCTGTTTATCCCACTGGCGTACACAACTCCACCAGGATCCCCGCCGGACACCTGACCCACGACACCGTCTGCCCCCACGGCTTGACCTGCGGTGCCTTC
>NZ_JAVYJH010000044.1:0-16529 GCF_032621685.1 Pseudomonas sp. zfem002 | reverse complement strand
CTCGCCAGCACGGCCTTCGTCCAGCAGCTTGCGGAACATTTCAACGCCGGTGCAGGTGGTCTTGACGGTGTCGCGCAGACCAACGATCTCGACTTCTTCCTGGATGCGAACGATGCCACGCTCAACACGACCGGTAACAACGGTACCGCGGCCGGAGATCGAGAACACGTCTTCGATCGGCATCAGGAACGGCTTGTCGATAGCACGCTCTGGCTCTGGGATGTAGCTGTCCAGGGTTTCAACCAGCTTCTTGACAGCGGTGGTGCCCAGTTCGTTGTCGTCCTGGCCGTTCAGGGCCATCAGAGCCGAACCAACGATGATCGGGGTGTCATCGCCTGGGAAGTCGTAGGTACTCAGCAGGTCGCGAACTTCCATCTCGACCAGTTCCAGCAGCTCTGCGTCGTCAACCATGTCAGCCTTGTTCAGGAAGACAACGATGTACGGTACGCCTACCTGACGGGACAGCAGGATGTGCTCACGGGTTTGTGGCATCGGACCATCGGCGGCCGAGCAAACCAGGATCGCGCCGTCCATCTGGGCAGCACCGGTGATCATGTTCTTGACGTAGTCGGCGTGGCCTGGGCAGTCAACGTGCGCGTAGTGACGTACGTTCGAGTCGTACTCCACGTGAGCGGTGTTGATGGTGATACCACGAGCCTTCTCTTCTGGAGCCGAGTCGATCTTGTCGAAGTCAACACGAGCCGAACCGAAAACTTCGGAGCAGACGCGGGTCAGAGCTGCGGTCAGAGTGGTTTTACCGTGGTCAACGTGACCGATGGTGCCAACGTTGACGTGCGGTTTGTTACGTTCGAATTTTTCTTTAGCCACGACAGTGAACCTCTTGCCTAAAGGGCTGGATTAGCCTTGTTTTTTAACGAGTGCTTCGACGATGTTCGACGGAGCTTCGGAGTACTTGGAGAATTCCATGGAGTAGCTCGCGCGACCCTGAGACATGGAACGAACGTCGGTTGCATAACCGAACATCTCTCCCAGCGGAACTTCAGCACGGATAACCTTGCCGGAAACCGAGTCTTCCATACCCTGGATCAGACCACGACGACGGTTCAGGTCACCCATCACGTCACCCATGTAGTCCTCTGGGGTTACCACTTCAACCTTCATGATCGGCTCAAGCACAACACCGCCACCCTTCTGGGCCAGCTGCTTGGTCGCCATGGAGGCTGCCACCTTGAACGCCATCTCGTTGGAGTCGACGTCGTGGTAGGAACCATCAAACACGGTTGCCTTCAGGCCGATCAGCGGATAGCCGGCGACAACGCCGTTCTTCATCTGCTCTTCGATACCCTTCTGGATTGCCGGGATGTATTCCTTAGGAACCACACCACCTACAACCTCGTTGACGAACTCCAGGCCCTCGGTGATGTTGCCCTTCTCGTCCACAGCAGGCTGCGAGAAGCGGATCCAGCAATGGCCGAACTGACCGCGACCACCGGACTGACGAACGAACTTGCCTTCGATCTCGACGTTGTCCTTGGTGATCTTCTCGCGGTACGAAACCTGCGGCTTGCCGATGTTGGCCTCGACGTTGAACTCGCGCTTCATGCGGTCAACGAGGATGTCCAGGTGCAGCTCACCCATACCGGAGATGATGGTCTGACCGGTTTCTTCATCGGTCTTGACGCGGAACGACGGGTCTTCCTGAGCCAGTTTGCCCAGAGCGATACCCATCTTTTCCTGGTCCTGCTTGGTTTTCGGCTCAACGGCAACCGAAATCACAGGCTCAGGGAAGTCCATACGCTCGAGGATGACAGGCTTGTCTGCGTCACACAGGGTGTCACCAGTGGTGACGTCCTTCATGCCGATCAGAGCCGCGATGTCGCCCGCGCGAACTTCTTTGATCTCTTCACGCTGGTTGGCGTGCATCTGCACCATACGACCAACGCGCTCTTTCTTGCCCTTGACCGAGTTGACCACGGAGTCGCCCGAGCTCAGGAAGCCCGAGTAGACGCGCACGAAAGTCAGGGTACCAACGAACGGGTCGGTGGCAATCTTGAACGCCAGAGCCGAGAACGGCTCGTCGTCGCTTGCGTGACGCTCGATTTTCGGTGCGTTTTCGTCTTCGACGTTGTCCGGGTGGATACCCTGGATTGCAGGGATCTCGGTCGGAGCAGGCAGGAAGTCGATAACAGCGTCGAGAACCAGAGGAACACCCTTGTTCTTGAAGGACGAACCGCAGACAGCCGGAACGATCTCGCTGGCCAGGGTGCGCGCACGCAGGCCTGCCTTGATCTCTTCGACAGTCAGCTCACCTTCTTCAAGGTACTTGTTCATCAGCTCTTCGTTGGCTTCAGCAGCGGCTTCGACCATATTGGCGCGCCATTCTTCAGCCAGCTCGAGCAGATCGGCAGGAATTTCTTCCTCGCGATAGGTAGTACCCTTGTCGTCGTCGTTCCAGTAGATGGCTTTCATCTTGATCAGGTCGACCTGACCCTGGAAGTTCTCTTCCGAACCGATAGCCAGTTGAACCGGTACCGGGGTGTGGCCCAGACGGTTCTTGATCTGACCAACGACGCGCAGGAAGTTGGCACCGGCACGGTCCATCTTGTTCACGTAGACAACACGTGGAACGCCGTACTTGTTGGCCTGACGCCATACGGTTTCGGACTGAGGCTCAACGCCGGAAGTACCGCAGAACACAACGACCGCGCCGTCGAGTACACGCAGCGAACGCTCTACTTCAATGGTGAAGTCAACGTGGCCGGGGGTATCGATGACGTTTACGCGGTAGTTGTCGTACTGACCACGGGAACCCTTCCAGAAGGTGGTAACAGCAGCGGAGGTAATGGTGATACCGCGCTCTTGCTCTTGCACCATCCAGTCGGTGGTCGCGGCGCCGTCGTGCACCTCGCCCATCTTGTGGCTCAGACCTGTGTAGAACAGGATCCGCTCGGTAGTGGTAGTCTTGCCCGCGTCAACGTGAGCACAGATACCGATGTTACGGTAGCGGTTAATTGCTGTAGTACGAGCCATAAAGCCCTCGCAAAAAGATTGATGCTTGAATTAGAAGCGGTAGTGCGAGAAAGCCTTGTTGGCTTCAGCCATACGGTGCACGTCTTCACGCTTCTTGACTGCAGCACCCTTGCCTTCAGCAGCATCCAGCAGTTCGCCAGCCAGGCGCAGCGCCATGGACTTCTCGCCGCGCTTGCGGGCGAAGTCTACCAGCCAGCGCATTGCCAGCGCGTTACGACGGGATGGACGAACTTCAACAGGAACCTGGTAAGTAGCACCGCCAACACGGCGCGACTTCACTTCGACCAGCGGAGCGATGGCGTCGAGAGCTTTCTCGAAGATTTCCAGGGGATCGCTGTTCTTGCGTGCTTTGACGGTATCCAGAGCACCGTAAACGATGCGCTCGGCTACGGCCTTCTTGCCGCTTTCCATCACGTGGTTCATGAACTTGGCGAGGATCTGGCTTCCGTATTTCGGATCGTCCAGGATCTCACGCTTGGCTGCTACACGACGTCTTGGCATTGATAAGCCCTCAAACGGTCTTCAGGTTAGCCCGGGACATCCAACTCAGGGAGTTTGCGCCCGACCTTACTCTTATCGACTCAATAAAATGAATGAACTACTGCAAACGACCGATTACTTCGGACGCTTGGTACCGTACTTCGAACGACCCTGGTTACGGCCTTTGACGCCGGAGGTATCCAGAGAGCCGCGAACGGTGTGGTAACGAACACCTGGCAAGTCTTTTACACGGCCGCCACGGATCAGGACGACGCTGTGCTCTTGCAGGTTGTGGCCTTCACCACCGATGTACGAGGAAACCTCGAAACCGTTGGTCAGACGCACACGGCATACTTTACGCAGTGCCGAGTTAGGTTTTTTCGGCGTAGTGGTGTACACGCGGGTGCACACGCCACGACGTTGCGGGCAGTTCTGCAGCGCAGGAACGTCGGATTTCTCGACGATACGCTTACGCGGCTGACGTACCAGCTGGTTGATAGTTGCCATCTACTAGCTCCACTGATTGTCTTGCGACGCTATTGTCTTGCAAGAAAAGCAAAAATTGGCAGGACGGAGCCCTACCAAATTTAGGGGTACAAGAGTCTAAAGAGGATCTTGTACTCAGTCAAGACAAGGCCCCGACCCGACCACCCCGATCATCGGCGACAAATGATGTCGCCGACTTTCGAAGCAGTTGCGCCGGGGCCCTACCCTGCCTGTCAGTTACCGCTGGAGTTCAGCGCTTCGGTCAGTGCGGCTTCCACCTCACTGGCGCTTACACGCAGCGGCTTGTCGGCATCACGGCGACGCTTGCGCTCGCTGTGGTATGCCAGACCGGTACCGGCCGGGATCAGACGACCCACGACCACGTTTTCCTTCAGGCCGCGCAGGTAGTCGCGCTTGCCGGTTACCGCCGCTTCGGTCAGAACGCGGGTGGTCTCCTGGAAGGAGGCCGCCGAGATGAACGACTCGGTGGACAGCGAGGCCTTGGTGATACCGAGCAGTACGCGCGAGAACTTCGACACGAACTTGTCGTCGGCTGCCAGGCGCTCGTTTTCGACCAGCACCTGGGTCAGCTCCATCTGGTCACCCTTGATGAAGCTGGAATCACCCGACTCGGCGATCTCAACTTTACGCAGCATCTGACGCAGGATGGTCTCGATGTGCTTGTCGTTGATCTTCACGCCTTGCAGACGGTAAACGTCCTGGATCTCGTTGACGATGTACTTGGCCAGCGCGCTCACACCCAGCAGACGCAGGATGTCGTGCGGATCGCTCGGACCGTCGGAGATGACTTCGCCGCGGTTCACTTGTTCGCCTTCGAAGACGTTCAGGTGACGCCACTTCGGAATCAGCTCCTCGTACGGATCGCTGCCATCGTTCGGGGTGATGACCAGACGACGCTTGCCCTTGGTCTCCTTGCCGAACGCGATGGTGCCGCTGACTTCCGCCAGGATCGACGCTTCTTTCGGACGACGCGCTTCGAACAGGTCGGCAACGCGCGGCAGACCACCGGTGATGTCACGGGTCTTCGACGTTTCTTGCGGGATACGCGCGATAACGTCACCAACGCCGATCTGGGCACCGTCAGCCACACCGACCAGGGCGTTGGCCGGCAGGAAGTACTGGGCCGGTACGTCAGTACCCGGCAGCAGCAGGTCCTTGCCGTTGGCGTCGACCATCTTGATTGCAGGACGAATTTCCTTGCCTGCAGCCGGACGATCCTTGACGTCCAACACCTCGATGTTGGTCAGACCGGTCAGTTCGTCGGTCTGGCGCTTGATGGTGATGCCTTCTTCCATGCCCACGAAGGTCACGGTACCTTTCATTTCGGTAACGATCGGGTGGGTGTGCGGGTCCCACTTGGCGACGATGGCGCCAGCGTCGACCTTCTCACCTTCCTTGACCGAAATCACCGCACCGTAAGGCAGCTTGTAGCGCTCACGCTCACGACCGAATTCGTCGGCAATGGCCAGCTCGCCGGAACGCGATACCGCGACCAGGTTGCCGTCGGCGCGCTCGACCTGCTTCAGGTTGTGCAGACGGACCATACCGCCGTTCTTCACCTGGACGCTGTCGGCAGCCGAGGTACGGCTTGCCGCACCACCGATGTGGAACGTACGCATGGTCAGCTGGGTACCCGGCTCACCGATCGACTGTGCAGCGATAACGCCGACAGCTTCACCGATGTTCACCTGGTGACCACGAGCCAGGTCGCGGCCATAGCACTTGGCGCAGATGCCGTAGCGGGTTTCGCAGTTGATCGGCGAACGCACGACCACTTCGTCGATACTGTTCAGCTCGATGAACTCGACCCACTTCTCGTCGACCAGGGTACCGGCCGGAACGATCACGTCGTCGGTGCCTGGCTTGAACACGTCACGGGCGATTACACGACCCAGAACACGCTCACCCAGAGGCTCTACAACGTCGCCGCCTTCGATGTGCGGAGTCATCAGCAGGCCTTGCTCGGTACCGCAGTCGATCTCGGTCACGACCAGGTCCTGGGCAACGTCTACCAGACGACGGGTCAGGTAACCGGAGTTCGCGGTTTTCAACGCGGTATCCGCCAGACCTTTACGAGCACCGTGGGTCGAGATGAAGTACTGGAGTACGCTCAGACCTTCACGGAAGTTCGCGGTAATCGGCGTCTCGATGATGGAGCCGTCCGGCTTCGCCATCAGACCACGCATACCGGCCAGCTGACGAATCTGGGCAGCCGAACCCCGGGCACCGGAGTCAGCCATCATGTACATGGAGTTGAAGGACTCCTGCTCGACTTCCTTGCCCTCGCGGTCGATGACCTTCTCTTTCGAGAGGTTGGCCATCATCGCCTTGGACACTTCGTCGTTCGCCTTCGACCACAAGTCGATGACCTTGTTGTACTTCTCGCCCTGGGTTACCAGGCCGGAGGCGTACTGGCTCTCGATTTCCTTCACTTCGTCGGTAGCGGTACCGATGATGCGAGCCTTCTCGTCCGGGATGACGAAGTCGTTCACACCGATCGAAACGCCGGAAATGGTCGAGTAGGCAAAACCGGTGTACATCAGCTGGTCAGCGAAGATCACGGTCTCCTTCAGACCAACCACGCGGTAGCACTGGTTGATCAGCTTGGAGATCGCCTTCTTCTTCATAGGCTGGTTGACCACGTCGTACGACAGGCCGGCCGGCACTACCTGGAACAGCAGCGCACGGCCGACGGTGGTGTCGACGATGCGGGTGTTCTTGACGATGCCGCCATCGCGCTCTTTCACGGTCTCGTTGATACGGACCTTGATCTTCGCGTGCAGGGCAGCTTCGCCGGCGCGGAATACGCGGTCGACTTCCTGCAGGTCGGCGAACACGCGACCTTCGCCCTTGGCGTTGATGGCTTCACGGGTCATGTAGTACAGACCCAGTACCACGTCCTGCGACGGAACGATGATCGGCTCACCGTTGGCTGGCGACAGGATGTTGTTGGTCGACATCATCAGCGCGCGCGCTTCCAGCTGGGCTTCCAGCGTCAGCGGCACGTGCACGGCCATCTGGTCACCGTCGAAGTCGGCGTTGTACGCGGCGCAGACCAGCGGGTGCAGCTGGATCGCCTTGCCTTCGATCAGAACCGGCTCGAACGCCTGGATACCCAGACGGTGGAGGGTCGGTGCACGGTTGAGCAGTACGGGGTGTTCGCGAATCACTTCGGCGAGAACGTCCCACACCTCTGGCAGCTCACGCTCGACCATCTTCTTGGCAGCCTTGATGGTGGTCGCCAGACCACGCATTTCCAGCTTGCCGAAAATGAACGGCTTGAACAGCTCGAGGGCCATCTTCTTCGGCAGACCGCACTGGTGCAGACGCAGGGTCGGACCTACGGTAATTACCGAACGGCCGGAGTAGTCAACACGCTTACCGAGCAGGTTCTGACGGAAACGACCCTGTTTACCCTTGATCATGTCGGCCAGGGATTTCAGAGGACGCTTGTTCGAACCGGTGATTGCACGACCACGGCGACCGTTGTCGAGCAGGGCGTCGACCGCTTCCTGCAGCATGCGCTTTTCGTTGCGCACGATGATGTCCGGCGCGGACAGATCGAGCAGGCGCTTCAGACGGTTGTTACGGTTGATCACCCGACGATACAGGTCGTTCAGGTCGGAAGTCGCGAAGCGACCGCCATCCAGCGGAACCAGAGGACGCAGATCTGGCGGCAGAACCGGCAGAACGGTCAGGACCATCCACTCAGGCAGGTTGCCCGAACCCTGGAAGGCCTCCATCAGCTTCAGACGCTTGGACAGCTTCTTGATCTTGGTTTCCGAGTTGGTCTGCGGGATTTCCTCGCGCAGGCGGCCGATCTCGTGCTCCAGGTCGATAGCGTGCAGCAGCTCGCGGACAGCCTCGGCACCCATGCGGGCGTCGAAGTCGTCACCGAACTCCTCCAGCGCTTCGAAGTACTGCTCGTCGTTCAGCAGCTGACCTTTTTCCAGGGTGGTCATGCCCGGGTCGATAACGACGTAGCTCTCGAAGTAGAGAACGCGCTCGATATCACGCAGGGTCATGTCCATCAGCAGGCCGATACGGGACGGCAGGGACTTCAGGAACCAGATGTGGGCAACCGGCGAAGCCAGTTCGATGTGCGCCATGCGCTCACGACGAACCTTGGCCAGGGCGACTTCGACGCCGCATTTCTCGCAGATCACGCCACGGTGCTTCAGGCGCTTGTACTTACCGCACAGGCACTCGTAGTCCTTGACTGGGCCAAAGATCTTGGCGCAGAACAGACCGTCACGCTCAGGTTTGAACGTACGGTAGTTGATGGTTTCCGGCTTTTTAACTTCACCGAACGACCACGAACGGATCATCTCAGGCGAGGCCAGTCCGATACGGATGGCGTCGAACTCTTCGACTTGACCCTGGTTTTTCAGCAAATTCAGTAGGTCTTTCAAGGCCTTTCCTCCTGGCGGAGCAGGGAGCGCGCTGCCTCAGCCGCGCTCCCGATTCGCGTCACGTGTTATTCGGTTTCCAGATCGATATCGATACCGAGCGAACGGATCTCTTTGATCAACACGTTGAAGGACTCGGGCATGCCCGGCTCCATACGGTGATCGCCGTCCACGATGTTCTTGTACATCTTGGTCCGGCCGTTCACGTCGTCCGACTTCACTGTGAGCATTTCTTGCAGGGTGTATGCCGCGCCGTATGCTTCCAGCGCCCACACTTCCATCTCCCCGAAACGCTGACCACCGAACTGCGCCTTACCACCCAGCGGCTGCTGGGTAACCAGGCTGTAAGAACCAGTGGAACGCGCGTGCATCTTGTCGTCCACCAAGTGGTTCAGCTTGAGCATGTACATGTAACCAACGGTCACTGGACGCTCGAACTTGTTGCCGGTACGACCGTCGAACAGCTCCATCTGGCCGCTTTCCGGCATGTCCGCCAGTTTCAGCATGGCCTTGATTTCACGCTCTTTGGCACCGTCGAAGACCGGGGTAGCCATCGGCACGCCCTTCTTCAGGTTGTTCGCCAGCTCGAAGATTTCCTGGTCGGTGAACGACTCCAGGTTCTCCTGACGACCGCCGATCTCGTTGTAGATTTCGGTCAGGAAGCCACGCAGTTCGGCGGCCTTGCGCTGCTCTTCGAGCATGCGGTTGATCTTCTCGCCCAGTCCCTTGGCCGCCAGGCCCAGGTGGGTTTCAAGGATCTGACCGACGTTCATACGCGAAGGTACGCCCAGCGGGTTGAGGACCACGTCGACCGGAGTACCGTTGGCGTCGTGCGGCATGTCTTCGACCGGCATGATCACCGAGACCACACCCTTGTTACCGTGACGACCGGCCATCTTGTCGCCCGGCTGGATGCGACGACGGATTGCCAGGTAGACCTTGACGATCTTCAGTACGCCCGGTGCCAGGTCATCGCCCTGCTGCAGCTTGCGCTTCTTGTCTTCGAACTTGTCGTCCAGCAGACGGCGGCGATCAACGATGTAGGCCTGAGCCTTTTCCAGCTGCTCGTTCAGCGCGTCTTCGGCCATGCGCAGTTTGAACCACTGGCCGTGCTCCAGACCGTTCAGGACTTCGTCGGTGATCACGGTGCCTTTCTTCAGGCCCGCGCCGCCGTCGACCACCTGGCCGTTCAGAGCCGAACGCAGACGCTCGAAGGTCGCGCCTTCGACGATGCGGAACTCTTCGTTGAGGTCCTTGCGGATCTCGTCCAGCTGCATCTTCTCGATGGACAGCGCACGGCTGTCGCGCTCGACGCCATCACGGGTGAAGACCTGTACGTCGATGACGGTGCCCTTGGTGCCGGTCGGCACGCGCAGGGAGGTGTCTTTGACGTCGCTGGCCTTCTCACCGAAGATCGCGCGCAGCAGTTTTTCTTCCGGAGTCAGCTGGGTTTCGCCTTTTGGCGTGACCTTGCCGACCAGGATGTCGCCGGCGCCGACTTCGGCACCCACGTAGACGATACCGGCTTCGTCCAGCTTGTTCAGCGCAGCCTCACCCACGTTCGGGATGTCCGCGGTGATTTCCTCTGGGCCAAGCTTGGTGTCACGGGCCACACAGGTCAGTTCCTGGATGTGGATCGTGGTGAAGCGGTCTTCCTGAACCACACGCTCGGACAGGCAGATGGAGTCTTCGAAGTTGAAGCCGTTCCACGCCATGAACGCGATGCGCATGTTCTGACCCAGCGCCAGTTCACCCATGTCGGTGGACGGGCCGTCGGCCATGATGTCACCGCGCTGTACCACATCACCCTTGTTCACCAGCGGACGCTGGTTGATGCAGGTGTTCTGGTTGGAACGGGTGTACTTGGTCAGGTTGTAGATGTCGACACCGGCTTCACCGGTTTCGACTTCGTCATCAGCAACGCGAACGACGATACGGCTGGCATCGACGGAGTCGATCACGCCACCACGACGAGCCACGACGCAGACGCCGGAGTCACGGGCAACGTTGCGCTCCATGCCGGTACCTACCAGCGGCTTGTCGGCACGCAGGGTCGGTACAGCCTGACGCTGCATGTTCGAACCCATCAACGCACGGTTGGCGTCGTCGTGCTCGAGGAACGGAATCAGCGACGCTGCGACCGAAACTACCTGCTTCGGCGAAACGTCCATCAGGGTCACGTCTTCTGGTGCCTTGACGGTGAATTCGTTCAGGTGACGAACAGCTACCAGCTCATCGACCAGCTGCTTCTTCTCGTTCATCGTGGCCGAAGCCTGGGCGATGACGTGATCCGCTTCTTCGATCGCCGACAGGAACACGATGTCGTCGGTGACCACGCCTTCCTTCACCACGCGGTACGGGCTTTCCAGGAAGCCGTACTGGTTGGTGCGGGCATAGGCCGCGAGGGAGTTGATCAGACCGATGTTCGGACCTTCAGGAGTCTCGATCGGGCAGACGCGACCGTAGTGAGTCGGGTGTACGTCACGGACTTCGAAGCCAGCGCGCTCACGGGTCAGACCACCTGGGCCGAGTGCGGAGACGCGGCGCTTGTGGGTGATTTCGGAGAGCGGGTTGTTCTGGTCCATGAACTGCGAGAGCTGGCTGGAACCGAAGAACTCCTTCACCGCCGCCGCAACCGGCTTGGCGTTGATCAGGTCCTGCGGCATCAGTCCTTCGCTTTCGGCCATCGACAGACGTTCCTTGACCGCGCGCTCGACGCGCACCAGGCCAACACGGAACTGGTTCTCGGCCATCTCGCCGACGCAACGCACGCGACGGTTACCCAGGTGGTCGATGTCGTCGACGATGCCCTTGCCGTTACGGATGTCGACCAGGGTCTTCAGAACCTCGACGATGTCTTCCTTGCTCAGCACGCCCGAACCTTCGATCTCGGAGCGACCGATACGACGGTTGAACTTCATGCGGCCAACAGCGGACAGATCGTAACGCTCGGCACTGAAGAACAGGTTGTTGAACAGGGTCTCGGCGGCGTCCTTGGTTGGCGGCTCGCCTGGACGCATCATGCGGTAGATCTCGACCAGAGCCTCCAGCTGGTTGCTGGTGGAGTCGATCTTCAGGGTATCCGAGATGAACGGACCGCAGTCGATGTCGTTGGTGTACAGGGTCTCGATGCGGACGACCTGAGCCTTGGCGATCTTGATCAGCAGATCGGTGGTCAGCTCGGTGTTGCATTCGGCCAGAATCTCGCCGGTAGCCGGGTGCACGATCGCCTTGGCGGTGGTGCGGCCCAGGACGTACTCCATCGGGACGTCCAGCTGCTTGACGCCAGCTTTCTCGATCTGGTTGATGTGACGTGCAGTGATACGACGACCCTGCTCGACGATGACCTTGCCGGTCTCGTCCTGGATGTCCATCACCGCGACCTCACCACGCAGGCGCTGCGGAACCAGCTCCAGGCTCAGCTTCTGGTCGCCCAGGTGGAAGACGTTGGTGGTGTAGAAGGCGTTCAGAACCTCTTCGGTGCTGTAGCCCAGCGCGCGCAGCAGAACCGAGGCCGGCAGTTTGCGGCGACGGTCGATACGGACGAATACGCAGTCTTTCGGGTCGAACTCGAAGTCCAGCCACGAACCGCGGTAAGGAATGATACGTGCCGAGTACAGCAGTTTGCCGGAGCTGTGGGTCTTGCCACGGTCGTGGTCGAAGAACACACCTGGCGAGCGGTGCAACTGGGAAACGATCACACGCTCGGTACCGTTGATAACGAAGGTACCGTTTTCAGTCATCAGGGGGATTTCACCCATGTAGACTTCTTGCTCCTTGATGTCCTTGATCGCTTTGTTCGACGATTCTTTGTCGAAAATGATCAGGCGCACTTTCACCCGCAGCGGAACGGCATAGGTCACGCCACGCAGCACGCACTCTTTGACATCAAACGCCGGCTCGCCCAGACGATAGCCAACGTACTCCAGGGCAGCATTGCCGGAGTAGCTGATGATCGGGAAAACCGACTTGAAGGCCGCATGCAGACCGACGTCACGGAACTGATCCTTGGTCGCTCCTGCCTGCAGGAATTCACGATAAGAATCCAGCTGGATGGCCAGGAGGTAAGGCACATCCATGACGTCCGGCAACTTGCTAAAGTCCTTGCGGATACGTTTTTTCTCAGTGTATGAGTAAGCCATCAGCGTTCCCCAGCTTGGTCACCTGCTTGTTTGGCTCCCCCCGGCGGGAGTAGCCAGAAAATCGTGCAAACCCCATGGTTTGCGCCACCGATCGTGGTGGATAGTGCTCGTTATCGGCGTCGACCCGGTCAACTGCCAATAACGGAAAAAGGCCGGTGGCAAGAGCCACCAGCCTCAGCCGTTTGCTTAACGCTCGGGCTGGAGTCGCAAGGTCGAAATTACTTGATTTCGACTTTAGCGCCTGCTTCTTCCAGCTTCTTCTTCGCGTCTTCAGCGGCTTCTTTCGAAACGCCTTCCAGCAGAACCTGAGGAGCGCCGTCGACTTTCTCTTTGGCTTCTTTCAGACCCAGACCGGTCAGTTCACGAACAGCCTTGATCGCGTTGACTTTCTTCTCACCGGCTTCGGCCAGAACAACGTTGAACTCGGTTTGCTCTTCAACAACGGCAGCGGCAGCAGCTGGGCCGGCAGCGGCAACAGCAGCGGTAACACCGAAGGTTTCTTCCATTGCTTTGATCAGCTCAACAATTTCCAGAACGGTTTTCTGGCCGATTGCTTCGATGATTTGTTCGTTAGTCAGAGACATGACTTCAATCCTGTATTGGGGTGACAGCCTACGCAGCCATCAAATTAAACGTATGAGTTGAAAGGAGTTTCCGCGCCTCAGGCAGCGGTAGCTTCTTTCTGGTCGCGAATGGCTGCCAGGGTGCGGGCCAGCTTGCTGGTAGCGCCTTGGATAACGCTCATCAGCTTCGCGATGGCTTCGTCGCGGGTCGGCAGGGTAGCCAACACGTCGATCTGGTTCGCTGCAATGAACTTGCCGTCAAACGCAGCTGCCTTGATCTCGAACTTGTCCTGACCCTTGGCGAACTCTTTGAACAGACGGGCAGCAGCGCCCGGGTGTTCGTTGGAGAAGGCAATCAGGGTCGGGCCGGTGAAGGCGTCGTTGAGGACACTGAATTCAGTGTCAGCAACAGCGCGCTTGAGCAGGGTGTTACGTACGACACGTACGTAAACGCCAGCTTCACGAGCCTCTTTACGGAGTCCGGTCATTGCGCCTACAGTCACACCACGGGCATCGGCCACGACAGCGGACAGAGCGACTTTGGCAGCCTCGTTGACTTCAGCGACGATGGCCTTCTTGTCTTCGAGTTTAATTGCCACGGGTTTACTCCTGGTTTTTACCGTTTCATCCGGCCGAGGCCAGATGTCGTTTTGGTGTCTGATTCGGTAACGAATCGGGAGCACCATCTGCGTAGGCTTGAGGTTTAAGGCTTGCGCCGCCTACGGTCTTGGATAGCCCCCGCCAGGCAGGGACCCCAATTTTTTCAACGACGGGGTGATCGCTCACCCCAGCGTTTTCTTAAGCGTTCAGCGAGCTCTGGTCGATGACCAGACCTGGGCCCATGGTGGTGCTCAGGGTAACGCGCTTGACGTAGATACCTTTCGAAGAAGCAGGCTTGATACGCTTCAGGTCAGCGATCAGGGCTTCAACGTTTTCCTTCAGCTTGACGGCTTCGAAGCCGACCTTGCCAACGGAAGTGTGAATGATACCGTTTTTGTCGGTGCGGTAACGAACCTGACCGGCCTTGGCGTTTTTGACAGCGTTGGCGACGTCTGGAGTTACGGTGCCGACTTTCGGGTTAGGCATCAGGCCGCGAGGACCCAGAACCTGACCCAGTTGACCTACAACGCGCATGGCATCCGGGGAAGCGATGACAACGTCGTAGTTCAGGTCGCCGCCTTTCATTTCGGCAGCCAGATCGTCCATACCTACGCGGTCAGCGCCGGCAGCCAGAGCGGCTTCAGCAGCTGGACCCTGGGTGAAGACGGCAACACGTACGGTCTTGCCAGTGCCGTGTGGCAGCACGGTAGCGCTACGAACGACCTGGTCGGATTTACGTGGGTCAACGCCGAGGTTGACGGCAACGTCGAAGGATTCGGTGAACTTCACGGCGGACAGTTCAGCCAGCAGGGTTGCTGCTTCTTCGAAGTTGTAGAATTTGCCCGCTTCAACTTTAGAAGCGATGGCCTTTTGGCGCTTGGTCAGCTTAGCCATTACACACCCTCCACGTTGAGGCCCATGCTGCGAGCAGAACCGGCGATGGTACGCACGGCTGCATCCAGGTCAGCAGCGGTCAGATCGGCAGACTTGGTCTTGGCGATCTCTTCCAGCTGAGCACGGGTCACAGTACCGACTTTGACGGTGTTCGGACGAGCCGAACCGCTGGTCAGGCCGGCGGCCTTCTTCAGCAGAACCGAAGCAGGGGTGCTTTTGGTTTCGAAAGTGAAGCTGCGGTCACTGTAGACAGTGATGATCACAGGAGTCGGCAGACCTGGCTCTTGACCCTGAGTACGGGCGTTGAAGGCCTTGCAGAATTCCATGATGTTCACACCGTGTTGACCCAGTGCTGGACCAACGGGTGGGCTTGGGTTGGCCTGGCCGGCCTTAACTTGCAGCTTGATGTAAGCCTGAATCTTCTTAGCCATGAGCTACTCCAATATCGGGTACGAACGCCAGAAGGCTCCCCGGTTTACTTACGTTTTATCCCAGTGACGAAAAAACCCCGCAGCGCAGGGCTGCGGGGTATGGGATGCTTCGCTCAACTAGACCTTTTCGACCTGGCTGAACTCGAGCTCTACCGGGGTAGAGCGACCGAAAATGAGCACTGCAACCTGCAGGCGGCTCTTCTCGTAGTTGACCTCTTCGACGGTGCCGTTGAAATCGGCAAACGGACCATCGATGACACGAACCACTTCACCTGGTTCGAACAGGGTCTTCGGCTTCGGCTTGTCGCTACCGTCAGCCACACGACGCAGGATGGCATCAGCCTCTTTGTCGGTGATTGGGGCCGGCTTGTCTGCCGTGCCACCAATGAAGCCCATCACACGAGGAGTGTCCTTGACCAAGTGCCAAGTACCCTCGTTCATTTCCATCTGCACCAGCACATAGCCAGGGAAGAACTTGCGCTCGCTTTTGCGCTTCTGGCCGTTACGCATTTCAACCACTTCTTCAGTGGGGACCAGAATTTCGCCGAAGCCGTCTTCCATGCCTGCCAGCTTCACACGCTCGATCAGCGAGCGCATTACATGCTTCTCGTAGCCCGAGTAAGCATGAACAACATACCAACGCTTAGCCACAGGACACCCTTAGCCAACAATCAAGGAAATCAACCAGCCGAGCAGGGAATCAAGCCCCCACAACAGCAGCGCCATGACCAGAACCACAGCTACTACGATGAGCGTGGTTTGAGTAGTCTCTTGGCGGGTTGGCCATACGACCTTACGGATCTCGGTGCGAGCTTCCTTAGCCAACGCAAAGAACGACTTACCCTTCACGGTCTGCAGCGCAACGAAGGCAGCAACAGCACCGAGAGCCAGCAAGGCGATTACGCGGTACAGGATTGGCGACGCAGAATAGTACTGGTTACCAACGACCCCAACGACCACCAAGGCAACAACAGCAAGCCACTTGAGCAGATCAAAACGAGAGTCTTGGGCTTCAGACTTGGAAGTCATAACGGAAGGATCCTGTGAAAAGAAAGCCAGATACACGAGAGAATCTGGCAGGTCAGGAGGGAATCGAACCCCCAACCTACGGTTTTGGAGACCGTCGCTCTGCCAATTGAGCTACTGACCTAAAAGCTTAATCAGGCCGGCCAATATACCGGCCTGATAGAGATAAATCAACTACTTATTCGATGATCTTTGCTACGACGCCGGCGCCGACGGTACGACCGCCTTCACGGATGGCGAAACGCAGACCATCTTCCATCGCGATGGTTTTGATCAGGGTAACAGTCATCTGAATGTTATCGCCTGGCATAACCATTTCTACGCCTTCCGGCAGTTCGCAGTTACCGGTCACGTCAGTGGTACGGAAGTAGAACTGTGGACGGTAGCCTTTGAAGAACGGAGTGTGACGACCGCCTTCTTCCTTGCTCAGAACGTAGACTTCTGCGGTGAACTTGGTGTGCGGCTTGACCGAACCTGGCTTGGCCA
>NZ_JAVYJH010000043.1:0-23322 GCF_032621685.1 Pseudomonas sp. zfem002 | reverse complement strand
AGGGTGGTCTGCATCTCGGCGATCTGCGCGCGGTTGCTGGTGAAGGACAGGGCCATGCCGGCGCCCCAGATCAGGGCCAGGAGCAGCAGGCCGACCGGCACGATGCGCGGGGTCTGCCAGCCCAGGCGGCGGGGGTGGGTGCGGTCTTCGATAACGCCGAGCCACGCCTTGTCGGCGAGCCACTCGTGACCAAGATTGAACCTGCGGTAGGACAGGAATGGCAGGCTGAACCAGAGCCCGCGCAACGTTACCCCACGCACCGCCCCGCCGAACCAGGGCCCCAACACATGCGACCAGCGCTGGATACCCTCGTGGCGTAACTCGCTGGAGAGGCGCAGGAAAAAGTCGTGGCGCCTGTCCTGCTGCAACTGCACCAACCCCGTCACCCGCAGCGGGTCAACCAACTCGGTCAGTTCATCGCGCAGCAGGGCGGCCGTTGCCTTTGCCGGCAACAGACAGCCGACCCCGTGGGACTCCCGTCCCTGCTGCGACCATTTGCTGTGACAGACCTGCCAGACATACAGCGGCAGATGCCAATACAGGTCGCGAGCCAGCCCGCGCAGGCCTTGCTGGGCTGCGCACATGGCGCCGTCGTCGAGACTCTGCTCGCGGGTCAACGCCCAGACCACACCATCGAAACCACGCCAACGGGTCAGGCTGCGCCACAGCGCAAGATCAGCAGGATCGGGTGCCTGGCGCAGGCTGCCGCCCCAGAGCAGCACGGTATTCACTCCCGCCAGCCAGCGTTCCTCGCCCAGGCACGGGGCGATGGCCTCGATTTCATCGGGCTCGCCGACCACCAGCAGGACGCGCGTCTTGCGGCGCCAGAAGCGGCCGTGACGTTCGCGCAGATCGCGGTTCAGCGCTTTGAGGACGGAGCGGTCGGGCCTGGCCACCGACCGGGCAACCTTGCTCTGGGCCCTGGCGACAAAGTCGGTGGCAGCCACCTTTCGCACGCCGAACCAGCCAAGGCCCCGAGAGAAGAACAGCACCAGGGAAAGCACCAGCAAGGTCACGGTCAACTGCCATCGATCATCCCGGGACAGCGGATCGCCCAGGCCGTGGTCCACCCAGATAAAGCCCAGGCACAACGCAAAAATGCCGGCCAGCACGGACCAGACTGCAAAATGTTTGATCATTGGAATTCCTCAAGCAGGGTCATGCACGGGCCGCACGACACACCATTGCGGCGTGCCGTCCTGCAGCATGAGAAGTTGTGGCTGCTGCGCCGTCGCAGCCTGCTCGCTGCCGACGATCAGGGCGATATTGCCGACCGCACACGCCGGTGCGCCAAAGGTGTCGTCCAGGTTCAGGCAGGCGCGGATATCCAGCGGGCAGTCTTGCTCGCGCAGAGCGCCGTGCAGGTCATGCAACTGGTCCTTCGGTACCTGGGCCTGCCAGGCGAAAGCTTGGCTGTACGGGCCGACGCAGCCCCACAGCAGGACCTCCCGGACGTCTTCCGGATCGCAGCTCATGGCTAGCGGGCGATGCACCCAGGCGGATGGCTGGATGCCGTCGTCCTCGCAGAACTCGGAGCGAGCCAGAAGTACTGCGGATACCGATTCGGCCTGATCGGCAGTCGGCTGCTGGAACAGGTTCAGCTCCACGGACAGCACCAGCGGGAACGCATCCGCAGGCTTCTGGTCCAACCAGGCATCCAGCCAGATCACGCCCTCGCCTTCGGCGGCGATGGATACCGATTCAAGGTTCAGCGCCTTGCGTTGTGCGCAGGCATGCCACAGCGCGAGCACCTGCGCATCGCCCAGCACCTGGTTGTGGCGGATGCGCACACGCCAGGGCGCCTCGGACACCGAACACAGCAGATCGGCGACGAGTACCGTCAACACCCGGTCCAGATAGGCCTCCAGCCGCTCCGTGTAGTCCTTGCTCTGCTCCTGCGGCTTTTGGGCAACCAGGGGACTGACGTTGATCGTGGTCTTCGTCGCCGGTTGATACGCCGCATGCAGCGGTTTGCTGCCCTTGCGCAGCGCTTCGGCGAGGCGATGGCTGCCGGCCGGTGTGCAATAGGCCGCCGCAAGCAAGGCAATTGCCTCCTGCCCTTGCCCGATCAGCTGGAATTCAAGGTCCGTTCGGGCTTCGTTCCAGCTCTCGACATAATCCCGCCGATGCTCGTAGGCGAACTGCCGCAGCCCATGCAGGATGACCGAGCCGGCCAGCGGAAAGACCACTACGCAGGTCCAGAACCAAGGCAACTGCGGCTGCCATTCTCCCGGCCAGAACAAAAGCACCAGCGCAGCGCCCGCCAGTGAACAGAGCAGGATGATGAACAGCCAGCGAACCCGGTTCGGTGGCTGGGGTAGGACGAGCGCTTCCGGCAGCTCGCGTAGATTCACTGGCATGGGTAGTCCCTCTGAATGCCATGGCACAAAGTTGAAGTTTTAATAATTCACGAAAGTTTCAGGAATTCGCGTTGAAAATCTACTAATCCCGCGCCAGTAGCTCCCCGCTATTAACCACACAGCGCGCTGTTTTTGAGGAAATAAACGCTAGGTTGTTATTCCTGAGGTAAGCATTTGGGTTGGCTTGCATCCTGCGAACATTGACGCCAACCGTCCAATACTCATCTGCGTGATTTTGCCCCCTCAACACTTTTGTAGGTCTCCCCACAATATCCCAATGCATTGGCTGTTCCGGACCTTGCGGATCGTTAGTCGGAGAGTACTTATAATAATCGGGATCATACCAATCCTTTACCCACTCAAAGCCACTATCCGACATCGCGTAAACACCCAAGGGGTTTGGAGGGAAGCGGTCTACTGGCAATGGCGTCAGCCCACCTGTGCGCCAGCCCATTTCTGCCGCAAACTGCTGTCTATCCAACGAAGTTGAAATATTTACCCCTGCAGCCCGCCCCTCGCTGTTAATAGAAAATTTATACGTCCCATCATTGGTTGAAACCATCAGAAACTGCCCACGGCTCCTTGCTGCGTATTCCCACTGAGCTTCAGTAGCCAGGGAAAAAGGCAGACCACTGATATCCGCAAGCCAGGCACAATATTTTTCGGCCTCGAACCAATCCAGATGAGCAGGAAGTCGATCGTGCATGCTGAACAGGGAAAACTGATAACCTCCGACGTCCGTTCGACGTTGCTTTCCGTGATAGTCCAGATAAACCCGGTAGTCCTCATTGGTCACCTTGTATTTATCAATATGAAAATCACTCAAGACCACCTCATGCAAAGGCTTACTGTCTTTTTCAGCATCGAGCTGAATCCCTTCTCTACTGTGACTGGTCCCATAATCGCCCATCAGGAATGCTCCTCCCTCAACGAAGATCTGACGGGATTTAACTTGCGCAACAAAATCGGTGAGTTCTTGCGAAGTTATTTTCACGGCAACCCTTGATTCATCTGCCTCCACACAACCCGTCAATACCAGCACCGTGCCCAGTAGATATCTCAATTTACTGGTTCCTTGTGGTTCACTACACACCGTGCCGTCGTCGAATAGATTTGTTTATGTCCATTCCCGGAAAAATCCCCATCCGGGCTTTGAGGCCGTCTGTGTACATTGACCCCCAAGTTAGAGACCGAATCTGGGAAACCCTGTCCTCTCATTACCTTGGTGTATTGCCCCAACGAGTTTTTATGTTTTGGAGCTTCCGGACCTTGCGGATCGTTCACCGGAGAGTTTTTGTAGTACTCTGGATCATACCAGTCCTTTACCCACTCCGAACCATTATCCGACATTGAATAAATCCCTAATGGGTTTGGAGAAAATCGGTCAACTGGCAACATGGTATAACCACCCGTATCCCAACCCATTTCTTTTGCAAAATCTTTTCGATCCCAATAAGTAGAAATATTCAAACCACGCGGGCCATCATTCTCTGACATCGGCACCTGTGTTCGTCGGTAAGTATTATCGTCTGTCGCCACTGCCAGAAATTTACCTCGGCTACGAGCGGCATATTCCCACTGAGCTTCGGTGGGCAACCCGAAAGAAAGCCCTGTAACCTCGCCCAACCAACTGCAATATCTTTCCGCCTCAAACCAGTCCACGGGAGCAGGATTATTCGGCAGAGAGCTAAACAAAATATATCTTTTCAGCCGAATATCTTCTCGCAACTTCAAACCCTTATACCTCAAATAAAACTGATAATCCTCATTCCGGACTTTGAACTTATTTATCGAATAGCTACTCAAAACCACCCTATGCAACGGCCGACTATGTGAATGCCTGTCATAGCGGAGCCGTTGAGCACCATATTCCGGGCCAAAGTCCCCCATCAGGAATTCACCACCCTCCACAAAAACCATTTGACTCTTCAAACGATCAACAAAGACATCAAGCTTCTCCAAAGAGACCTCTTCCTTCCTTGCATCCTCCTCTGTTTTGCCACAGGCCGTCAGAAAGAACGCCCCCAAAAACAACAACAGGACTTTTGTAGGGACACTGAAAAAGCTCATACAAGAACCTCCCCGCACGCGCCTGCCGACAGACACCTTGAGTAATTCGGGTTGTCCCCCGCATTCAATTTATAGTAAATCGTATTATTCATAGCTAATGCATACCCAAAAGACACGTCCTCTTTCAGACAATCAAAAACTTCAAATACACGTTCTTTTTCCCTCTGCAGGTCAGCATCTCGATCAAATCCAAGCTGTAGAAATTCAACAAGATCCTGTTCCTCTTTTTCAACAATCGACGATACATTTTCATCTTTTCTCACCACACTTCCATCACGACTTACACAAGACAGTACTTTCTGCCATTCCCGCCGTATCTGAATACTATGCAGCACGCAAATCATCGCCTCTTTTCTACAGAAAATTCGTAAGTGCTCCATGAACCCCACATTCAAAGCGCTCAACTGATTCCGGATGCTGTGCTCCCGATTTCTTTCCGGAGCCCGCCGACCATGATGCGACCCGACGCCAAAGTCGAAAAAGTCTACCTCTATCCAAAACCTGTCGACTTTCGAAAGTCCATCGATGGCCTGGCCGCTCTGGTCGAACTCGATATCAAGGTGGCGGTGTTCGATCCCGTGCTTTTTGTCTTCCTCAACAAGCCGCGCAACCGCGTGAAGATCTTGTACTGGGAGCGCAACGGCTTCTGCCTCTGGCTCAAGCGCCTGGACTCCGAGCGGTTCAAAACATCGCCAGATCCGACGGACGTCGCCATCGTCCTGACCGTTCAGGAACTCAACTGGCTGCTCGACGGCTTCGACCTGTGGCGCAACCGTCCTCATCAGGTTTTGACGCCTCGCTACGTCGCCTGATTCGGTATAATCCGCGGCATGATTTCCATGCCCGAAAACCTCCCCGACGATCCTGTTTTGCTCAAGCAATTGCTTGAGCAAATGATCAACGAGCGTGCGTCCGACAAGGGCAAGATCGTTCATCTCGAAGAGGAAGTTGCGCTGTTGCGCCAGCGCCTGTTTGGCCGCAAGAGCGAGCAGACAGGCGACGTGGCAACACCGCAGTTGCTGCTGTTCAACGAAGTGGAGAGTCTGGCTGAGCCGGTCGATGAGCTCGCCGAAGAAGAAGTTGTTGCGCCAACCAAACGCCGTGGCAAACGCAAGCCGCTGCCCGCTGATTTGCCGCGTATCGAAGTCACCCACGAACTGCCCGAACATGAGCTGACCTGTGCTTGCGGCTGCCGCAAACACGTCATTGGCGAAGAAATCAGCGAGCAACTTGAAATCGTCCCGATGCAAATTCGGGTCATTAAGCACCTTCGCAAGGTCTACGGCTGCCGAGACTGCGAGTCAGCGCCAGTGACGGCAGACAAGCCTGCCCAAGTGATCGAGAAAAGCATGGCCAGCCCCAGTGTGCTGGCCATGCTGCTGACGACCAAGTACGTAGACGGTTTGCCGCTTCACCGTTTCGAAAAAGTGCTGGGCCGCTACGGCATCGACATCCCACGCCAAACCTTGGCGCGCTGGGTGATTCAGTGCAGTGAACACTTGCAGCCGCTACTGAATTTGATGCGCGAAAACCTGTTGAACAGCCGGATCATCCACTGCGATGAAACCCGCGTACAGGTGTTGAAAGAACCTGAGCGCGAGCCCAGTAGCCAGTCCTGGATGTGGGTACAAACCGGCGGCCCACCTGATCGGCCGGTGATCCTTTTCGACTACGCCACCAGCCGAGCGCAAGAGGTGCCAACGCGCCTGCTGGATGGCTATCGCGGCTATGTCATGACCGACGACTACGCCGGGTACAACGCGCTAGCCGCGCAGGACGGCGTCGAGCGATTGGGCTGCTGGGCACATGCTCGACGCAAGTTCGTTGAAGCGCAGAAAGTGCAGCCGAAGGGCAAGACTGGGCGCGCTGACATTGCGCTGAACCTGATCAACAAGCTCTATGGCATTGAACGCGATTTGAAAGACGGCAGCGATGAGGCACGCAAGATTGGTCGTGAAGAGCGCAGCTCGCCGGTGTTGGCTCAGTTGAAGAGCTGGGTAGAGAAAACCCAGCCCCAGGTCACGACGCAGAACGCCTTGGGCAAAGCCATCGGCTATCTGGCCAGCAACTGGAGCAAGTTGGAACGTTACGTCGAGCACGGTTACTTGCCGATCGACAATAACGCCGCTGAGCGCGCCATCCGCCCGTTTGTCATCGGCCGAAAGAACTGGCTGTTTAGCGACACGCCCAAGGGCGCGACGGCCAGTGCGCAACTCTACAGCCTGGTCGAAACAGCCAAAGCCAACGGAAAAGAGCCTTATGCGTGGCTGCGCCACGCACTGGAACGCCTGCCGCAGGCGTCCTCAGTGGAAGATTACGAAGCCCTGCTGCCTTGGAATTGCACGCCTCATCTGCATAGCTAAGCGCTCGTCCATCTTTGGATAGGTGGGGTTTATGGAGCGCTTACTGAACTATTAGACGACTTCAAGGCTGCTTCTGGCCATTAGCTACCCTTGCTGTAGGTCAGCTTTGGGTCGAAAGCGGTCACTTGCGAATGGCGGCTTTCGACCCATAAAGTCACTAGCGAACTGCCGAGTAACAATCTGTAGCCGGGACCTGATTCAAAGCGGAATCGACTATTTTCGAGGAGATCTGATACTTTCGACACATTTCTTCTACTTTGTCCCTTAACGGTGTATTGCTAAGAGATTCTTGCAACCCTAATGCGCTCTTATATTTCTTCATATGGTCAGCTTGAATAGCCAATTGCTGAGCAGGAGGAAGAGGCGACAGTATAATTTTATGTATGACTGAGTCGATGTTGTTTACGCTAACCCTCAAATGATCTTGATCGTTTTTTGTGCTTCCTACACCAGTGCTTTCGTGTTTGTATGAGAATCGAATGTCTTTGTCTGTAGGCCAGACTAAAAAACGATACTCATGCTCAAAGCTATAATGAGAAGCTTTAGTGAAGAACGGTTTGTCGGCCAACTCATGCTCTTCAAAAGTATGAGCTCCTTGATCTAGATACTCAATTTTTCTGGCCAACAAGCTATAGCCTTTCGGCAGATCTAAGTTATCAAGCAATGCACCCACGGTAGACTCGATGCAAACAGACTGCCCTAAACTTTCGTAGCATACCTGACAAGGTGTAGGGTGCGTACAGTTGGCTCCAGAACTTCCAAAAAGTTGCCACATTGCATAGCACTCATGCGGTAAATCAATCCAGCAACTAGCGTAAAGCCAATATCTGATATTTTTTAGATAGGCCTCACCATTATCCCTGTGCTGCGGCCCAAACAGGGAGGGAAAATATTCTTTTTTTTCTGGGACCTCTGCAATCTCACTCCTGTCGCTCTCTACGCTTGGCCAATTCCTATTGATCGCGCGATCGAGTACTCCCCAAGAATTGCTGATGCTGGAAAAATTATTAGCTGCAATTCCTCCTTCTAAACGATCAGGAAATTTATCGAATTGAGTAAAGTACAATTCGCCGTTGAGAATGGTCTCAAGATACTTAACTGGGATGTAGCGTCTAATTACGGTTTCACGTGGAATGTCGATCATCACGCCCTCACTTGCGATCCTGCTCTTTTATTTTCAGTTCAGGCACTTAAGAGTGCTCGAAAAATTAACATTACTTCCGCCTGGCCTTTTTCATCGACCTGTAATAATCAATAACTGGACTGCTATACCTAGCCTTGATCATTTTTGTGAAGGATTTATTTACATCCTCAATGCCGGACTCTTTTTTTAGCATATTTTTCGTATATCTGAGCTGAACGTGGAAGTCATCAATCATTTTCTGCTTTTCATCGGGATCAGCGACTTCGTGAATATCCTCAACCCCCATCAACAATGAAACACATTGAAGCGTTACTTCTTCATTTAAATATAGCGCATGCAAGTCACACCACTCAGCCATATCATGAACAGCGTCACTTACTAGCTGATGCATAACTTCCGGATCTAATGAAGGTGAGCTTATGATCTGGCTGCCAACGGATCCACATGCACACAAGCGCGAATACAGCTCCTCGAAAATATCGAGCCGCTTTTCAAATGTTTTTTGAGCATAGTTTTCAATACGATTTTTTCGCCGCAACAGTTCGTTGGCAAGTAAACCCAGTACTACTCCAAATAGCCCTATCAGCGCACTTTCCACATGTGGCCTCCTGTAAAATCCACCAGCTTTTAAATCTAGGGGATTAAACCGTACCTTTCTACGAACCTGCAACCGTCTGGACGTCACGTGTACGGCTGGCCATTCCAGCTCGTCGGCGGTAGCTCGCGAACAGCGAAGCCAGGCCCGCATCTAGTCTGTGGAATGAGTCCCCTAGCAGCCCTTCACCGAGGACAGCTATCGGCCAGAAGCGATCTCCGAGTTTTGGTTCAGGTTCTCGTAAATGCTAGCAAGTCTCTGGACATCGTGCCGGCGTGTCCGTAATGTTCGAGCCACGCCGCTATTTCGTACGCGAGTACCGACGATCGACATGCTGACGCAGCCAAAAGTATTGGTGGCTGAAGTTCCGGATCGACGAACTTTAAAATTAAGTGTCAAGAATTTCTCGAAAATGGATTTTACTATGCAGCACGACATTGAATTTAATGAAGGCAAAAATATTGAGCACCAAAAGCTGAAACCCCTCCGAATACTTGAGATTTATTTATGGGTATTTATCGCCATGGCCACAGGCGGGCGAGTAACTTACCTATTATACTCTCGCCCTTTTGACGCAGGGACCATTCTTCAAGAGTTCTATTGGGAAATTATCGCAGCGGGATTAGTTTTGATTTTTCCAATATTTTTCAGATTGATATTTGGCCTTCTCCCTCTTGAATTTGTGCGATTTAGTCGCCAACAAAAAATACGACCATCCGTTATAAATATCGGAGGAGACTATGTTGTTAGCGCTTCCGAAAACTCCAGCTTTGAGCCGACTCAGGCAGGCGGCGCTCCTGCCGCATCATCTTTAACTGGGAAGGATTTACTGCTTAACCATGCAGCAAATTCACGAAATCTGGCAAAAGGAATATATGGTAGGTCTGGCGTTTATCTGCTTGTAGGTGTATTGGTCGCATTTTCCGGCTTAGCTTTTTTCTATTCTCAGACCGTAGGGCTTGCACAGCCCACTGAAGCGAATACTCTATTTTTCTCCTTGGCACCAAAGTTTGGAATACTTTTCTTTATTGAGTTCGTAGCTTTCTTTTTCCTAAGGCAGTATCGGTCAGCAATGGATGAATTTCGTTATTATGAAGCTATTGCAAGAAAGAGAGAGGAAGTCAGCGCGTTACTGGAAGTGGCTAAGGACTTAGGCGCATCGGTCGAACTTATGGAGCTAATCAAGCATGAATCTTATTTTTCAAAAACGAGCGTCATTAACAAGGATCAGACAACTGAGATTATTGAGTCGCGCAAGATGGAAAAAAGCGAAATAGATCTATTGGAGAAAATTGTAGAAACTTTAGCTAGAGCCAAGAAGTAAAGGCAAGCCTAGGCCTGGAGGTTTTGGTGCGCTCACGCTAAGAGTGCTATGACATAAAGTATGCAAATGACCGCTTCGGGTCGTTAGCCGTCGTTCGAAAGCTGGCCGCTATCGACCCAAAGCCGTCCTTCGCGCAGGGGAGTCATCGACCCAAAACGCTTCATGAATATCCGGGATACTCGGAATCTCCAATCGCTACAAACCAGGTACGTTTCATGAGCGCACACTTTTCACGAGGCTCCAGGAACAAGGTTGCTTTCGTCCTCTCCTGCCCCGGCCGCCATGAAGAGCAGGCCAAGCACCCTGCCGCAGGAGTTACCGGCAGCAATCTAAATCGTTTGCTTGCCATGCTTGGCGAGCGGCTCGACCTGCAACCGCTCGAACGTGCGCACGTTACCATCACAAATGCATGGGACAGGATCGAATATCGCAAAAAGACATCCAGATCAGAAGCGACTGACGCCGAAGTGACGCAAACCGACAACCTTCTCCGACTGGCAGGCGAACTCCTCCATGTCACCGAACTTGTAGTTTTCTGCGGATGTAAAGCCAGGCTGGCATCACGAGAATTGCTGCGTCTGGAACTTCTTCCGAACCTCAAGCACGTAGCGTTCGTGGACCACCTTGGCATGCGTGGGCTCCTCGCAATCAAGTCAGACGCGAACGGCAAGCCAATTGTTGCCGCCACCAAGCAGAAACATGACGGCAGACAAGATCCCTTGTCATTTATAGGCGCCGAAAACACAAGCCGCCGACTCAGCGTGGTACTTCAACGGCTGCTGGATAGCATCCAAAGCGTCAACAGGCATGGAAGATGCCTTGAGGCATCTGTCCATGATCGTGATGGCTGCCAGTGAAACCAACTTCCGGACCTGCGAGTCCCCAACATCAGTGCCACACAATGCCAACAGGCGAAGACACCCAAACACCAGCCATCCAACAATAAAACTCAAGCCAGCACGATCGTCTTCGACTCCATAAACGCCAACAACCCCTCTACCCCACCCTCACGACCAATACCCGACTGCTTGAACCCACCAAAACCAACCGAGAAATCCGTACGCGGCCCGTTGTGCCCAACCGTTCCAGAGCGAATCTGCCGCGCCACGCGCAAGGCCTTTTCACGGTCGTTGGTGAAGACCGCGGCGTTGAGCCCGAACGGAGTGTCGTTCGCCAGGCGAATGGCATCGGCCTCGCTGTCGGCGGGGATGACGCAGAGCACCGGTCCGAAAATCTCTTCCTGGGCGATGGCGGAGCGATTGTCGACGTTGGCAAAGACCGTCGGCTCAAAGAAGAAGCCCTTTTCCAGATGCCCAGGACGTTTCCCCCCGGTCACCAGCGTGGCGCCTTCGGCAATGCCCTTCGCCACGTAACGCTCCACGGTTTCCCGCTGGCGCGCGCTGGCGAGCGGGCCGGAGGTGGTGTCGGCGGCAAACGGGTCGCCGACGACGATCTGCCGCGCGATGTTCGCCAGGGCCTCGACCATCTGGTCGTGCTTGGCCCGCGGCACTATCACCCGGGTCAGGCTGTGACAGATCTGCCCGGTGTTGTAGCCAAAGTAGGAGTTGCCCAGGGTGGTGGCGGCCGTTTCGATGTCGTAGTCGTCGAGCACCACGGCCGGCGACTTGCCGCCCAGCTCCAGCGTTACCCGGGCCACCCGATCACCGGCGATGGCGCCGATCCTGCGGCCGGCACCGGTCGAACCGGTGAAGGTGATCTTGTCCACGCCCGGATGACGCACCAGTTCCTCGGAGACATCGCGGTCCGCCGTGACGACGTTGATGACCCCCGGCGGCAGCCCGATCTCTTCGCAGATCTGCGCAAGCAGGTAGGCCGAACAGGGCGCCTCCGGCGGCGATTTGATGACCATGGTGCAGCCGGCCAGCAGCGCCGGCGCGGTCTTGTAGGCCATCAGTCCCGCCGGGCCGTTCCAGGGAATGATCTGCCCCACCACGCCCACCGGCTCATGCACGCGATAGGCCTGGTTTCCGCTCACCGACTGATGGGCCTCGCTGAAGGCGAAGGTCGAGGCCATCGCCGCGTACTGCCGGAACGCGCCGCTGATGAACAGGCCGATACGCGGTTGGGCGACCTTGTAGACGATGCCGGTTTCGATGGACCAGATGCGCGCGAATTGGTCATTCAGCGCCTCCAGGCGCTCGGCGATCTTCTCCAGGTAGACGGCGCGCTCCTGTGCACTCAGGCGCGGCCAGGGGCCGTCGTCAAAGGCCTCGCGCGCCGCCGCGATCGCCCGCTGCATATCCGCGGAGGCGGCTTTTGCCACGGTGGCGACCACTTCTTCGGTCGAGCAGTCGAGTACCTCGAAGGTTTCGGGGGTGCTGGGCAGCACCCACTGGCCTGCAATGAACAGTCGATCGGGGTGCTTCAGGGAAATGCTTCTTTTCGTCATGTCGATCTCGTTTGGGCGTCGCTGCGCCCCTGGATGGGTTGGCCGGAACAGCACGCGCTCAGAACAGGATCACGCCCTTGCCGCCGGCCTGCTGGTTGAAGTCGGCGTAGGCCGCGCCGGCCTGCTCGAGGGACCACTCGCGGGTGAACAGCCTGTCCACCTCGACACCCTGGGCAGCGATGAAACGCGCGCAGTCGTTCATGCCGAGTGCCGATACGGTGAATGAACCCACCAGGGTTCGTTGCTTGCCGATCAGGTCCTTCATGACATCCAGGGCCAGGTTGCCACCCACCGATACCAGGGCGATCCGTCCCCACAGGCCGGTACTGCGCACGGCCTGGCTGCGGGGGATTTCGCTGCCGGCGCACTCCATGGCGCAGGAGGCGCCCTTGCCGGCCGTGAGCTTGTGGATCTGTTCGACCGGGTCGACCTGGCTGGCGTCGATGGCATGCGCAACGCCAAAGGCCCTGGCGTTGCGTACACGCTCGGCGTTGATGTCGACGCCGATCACCTCGACGCCCATCGCCGCCGCCAGCTGCGCGGCGGAAAGCCCGACGGGGCCCAGGCCATAGATCGCCAGGGTGTCGCGGGCGCTCACGCCCAGGCGCAGCAGCGCGCCGTAGGCAGTGCCGGTGCCACAGGCGATGGCGGCGCCGCCCTTGAACGACAGGTCCTGAGGCAGGTGGATCAGCGAGGACACCGGCACCTTCATGTAGGTGGCGTGCCCGCCATGGTTGAGTACGCCATAGATATCGGCGCCGTGATCGCACAGCTGGGTCCAGCCGCCGCGGCAATGCTCGCAGTGGCTGCAACCCTTGTAGTGAAAGACGATGACCCGATCGCCGGGCTTGAATGCCCGCGCATCGACACCGGCCCCCACCGCGGCGATGACCCCGCAGGGCTCATGCCCGCCGATGATCTCGTCGCCGCGCATGCGCGCCTTCAGGCCGAGCATGTCGAGGGCCTCGTGCATGCCGTGTCGGTAGTAGTGCAGGTCGGTACCGCACATGCCGGAGGCTTTCATCTCGATGATGGCCTCGCCAGGCCCCGGGGTGGGGTCCGGGAAGTCCCTGACCTGCACTTCGCACTGTCCCTTGAAAATCATGCCTCGCATGGAACGCCCTCAGCATCGCTTGTTGTTAGGGGTGATGACCGGCGGCCGTTGCCTTCGAATGCGCCTGCACGCTTGCCAGCCAGCGCAACAGCCTGCGCATGTCGGGTTTCGAGCCTAAGAGCATCCCTGACGGCGGGGCAAACGCGATAAATCGAAGTGCCGATTCGTCGCCAGCGAAGCCGCTTGAGGATTCGTCGCAGGCGAATCGGCGCTTGCGAATTCTTCAGCCGAAACAGCAGGCGCGAATGCCTGCGCTGCTGCATGGTTATCCAGGCATCGCAGCCGGGCGCAAGACCCGCTGATCCGCTGCAAAGGAGTGAGCCCATGCCCTGACACGCCAGAGCCAAGCGACACCCAGACAGGAATAGAAACAACAACAAGATCATTCCAGTTCCAGAGGCACAGACCATGTTGTTCCGTTCGAAGACACGCTCCGCTGGCCGTGCGCCCGCGCCCCCAGCCGCCGCCCGGTCACGTACCGCGCAGCAGCGCCCGTCGCTGCTGCAGTGCGCGACGGTGTTGACCCTCGCCAGCCTGTGCAGTGCGTTTCCCGCCCAGGCCCAGGATCAGATCGACCTGAAGTTCACCCACCGCTTTTCCTCGAAACACTACGCCTGGACCCATGGCGGCGGCGTCTTCACCCAGGCGGTGGAAAGCGCCTCCGCCGGCCGGGTGAAATTCGAGACCTACCCGGCCGCGCAGCTGGGCAAGGACTATTTCAGCCTGCTGCGTTCAGGGCTGGCCGATATCGCGGTGTTCATTCCCGCCTATGAGTCGGACAAGCTGCCGATGTCCACGGTGGTCGAACTGCCCAACATGTACAGCAACATCTGCCAGGGCGCCCGCACGCTGGCGAGCATGGTCAGTGACAGCGGCAGCATCGGCCGGTCCGAGTACAGCCGTCACGGGCTGCATGTGCTGTTCGTGACCCTGATGCCGCCCTACACCTTCATGACCTCGAAGCAACCGACCACCAGCCTGGAGACGATGGCGGGCCTGAAGATCCGTGGCAGCGGCGCGGCCATGACCAAGACGGTCCAGGCGCTGGACGCCGTACCCGTGCAGATCTCCGCGTCGGAGGTCTACGAGGCGCTGTCGCGCGGCACGGTCGACGGCGCCGTGTACCCCTACAACGCACTGACTCCCTACGCCCTGGAAGACCAACTGAAGTACTCCGTCGACGGTGTCAGCCTGGGCGGAACGGCGGTGGTGTATGCCATCAGCAGCAAGAAGTGGAACGCCCTGCCCGCGGAGGTGAAAACCATCATGAACCAGGCGGCGCAGGCCACCCAGGCCTCGATGTGCCAGTGGCTGGACGAGGAAAACGTCAGGATCAGGCAGCAGATCGTCAGGGACAGCGGCCATATCGTGACGCAACTGCCCGCCGAGGACCTGGCCAGGCTGACGCAGGCCATGCAGCAGGTCAGGGCCAGCTGGGCGCAGGTCATGGATGCGGCCCACCACGACGGCAGTGCCCTGCTGGAGGAATACCAGCAACTGTTCGCCGCATCGCAACCATGACCTTGAGAGCCCGCCCATGAAATCGATAATCCAAGCACTCGAGAAATCCACCACGCTGCTCGCCGGTCTCTGCCTGCTGATCACCATGCTGCTCATCAGCGCCGACGCGGTGGCCCGCTACCTGTTCCATTCGCCCATCCCGTGGACGATGGACGTCATCAGCTACTACCTCATGGTGGTCATTTCCTACCTGGCGATCTCCGATACGTTCCGCCATGGCGACCATATCCAGCTGGACCTGTTCCTCGCCCGCATGGGCCCGCGCACCCGACTGCTGGCAGACACCGCCTGCTCGCTGCTGGCGGCCTGCGTGTTCGTGGTGATCGCGATTGGCAGCACGCTGAGCCTGATCGAGTCGCTGCAGGCCGACGAGTTTCTCACCGGTTACGTCAACTGGCCGGTCTGGCTGAGCTACCTGCCCATCAGCATTGGCAGCGCCCTGCTGTCCTTGCGCCTGATCCATCACTGCTCGCTGCTGTTGAGCAGCGGCGAGGATGCCTCTCTCGAACAACCCGAGGAAGCCTGAGATGATTGCTGCTGCTTTTTTCATTGCCCTGTTGCTGCTGATCAGCCTGGGTTCGCCCATCGGCTTTGCCATGGCGATCGTCGGTGGTCTCGGCCTGCTGTGGGCCGGTGGCCTGGACGCGCTGGTCATCATGCTCGGCTCGATGCCACGGGAATCGGCGGTGGTCTACGAGTTCGTGACCATCCCCATGTTCCTGCTGATGGCCGAGTTCGTGCTCCGCTCGGGCGTGACCGATGACCTGTTCAAGGTCGGCGCCGCCTGGTTCGGCCGCATTCCCGGCGGCCTCGGTATTGCGACGGCGTTTTCCGGGGCCGGTTTCGGGGCGATCTGCGGTTCGTCCTCGGCGGCCGCGGCGACCTTGTCGGCCACCTCCCTTCCGGCGATGCTCAAGCACGGCTACGAGCCGCGCCTGGCCGGTGGCTGCGTGGCGATTTCCGGGACCCTGGCGATGCTGATCCCGCCGAGTATCGCCATGGTGGTCTACGGCCTGATCGCCGACGTGAACATCGGCCGGCTGCTGATGGCGGGCGTGGTGCCCGGGATCCTGGTGACCCTGACGATCGTCGTCACGGTGTACACCCTGGTCAAGCTCGACCCCTCGCGCGCGCCCTTGTCGGAGCCGGTCGCCCTGCGCGAGAAACTGCGCCTGCTCAAGAGCGTGCTGCCGGTGCTGCTGCTGTTCGCCGCGATCACCGGGGTCATCTACACCGGTATCGCAACGCCCACCGAAGCCTCCGCGCTGGGCGCGCTGATGGCCGGCGTGCTGTATGTCGCCCGCGGACGCGCGTCGCTGCCGGATCTGCAAGGGCTGGTGGCACGGGCGGCGCGCACGTCCTGCATGTTCGCCATCATCATCCTCGGCGCGAAGCTGTTCGCCATGGTCTTCGCCCTGACCCATGTCACCCAGGACCTGATCGCCTGGGTGGGCGCCCTGGATGTGTCGCCCTGGACCATCATGCTCGGGCTGGTGCTGCTGTACCTGGTGCTGGGCTTCTTCATGGACCAGATGGCGATCCTCGTGCTCACCGTGCCCATCGTCGCGCCACTGGTGTCCTCGCTGGGCTTCGACCTGGTCTGGTTCGGCATCATCATGATCGTCGTCGCCGAAATCGGCATGGTCACCCCGCCGGTGGGCCTGAACTGCTTCATCGTCTCCAAGTACTCGAAGACCCCGGTCTCGCAGATCTTCAGAGGCTCGTTCCCCTATGTGGTCACCCAGCTGATCGCCATCGCGATTCTCCTGACCTTCCCCCAGCTGACCCTCTGGCTGCCGCAGAACATGTAAGCAATCCGCCGCGGCGAAGCCCTTCACCGCGGCGGTTTCATCACGCCTGCGCGGTGCGTGGCATCGCCAGTTTCGACAATGCACAAGGACCCCAGAGCAATGAGCAATCTCGACGGTAAAGTCGCCATCGTCACCGGTGGCACGGGTGGTATCGGCAAGGGCGTGGCGCTGCAACTCGCCGCCCGCGGTGCCCGGGTGGTCATCAATGGCCGCGACGAAAACAAGGCCCGGGCGGTGCTCGAACAGATCCGCGCACTGGGCGGCGAAGGCTGCTTCGTCGCCGGCGACGTGCGCTCGAAAAGCGACATGCAGGCCCTGGCCGCTGAAGCAGCGCGCCGCTTCGGCGGCATCGACATCGTCGTGCCCAATGCCGGTGGCAACGATGACGAGGCCCGGCAACCGCAGGTGCGCGGCCCCTTTGCCGACATCGACCTGGAACGGGTGACCCGATTCGTCTCGCAGGCCGTGGCGGCGAAGCTGCTGGTGGTGCAGGCCGCAGTGCCTTACCTGCGCCAGGGTAGCGGCGGCAGCGTGGTCTTCGTCACCTCCGAAGGCGGTCGCTCGCCGACGCCCGGGCAGACCGCCATCGCGACGTTCTCCGGCGGCCTGATCATGGCCAGCAAGGTGCTCTCGAAAGAGCTTGCCCGGGACAGGATCCGGGTCAATTGCGTGTGCGTCACCGTGGTTCGCGACACCCCGTCGTGGGACGCCGTCTGGGGCGAGGACAGCGGTGTTTCCGAACAGCACCGCAAGCAGTACGAGAAGATCGTCGCCAGCAGCCCGTTCGGCGTCGCGGCGCCCGCCGACATCGGCAACGTCGTGGCCTTCCTGGCCAGCGACGATGCCGCCTACCTCACCGGCACCACGGTCAGCCCCACCGGCGGCCTGACCCTCCACTGAGCCGCCCGGCTCACCCGACAGTGGGCCGATGCAATGACAAGAACAGGAGCAATGCGCGATGTCGAATCAATGTGCCCCCGATCATCCCGAGGCCGATCCCGGCAAACTGGTCGGTCCGCTGACCGGCGTGCGGGTGCTGGACCTCACCTCGAACTTCATGGGGCCGTACGCCTCCCTGCTGCTGGGCGACATGGGCGCGGACATCTGCAAGATCGAGGCGCCTGAAGGCGATACCACCCGCAATGTCGGCCCCAGCCGCAACCCGGGCATGGCGGCGATCTTCCTGCACCTGAACCGCAACAAGCGCAGCCTGGTGCTGAACCTGAAGACCCCCAGCGGCCTGGCCGCGCTCCAGCGCATGATCGCCACGGCGGATGTCCTGCTGTTCAGCCTGCGCCCCAATGCGATGGCGCGGCTCGGCCTGTCCTACGAGCAGGTCCGGGCCATCAACCCGCGGATCATCTACTGCGGGGCCTTCGGTTTCGGACAGCGCGGCCCCTATGCCGAGCGTCCGGCCTATGACAACCTGATCCAGGCCGCCGTTGGCGTGCCGATGGTACAGAGCCGCAAGACCGCCGGCCCGCCCAGCTACGTGGGCACGGCAATCGCCGATCGCATCGTCGGCATGGCCACCAGCAACGCCATTCTCGCCGCCCTGCACTACCGCGGGCAGACGGGCCAGGGCCAGTCGGTGTCGGTGCCGATGTTCGAAACCTTCGCCCACTTCGTGATGGGCGACCATCTGTATGGCCATACCTTCGTGCCGGCCCTGGGCGACTGGGGCTATGCGCGCATGACCAGCCCCGAACGACGCCCCTTCCCCACCCTGGATGGCTACCTGAGCGTGGAGATCTATACCGACCGCCACTGGCAGCGCCTGTTCGAGGCCGTGGGCCGTCCGGAGATGGCCGAGGATCCGCGTTACCGGGACATCCACAGCCGGGCGCAGCACATGAGCGAGCTGTACGAGTTCCTTTCGCACACCTTCGAGACCCGGACCAGCGCCGAGTGGGTAAAGCTGCTGATCGAGGCGGATATCTGCGTGATGCAGATGAACACACCCGAGTCGCTGCTCGACGACGAGCACATGAAGGCGGTGAACTTCTTCGAAGAGCAGGAGCACCCGAGCGAAGGCCGCATTCGCACCATCGGCCTGGCGCACGAATGGAGTGCCACGCCCGGCGCGCTGCGTTTTCCCGCGCCGCGCCTGGGCGAACACACCAGCGAATTGCTGCGCGAATATGGTTTTGCCGAGGAGGAAGTGGCGGCCATGCTGGACGCGGGGGGGGCATTGGCGGCGCGCTGAGTCGCCACACGGCCATGGCCTGGGYCGAAGCGCCCAGGCCATCGGTTCGAAGACTTCCGCGTGAAGGACGAGCCAAGAAAAGCCGGACGGCACCCCAGGGTGCCGTCCGGCTTTGTGCTCAGTGCATGAAGCCGGGTTTGTCGCCGTCGGAGCCGGGTTTGTTGACGCCCACATTGGCCCGGCTCAGATGCTCCGGGTTCACGATGACGTCGCTGATCAGCGCCGCGACGCTCTTGCGCGAAACCTCGGTGCCTTTGAACGGGGCATGACGGCCCGTGGTTTCATAGTCGACCTCGTCCACATCGCTCAGCCAGGCCGCCCGCAGGATCGTATAGTCCACCGCGGAGGCCTCGATCAGATCGGCGGAGCGTCGATAAGGCCCCAGGTACTGGCCGATCTCGGCGCGGTTCCACTCACCGAACGCGCCGGGCACTTCGTCGTAGATGCCCAGGGAGTTCACGAACACCAGGCGCGTCACCCCGGCAGCCCGCATCGCCGCCAGGACATGCTGCGTCTGCACGTCCACGTCGCCGGCAAGATTGGCGTACACCACGTCCTGCCCTTTCATCAATTGGGCCAGCAAGGCCTTGTCCAGCACATCGCCGATCACCACCCTTGCATTGCGCGGTTCAGTACCCGTGAGCTTTGCCGGGTCACGCACCAGCAGTGTTATCGACAGATCGCAACGCTCGCCCAGCATGGCGACTACCCATCGGGCAATCTGGCCGCTGGCGCCGAGGATCAGTACCTGTTTCATGGTCTTGTCTCACTCAGGAATGGGGTTGCACAGGGAACCATCCCTGGGTCGCCTGGATCGTCAGCCAGAGCTTGTCCGGGATATCCAGATGCTGCACATCCGCGCTGCTCAGGGCGGTGGCGATCGGCGCCTGCTGCATGGCCTGCTCGACCCATTGCGGGTTCATCACCAGGCCCTTGCCGATGGCCACCAGCGACAGCCCCAGCGCCAGGGCTGCATCGGCCTGGCCAGGGGTCCTGATCTGCCCTGCCGCGATGACCGGCACACGCCCGGCGACATGCTCGACGATCAGGGTCGCGGTCAGGCGCTCATCGACGGCATCGACAGGCCTGGCGTGCAGCACATCGACCAGCGAGGCGTGCAGGTAGTCGAGGCCGTTGTCGATCAGGCGGTCGATCAGGGCGCGGGTGTGCTCGAGCCGCAGCCCACCTTCCATCGACTCCTCGGGCGACAGCCGGTATCCCACCAGGAATGGCCGGGAAGCGTGGGCATCGATCACACGCCGGACTTCACGCAGGACCGCGAGCGGGAACTGCAATCGCCCCTCGTCCGTTGCGCCCCATTCATCGCTGCGCTGGTTGAAGCGCGGCGACAGGAAGTTCTGCAACAGGAAGCCATGGGCGCCATGCAACTCGACGCCATCAAAGCCCGCCTCGATGGCGCGCCGTGTGGTCTGGCCGAAGGCCCGAATGGCCGCAACGATCTCCTCGTGGCTCATGGCCCGGGAGACCACGTCGCCGCTGTTGAAGGGGCCCGCCTGCGCGTTCAGGGCGCTGGCACTGACCACATCGCCGTCCGGGATCAGCGCCGGGTTGGCCTTGTTGCCAGCATGGAAGATCTGCAGGATGGCCACCCCGCCACCGCTCCTGGCGGCCTCGGCCAGGCGACGCAGGCTCGGCACGAAACGGTCGTCGTGGCCGGCGAACTCGTCGGTGAAACCGATGCCGTTGTCCTGCACATGGGTGCAGCCGGTCAGCACCAGTCCGACGCCGGTGGCGCGTCGACGGTAATAGGCGATCTCCTGGTCGGAGATCGTCCCGTCCGGGTTGGCCGACCAGGTGGTCATGGGGGCCATCGCGATGCGGTTGCGCAAGGAGATCCCCTTGGCGAAGGCAATCGGCTCGAACAGGGCTGAAGGGAAAGCGTGCACGTTCATCAAATCCTCTTGGTCTGCAACCGAGCGCATCACAGGTGGTCCTTGAAGAAGGGCACCAGTCGGGCCAGGGCCTGGCCTACCGGCTCCGGCTTGTCGTACAGGTCGTAGTGCGACCAGCCGGGCACCACCACCAGTTCCTTGGTCTTCGACGCCGCCCGCCCGATGATCTCGCAGCCGTCGCGGTAGGCACCGAATGCCCCGACCTTGTCGCCCACCACCACCATCAGCGGCTGGGTCAGCAGCACTTCGGCCAGGTGGAAGGCGTCCCAGCCCACGGCATTGCCCTGGTGCGAGAACAGCGCGCGGTTCAGGCCATTGGGCTTCTGGCCGCGCGGGGTGCGGTAGTACTCGGTGGCTTCGTACACGTCGATTTCGGTCGCACCCACGCGCTTGGCCTCCTCCGGCGACGGCGGCAGCAGGTCGTCCACCCGCCGTTCGGCGCCGCGGGCTTGGGCGGTGCGCTGCTGGGCGATGGATTCGAGCAGGGCGATGGGGTCGAAGCCGCTGAAGCCTTCACGCATCAGGCGGCCGTAGTTCACCCCGGTAATGGTGGCGACGGCCTTGATCCGGCGCTCGGTCATGGCGGCATTGATCGAGTAGCCACCGCCGCCACAGATGCCGAGTACGCCGATGCGTTGCTCGTCCACATAGGGCAGGGTCATCAGGTAGTCGGTCACCACGCGGAAGTCTTCGACACGCTGGCTGGGGTCTTCGATGAAGCGCGGCTCACCGCCGCTGGCGCCCTGGAAGCTGGCATCGAAGGCGATGACCACGAATCCTTCCTTGGCCAGGGCCGCACCATACACGTTGCCGGAGGTCTGCTCCTTGCAACTGCCGATCGGGTGGGCGCTGATGATGGCGGGGTATTTCTTCCGGGCATCGAAGCCAGGCGGGAAATGCAGGTCGGCGGCGATATTCCAGTACAGATGGGGGACTTGGACGGTTTCCATGAACGTTCACCTCGTAGAGCAGTGGAAGGGCCAGCGCGGTGACCCGTGCTGTGTTGAAGGAAATGTTAGAAAGCGGATTAGCTTTGAACAAGACCACAAAGATGACTACAGTGTTAACCCACCGTTTACAGTCAGGAGCACCCGTGGACCCGTCACTGTTGCCGGCGATGGCGATGTTCGCCCTGGTTGCCCGCCACAAGAGCTTCACCAAGGCTGCGCTGGAGTTGCGAGTGTCGCGCGCGGCGCTGTCGCAAAGCCTGAAGAGCCTGGAGCAGCGCCTGAACGTGCGGCTGCTCAATCGCACCACCCGGGACATGTCGCTGACCGAGGAAGGCCAGCGCCTGTTGAGCACGCTGGCCCCGGCCCTCGCCTCGATCGACCAGACGGTACGCAATATCAACGACACCCTGGAGGAGCCGTCCGGCCTGCTGCGGGTGAACACCCCGCGTGTGGCTGCCAAGCACCTTATCGAGCCCTGGGTCGGCGAATTCCTGGCCCGATACCCCAGGCTGCGGCTGGAACTGGTCATGGATGACGGTTTCGCCAATATCGTTGCCGATGGCTGCGACGCGGGTGTGCGCCTGGGTGAAAGCCTGGCGGAACACATGGTCGCCGTGCCCATCAGCCCGATGATCGAGATGATCGTCGCAGGCGCGCCCGAGTACCTGCGCCACCACCCTGCCCCCACCACACCGGCCGACCTGGTGCAGCACAACTGCCTGGGTTATCGCAACGCCACCAGTGGCTCGATCTACCAGTGGGAGTTTTCGTCACCCGATAGCGAAGGGCACAGCTTCGTCTTCGAGCCGCAAGGCTCGCTGATCACCAATGACGATGACGGCATGATCCGCGCCGCCCAGCAGGGGGTAGGCCTGCTGCAGCACATGGATCTCGCCTTGCGCGAGCCGCTGCTGGCCGGCTCGCTGCAGCGCGTGCTGCAGCGCTGGAGCAAGCCTTTTCCCGGTTTCTACCTGTATGTGCCCACGCGGGATCAGATGCCCGCCAAGGTCAGGGCGTTGTTGAATTTTCTTGTAGAGAAGCGCGAGTTGCTGGCGGCGCGGAAGCTGTAGGAACTGGTCTTGCCAGCGATGAGGCCGGCAGGGACAAAGAGCTTGCCTGACCGGGCCAGATCGCTGGCAAGCCAACTCCCACAGGTTTGCAGCGAGCCGAAATCCTGCCCCCCTCATTGGCAAACCTCCAAGCCCTGGCACTGAGGCGGTGAGCCGGCATCTTGCGGCCGGCAGTAATCCTTGATTGGGTCGAGGTAACGGGACTAGTGCCCGTTACCCCTCCCACACCACCGGACGTGCGGTTTTCCGCATCCGGCGGTTGGATCGCTCAGCGTTGCACTGAGACGAGATCTTGCGCAGTGATCAGTCCARRCAGTAATCCTTGATTGGGTCGAGGTAACGGGACTAGTGCCCGTTACCCCTCCCACACCACCGGACGTGCGGTTTTCCGCATCCGGCGGTTGGATCGCTCAGCGTTGCACTGAGACGAGATCTTGCGCAGTGATCAGTCCAAACCGCCGCAGGCATTGA
>NZ_JAVYJH010000042.1:0-33168 GCF_032621685.1 Pseudomonas sp. zfem002 | reverse complement strand
TCGGCGCTGGCGATGTAGCCGAGCAGGCGCACCCGGTCGCGCACCTGGCTGTAGAGGGCTTCGGTGGTGGTGATCACGCCGAGCATGGCGTCGCTGTGCCCCACCAGGTACTTGGTCGCCGCCTGGATCGACACATCCACGCCGTGGACGAAGGGCTTGAAGAACAGCGGCGTGGCCCAGGTGTTGTCCATCACCAGCAGGGCGCCGCCGGCGTGGGCGGCGCGGGCCAGGGCGGGAATGTCCTGGACCTCGAAGGTGTTCGAGCCCGGCGCCTCGGCATACACCAGGCGGGTGTTGGGGCGCATCAGGGCGGCGATGTCGGCGCCGAGCAGCGGCGGGAAATAACTGACCTCCACGCCCATCTCCTGCATGACCCGGTCGAACACCTGGCGGGCGTGGCCGTAGCAGTTGTCGGTCACCAGCACATGGTCGCCGCCGCGCACCAGCGCCAGCAGGGTGCCGGCGATCGCGGCCAGCCCGGAGGGCATCACCAGGCTGCGGAAGCCGCCTTCGAGGGCTGCCACGGCGTCTTCGAAGGCGGCGGTGGTGGGGTTGCCGTTGCGCCCGTAGATGTGTTCGCGCAGATGCGGATCGTCGGCATGGCGCAAGTAGCGCGGCAGGGTCTCGGCGCTCGGCCAGATGAAGGTCGAGCTGCGGTACACCGGGGTGTTCACCGTGCCGCCGTGGCTGGCCGGGTCGCGCCCGCCATGGGTCAGGCGCGTGTCGTCGCGCCAGGTGTTCAGTGGCTCCATCGCAACTCCAGGTACCGGGCCCAGCGGGCCAGGGGATAGACGAACAGGAAGAAGGCGGCGAAGGCCAGGGCGTAGGCGGGCAGCAGCACGTCCGCGCGCAACTGGCCGGAGAGGTGGCTCTGCAGCACGCTCATGAGCTCCTCGACACCCAGCAGGCTGCCCAGCGAGGTGGACATGCACAGGGTGCAGAACAGGTTCATCCAGGGCGGCAGCACGCTGCGCAGCGCCTGCGGCAGAATCACCCGGCGCAGCGTCTGGCGTCGCGACAGGCCGAGGGCCAGCGCGGCTTCCCACTGCCCGACCGGTACCGTGTGCAGGGCGCCGCGGAGCATCTCGGCGACGTAGCCGCTGGCGGGCAGCGCCAGGCCCAGGGCGACCTTGAACCAGTCGTCCAGTTGCAGCCAGTGCCCACCGACCTGCACCTCGTAGGGCAGCAGGTAGGCGACGTAGAACATCACCACCAGCCACGGCAGATTGCGCAAACCGCGCCCCAGGCGACCGGCGAGGTTCGCCAGCGGCGTTGGCGCCAGCACCTGGAGCAGGGCCAGCGCGCCGCCGGCGAGGCTGGCCACGGCCATGGCCAGCAGGCCCATGGCGATGTTCAGGGCAAAGCCCGCGCCGAGCGACGGCAGCCATTGCCAGAACAGGCGCCAGAGTGCGTCTTCAGCGAACATCGCGGGCCTCCTGTCCGGGCAGTTGCAGGTGCGCTTCGAGGCGGCCCAGCAGCCAGCTGCAGGTGCCGATCAGGAGCAGCCAGGTGAGCAGCAGCACCTGCATCATTTCGCCGACGTTGAAGCGCTCCGACCAGATCCGGTTGGCCGCGTAGAGCAGTTCCGGCGCGGCCACCGCATAGGCCACCGAGGTGGCCTTGAGGGTCTGCACCAGGTTGTTGCCCACGGCCGGCAGGCTGTTGCGCAGGGCCAGCGGCAGGAGGATGTGGCGCCACAGCGGCAGACCGTGCAGGCCCAGCGCCGCGGCGCTTTCATGGATGCCGCGGGGCACCGTGTCGATGCCGGCGCGCAGCGCTTCGATCTGGAAGGCGCCGCTGTACAGGGCGATGGCGATGATCGCCCAGCCGGTGCCGCCGAGCAGGCGCACCTGGCTGCCGTCGTCGCCGACGGTGAGGGGCAGCAGGGCGCCGAGGCCGAAGTAGAAGAAGAACAGCTGCACCAGCAGCGGGGTGCTGCGCCACAGCGCCACGTAGCCGTCGACCAGGCCGCTCAGCCAGCGCCTGGGGCTGCGCTGGGCGGCCACGCCGAGGGCGGCGATCAGCAGCGAGGCAAGGCCGGCGACCACTGCCATGAGCAGGGTCAGGCCCAGCCCGGCGAGCAGGCGCTCGCGGTCGGTGGGGTCCCACAGCACGCTGAGGGTCAGGCCGTGCTCTTGCAGCCACAGGCGCAGGTCGGGCTCAGTCATGCCGGGCCACCGCCTGCCGTGCCTGCTGCTGCTCGACCAGCCAGGGGCTGGGCGCCAGGCCATAGTGATGTTCCAGGGCGATGATCAGGCCCTCGGCGTGCCAGCCCTCGACGATCCGCGAGAGCGCGCTGAGCAACTGCGGCTGGCCCTTGCGCACGGCGATGCCCCAGGGCGCCGGGTCCTGGCCGGGGAGCTTGACTTCGTAGTCCTCCCAGCCCGGGGTGGCCGCCAGGGCGCGGTACAGCACGTCGTCGCCGAGGGCGCCGAGGCAGCGCTGGTCGGCCACCGCCTTGCGCACTTCGGCGCTGCCGTTGAAGGAAATGAAACGCACGCCGTAGCGCTCCTCCAGCGGCCTTATCCAGACGCTGGTGGCCGGCGCGCAGAGGGTCTTGCCGCGCAGGCTCGACCAGTCCGTCAGGACGCTGGCCTTGGGCGCGAACACCGTGGCGGCGGACTGGTAGAAGCCCGGGCTGGCGATGTCCACCTGCTCGCGGCGGGCGGGGGTGTTGAGCATCGAGGTCATCAGCAGGTCGCAACGGCCCTGCTGCAGGAACAGGATGCGATTCACCGGATTGACCTGCACCAGGCGCAGTGTCAGCTCCTTGCCGGTGGCGACCGCCAGCTGGCGGTGCAGGTCGTCGATCAGGTCGGGGATCAGCCCGGCGGGGCGTCCCTGGGCATCGAGGAACTTGAACGGCGGGAACTCGTCGCCGCTGCAGACGTTGAGCACCCCACGGTCCACCGCGCGTTCCAGCAGTGGTTCGGCGCTGAGCCCGCCGCTTACCAGCAGCGCGGCCAGCCAGGGTAGCTGGCGCAGGCCGATCATGAGGCCACCCAGCCCTGCCGCGAGCGCTCCGCGGCGCCGGCCGGGAAGGGTTGCGGCGTGCCCAATTGGGCCGCGAGCCAGGTCAGGTGGGCCGACTCTTCGAGGTTGATCAGCAGGCGCGTGGCGGCCAGCGCATCGCGCTCGCTCCAGGCGAACGGCCCGTGGTTGGCCAGCAGCGTCGCTGGTGCCCGTGGATGCGCCTGCAGCGCGGCGATCACCGGTTCCGGCGCATAGCGCGGGCCCCAGGCGGTGAGGGGGATTTCCTGGTCTTCGTCGAGGACCCCGAGCAACTGGCTGGCATGCGCGCGCAGCGGCCGGCCGGCGATGGCGAAGGCGCTCAGGTACGGCGAATGGGTATGGATCACCGAGCGTACCTGGGGCCGCTGGCGGTAGATGGCGACATGCAGCGCGGCGACTTCGCGCAGGTTGTCGTTGAGCCGGCCCTGGCTCTGTTCGAGGTCGAAGTCGAGCACGGCGGTGCGGCCGGCGTCGGGGCCGTTGAAGGCGGCGATCAGCAGGCGCTCCTGGCCGGGCAGGCGCAGGCTGAGGTTGCCCGCCTGGTTGGCCGACAGCGCCTGGTGGCGCTGCAGCAACTGGTGGGCGCTGGCGACGTCCTGTTCGAATTGCTGGGCGAGAAGCAGCAGGTCCGCGGGGGGTGTCTGGCGGGTCATGACGGTCTTCCTGTACAGGGGATGGCTCAGAAGCGGTAGTTGGCCTTGAGGTAGTAGTACGCACCCTCGGCGCCGGCCGGCGAGATGCTCTGGTACTGCACGCGGCCGCCGACGAAGCGGTTGGCCACGTCGATCTTGTCCGGGTAGCTGTCGAACAGGTTGTTGGCCCCGGCGGTCAGGGTGAGGGCCGAATCGACGTCGTAGGACAGGCTGGCGTTGCTCACCCACTGGCTGCCGAAGGTCTGGTCGAAGGCCGGGCCAGCGTTGGAGTCGAGGGTGTAGCGGCCATAGCGCAGGGTGGTGAACGCCGCCGACCAGGGCCCCTGGCGCCAGTCGGCGCCGAGCACCAGCTTGCTTTGCGGGCTGGCGCTCTGGACGTAGCTCAGGGCCTCGCGGTTGATCAGGATGACCCCGCTGCCACTCAGCGGGCCGGGGTTGTCCTGGACATCGGTGACCTGGGTCTTGCTCCAGTTGAAGCCGGCGTTGAAGGTCACCTGGCCGACCTGGGGCAGGGTCACGCGGTAGTGCCCGACCAGGTCCAGGCCATGGGTGCGGGTGTCGAGGGCATTGGTGAAGAAGCTCACCCCGGAGTAGTTGCCATAGCCCTGGCTGGCGAGGATCTGGTTGACCGTGCTGCCGCGCAGGGTCTCCGACAGGGCGATGCGGTCCTTGATGCGGATCTGGTAGGCGTCGAGGGTCAGGCTGGCGTCCTCGACCGGCTGCCAGACCAGGCCCACGGAAATGTTCCGCGACTTCTCCGGCTTCAGGTCCTGGGCGCCCAGGGCGCGAGCGACGCCGGTGTCGACGCTGAGGGTGCCGACCTGATAGGCGGTGGGGTCGCCGGCGAGGAACTCGGTCTGGGTCGCCGAGGTGCCGATCTGGCCGAGGGTCGGCGCGCGGTAGCCGCTGCTCAGGGTGGAACGCAGGCCGAAGTGTTCGTTGAAGTCGTAGCGCAGCGAGAGCTTGCCGGTGCTGGTGTTGCCGAAGTCGTCGTAGTGCTCGCTGCGCGCCGCCACGCCCAGTTGCAGGGCCTGGGTCAGCTGTTGTTCGAGGCCCAGGTAGGCACCGAGGACCTTGCGCGAATAGTCGCCTTCATCGCTTGGCCGGGTGCCGGGAAAACCCTGGGCGCCGCCGGCCCGGGACGGCAGGACAGTACCCTGGACCCAGGACGCGGTGTCCCCGGCCAGCACTTCGTAGCCCTCGTGGCGCCAGGCCAGGCCGCTGGAGAACACCAGCGGCGCGGCGCTGTAGCCGACGGCGAATTCCTTGACGTGGTCGAGGCTCAGCTGGGCCTGGTCGTTGATCAGCGCACCGGCATCGAAGCTGCGCGGGCTGGCGGGACCGAGGCTGGCGTTGAGCGAGTCGCCGAGGTGGTAGTCGATGCGGTTGCGGCCATAGGTTGCGCTGAGGTCGAAGCGGCCCAGCACGTCATCGTCGTACTTGATCCCGGCGGTGCCGGCGGCATCGCGCGAGCGCACGTCGAGCAGGGGCAGGAAGCCGTTGGGATAGACGCTGACGATATTGTTGGCGTCGATCGGCCGACGGTACACGGCCTGGGATTCGGCGGTGCGGTCCTGGTAGGTGGCGAAGCCGTACAGCTCGGTGTGTTCGGTGATGAAGGCGCCGGCGTTGGCCCCCAGTTTCCAGTCATCCAGGCCCGGCGAGCCGTAGCGCCAGTGCCGCTCGGCAGTGGCTTCGCGCGGGTCGCCTGCCGGGTAGAAGCGGCGCAGGTCGGCGCCGTCGGTGGAGGTGCGCTCGCTTTTCACGCCTTCGGCGCTGACGGTCAGGTAGCCGTCACCCGGCAGGCTGAAGCCCTTCCAGCCCGACAGCGAGCGGCTGAAGCCGTCGCCCTTGCTGTACTGGCCGGTGCTGGCCTGGGCCTCGCCGCCCTGGTCGCGGTCCTTGAGGACGATGTTGATCACCCCGGCGATGGCATCCGAGCCGTATTGCGCCGAGGCGCCGTCGCGCAGCAGTTCGATATGGTCGACGGCAGCCACCGGCAGCGTCGACAGGTCCACCGCCTGCGAGCCGCGACCGAGGGTGGCCTTGGTGTTGACGAAGGCCGAGGCGTGTCGGCGCTTGCCGTTGACCAGCACCAGCACCTGGTCGGCGGCCAGTCCACGCAGCAGCACCGGACGCTGCGCGGAAACGCCGTCGGTGCCGTTGATCTGCGGGTAGCTGACCGACGGCACCAGGGTCTCCAGGGCCTTGGCCAGGCTGTCGTGGCCGGTGCGCCGCAGCGCCTCGCCCTGGATGATGTCCACCGGCGCGCTGGCTTGCAGGGCGCTGATGTCGCTGCGCCGGGTGCCGATCACCTGGACCGTGCCCAGGCGTGGCGCGGCTGCCGGGGTCAGCGGCGCGGCGGCGGCGCTGTCGTCCAGGCGGTGGATGCGCACCGCGCCGCTGGGGCTGCTGCTGTGGCCCAGGCCGCTGCCCTGCAGGGCGGTGTCCAGTGCCTGCTGCGCGGTGAAGCGACCCCGCACGGCAGGACCGTGCAGACCGGCGACCTGCGCCTGGTCATAGACGATGGCCTTGCTGCTGCGTTGCGAGATCGCCAGCAGCACGTCTTCGAGGCTGCCTGCGGGAATGTCGTAGTCGACTTGTTGCTGCTGGCTGACGGGCGCTGTGGTGCTGTCGGCGAGCACGCTGGCGGGCAGGGTCTGGATGGCCAGGACGCAGGCCAGGGAGGCGAGGGTGAATCGTTGGTGCATGAATGACTCCAGATCGGTTCAGCGCTGTTGTGCGTGGGCTGTTGTTTCCGACCTTGAGCGATGAGCACCCGGGATTTTCAGTGCTGCGATTAGAACTTCTGGTTGCATCGATATAACGGCTGCGACCCTCGGGCCAGAGCTGTCGCACGGGTATAAGCACGTAACCAAACGATCTGTGCAACGAGTGAAAACTTTTCGCCGTCAACCCACACACAGGCAGAACCGGTCGAGCCGACACGCCAGATGAGGGCGGTGTGGTCGACGGTTCTCGAACCCCTTGCGTACAACCTGAAGAGGCCTGCTCCATGACCAGCTTGCAGCATCCTGATCCGACGACCTTCGAACCTGCCGTGGTGCTGGCCGCCACTGTCGAGGAAAACACCGTGCCGCGCGGCATGGTCCACCGCGCGGCGGTGAGCGAGGTGTTCCTGACCGGCGCCCAGCGTGTCGCCGAGGGCCATTTCCGTTGCCTGGCGCAGTTGCCGCGGACCCACAGCTACTTCAGCGAGCACACCCACCGCGACGCACACTACGACACGCTGTTGCTGCTGGAGGTGTTTCGCCAGGCCTCCATCTATGTGTCCCACGCCTTCCTCGACGTGAGCACCAGCGACAAGTTCATCTACCTCGACAGCGACACCTCGATCGTCGAGCGCGAAGCCCTGGTGGTGGGTGCGCGTCCGGCGTCGGCGCTGATCGACGTGCGGGTGGTGGGCGAGTACCTGCGCCACGGCCAGCGCAGCGGCGTGACCCTGGACATGACCCTGAGCGTGAACGGCCGGGTCGCGGCGCGCCATGACGGCATGTCGATCCGCTGGATGAGCGATACCGCCTGGAACAAGATCCGCACCCCGGCGCTCGCCGCCAGTGCCTTGCAGCATGACCCGCTGGCCCAGTCGCCGGCGCCGCTGGCACCGTTCCAGGTCGGCCGGCACTGGCTGAGCAACGTCGTGCTCGGGCGCGAGATCGTCGTGGAGGACGGCCATCTGGTCGCCGCGCTGATCGTCGACCAGTCCAACCCGGCGATCTTCGATCACCCGCTGGACCATATCCCCGGCATGCTCCTGCTCGAAGGCTTCCGCCAGCTCGCCCTGGTCGGCGCCAAGCGGCAACTGGGCCTGGCCCCCGACGAACTGCTGCTCGGACGCGCCCGGGTGGCGTTCACCCGCTTCGGCGAGTTCGGCCTGGCGACCCAGGTCAGGGCCAACCTGGACAGCCTGCGCGTGCTGGACGATGGCCGGGTCGTGGTGAACCTGTCGGTGGAGCAGGGCGGGGCGCAGCTGGCGCATGCCGAGGTGGAGTTGCAGCGTCTGTTCCAGCCACTGGCGCTGGCCGCCGTGGGAGGTGCCTGATGAGTGCCATCGAGCGGGTCTGGTTCGATTTCGGCGGCGTGCTGTCGCCGCCCATCGAAGCGTTGTTCGCGCAGTACGAGGTGAAGACCGGTCTGGCCCCTGCAGCGTTGCAGCGGGCCTTCGCCGAGGTCGCCGAGGAGCTCGGCGTGCCGCCGCTGGCACCGATCGAGAACGCGCTGCTCAGTGAAGACGAATGGGGGCGCCGGGTCGAGCTGGCGCTGATTCGCCAGGAGCCGTCGGCGGACCTGTCGCGGGCACGCCTGCGGCGCTTCGGCGAGCAGTGGTTCGCCGGCGTGCAGGCCAACGCGGCGATGGTCGCGGCGGCGCGCAAGCTGAAGGCGTCCGGGTTCGCCATCGGCATCCTGACTAACAACGTGGTCGAGTGGGAACCGTACTGGCGCGCCATCGTCGGCCTCGACGAGGTCGCCGACCTGATCGTCGACTCGTCCAGGGAGGGCTGCCGCAAACCCGATGCGCAGTTCTTCGACATCGCCCAGCAGCGCGCCGGGCTGCCTGCAGAGGCCAACCTGCTGATCGATGACCTGGCCGAGAATGTCGCCGCCGCCGCTGCCCGCGGCTGGCGCACCGTGCATTTTCGCGACAACCGCCAGGCCCTGGGCGACATCACCCACGCCACCGGTGTCTGCGTGTTCTCCGCGCAGCAGCCTGAAGGAGCACTTGCCTGATGAACATCGCCCTCGACAGCCTGCCGGTCAGCACCGCCCGGCTCGCGGACATCGACATCACCCAGATCGCCAACCTGGATGCCGCGCCGGCCTACCAGCCGCTGCCCGCCGAAGGCGGTTTCCAGCGCATCCTGCTGCCCAGCGGGCACAGCGCCATCCACCTGACCCGCTATGCCGAGGTGCAGGCGCTGCTGCTCGACAACCGCGCCATCCGCGCACCCTGCAACGAGGAGGACGGGCCGAGTTTCCTGCCCACCATCACCCCGCCGGAGCTGCTGCTGAACAACGACATTCCCGACCACGGCCGACTGCGCAAGGTGGTGGCGCGGGACTTCAGTCCCAGCGGCGTCGCGGTGCTGCGCGAGGCGGTGGAGCAGGTCACCCATGCGCGCATCGACCTGCTGCTCCAGCAGGGGCGCGGCGCCGACCTGTTCAGCCTGGTGCTGGAGCAGGTGCCGTCCACCGTCGACTGCCAGTTGCTCGGCATTCCCCTGGCCGACCGCGACTACTACCGGCCGCTGACCCACACCGTGCAGATCGCCTCGGACCACGACGTGCCTGACCTGCTGCGCCAGTTCTGGGGGGTCTACGACTACCTCACCGACCTGGTCACCGGTGCCCGTCCCAGCCTGCCGGACGGCTTGATCCAGCGTTTCGTTGCCGCGCGCAACGACAGCGAGCCGCCGCTGAGCGACAAGGAACTGGTGGGGATTCTCATCGGTGTGCTGATCGGCGGCGACCAGAACATCCTCAGCGTGCTGACCAAGGCGGTCTATGTCCTGCTCGCGCAACCGGTGCTGTACCGCAGCCTGGTGGACGACCCCGGGCTGATTCCGTCGGCGGTGGAGGAACTGTTGCGGGTGCTGCCGCTGGGCACCATCTCGGCCTTCCCGCGCCTGGCCAGCACGGATATCGAAGGGCCCTGGGGGCTGATCCCGGCGGGCAGCGTGATCTACGCTGATGCCTTCGCCGCCAACCGCGATCCCGAGGTGTTCAGCGATCCGCTGGCCATCCGCCTCGACCGCCAGGAGGCCCGGCACCTGCAGTTCGGCTACGGCATGCACAACTGCATGGGCGCCGCGCTGGTGCGCCTGGAGATCACCACGGTGCTGGAGATCCTCGTCAAGCGCCTGCCGGACCTGCGTCTGGATATCGCGGCGGAGCAGGTGCCGTGGGTCGAGGGCATCATCCTGCGCCGTCCGACCCGCCTGCCGGTACGCGGCTTCACCTCTCTCTGAACCTCTGGACGGACCCATGAACAGCAAGCTCTCGGACAACGCCCTGCTGGGCACCATTCTCCTGGCGATTTTCGTCGTCCCCAGTTCCATCTCCGGCACCGCGCTGGCCCTGCCGGCGATCGGCAATGACATTCATGCCTCGCTGGCCCAGCTGCAGTGGGTGGTCAATGCGTTCAACCTGACCTTCGCCTGCTTCACCCTGGCCTGGGGTGCGCTGGCCGACCGCCTGGGGCGCAAGCGCTGCTTCGTCGTCGGCGCCAGCCTGTACGTGCTGGCCTCGGTCATCTCGGCCCTGGCCAGCCAGGCCTGGGTGCTGGATGTCGGGCGGGCGCTGGCCGGGATCGGCGCGGCGGCGATCTTCTCCTGCGGCATCGCCATCCTGTCCACGCACTTCGACGGCGCGGCGCGGCTGCGCGCCTTCGCCCTGTTCGGCACGGTCGCCGGCCTTGGCGTCAGCCTCGGCCCGACCCTGTCCGGGTTGCTGATCGAAAGCTTCGGCTGGCGGGCGATCTTCTGGGCTCACCTGCTGACCCTCGGCCTGGTGCTGCTGGGCACGCCGTTGATCACCCGCGACGGCCAACTGGCCGAACGCACGGCGCGTTTCGACCTGCTTGGTTCGTTGCTGTTCATCCTTGCCCTGCTGGCCTTGATGGTGGCCATCGTCCAGGGTTCGCAGTGGGGCTGGCGCAGCCAGGGCGTGCTCGGCCTGGTGGCGCTGTCGGCGCTGCTGCTGGTGCTGTTCGCCTGGCAGGAACGTCGCCACCGGCAACCGATGCTCGACCTGTCGCTGCTGACCAGCGGGCCCTTCGTCGGGCTGGCGCTGGTCACGGTGGCGGCCTCGTTCGGCTTCGTAACCCTGCTGACCTACCTGCCGAGCTACCTGTTCGGGGTCCTGCAACTGGCGCCGACCCAGGCCGGGCTGGCCATGCTGCTGCTCACCGTGCCGATGCTGTTCTGCCCGATTCTCGCGGGTAAATGGGCGGCCAAAGGCGTTTCCGCGGTGGCCATTCTCAAGGCCAGCCTGCTGGCGTTGCTGGCTGGCGTGGTCGGCCTGGCGCTGCTGGCCCAGGCCCATGCGGCGCTCTGGCATCTCGCCGCACCGCTGTTGCTGGTGGGCGTGGGCATGGGCTTGTCCGCCGGCCTGGTGGATGGCCTGGCGCTGAAGACCGTACCGGAGCAGAAGGCCGGCATGGCCGCCGGCCTGCTCAATACCTTCCGCCTGGGCAGCGAGGCCATCGCCGTGGCGGTGTACGGCTCGTTGCTGGCGACCCTGCTCGATGACCAGCTGCGCCAGGAACTGGCCCGCCTCAGTGGCGACCCGGCCACCGTGCGCGGCTGGATCGACAGCGTCGCTGCCGGCAACCTCGAAGGCGTGCTGCGCGGTGTGGCGCAGCCCGAGCTGGTCGGCGATCTGCTGCGCGGCGGTTACGACGCGGCGTTCCACGGCGTGCTGTGGTTCCTGGCGGCGGTGATCGTGGTCCTGACCCTGGTCATCGGCGCCTTGCTGCGGCCACTGCGCCAGCAGGAGAGGGGGGCGCTGGCGGTGCAGTGAGCCCTGCCGTCGCGGGTTTCCGATCAGGCTGGCGCAGCCGGATTGCCGTGAGCAATCCGGCTGCGTTGCAGCGCCATTCGGGTCGGGAACCATATGTCTTAAAGGAATGGTTGTAACATTTTTTATTATTTTTCAGGATGATTGCCCTGATGCAGACTCGACTCAACTGCCAGGGAAGCAGTCAACCGATCACCTGACCGGCCACCACCTTCTTGTCCGATGGCGTGTGCAGTCCCGCAGAAGATTGTCAGACCATGAATGGACAAAACCTGCTCAAGCAGCAGACCGTGACCCGCATCTTCCAGCAGCATTATCTTTGGCTGCGCTCACGCCTGGCGTTTCGCACCGGTTGCAACCACAGCGCCGAGGACATCGCCGCGGAAACCTTCCTGCGCGTCTGGATGCTCCCCGATCCAGAGGCGATCCGTGAGCCGCGGGCCCTGCTGACGACCATCGCGCAGCGCCTGATGTACGAGACCTGGCGCCGCCGCGATCTGGAAAAAGCCTACCTGCAGTCACTCAGCCTGGTCCCCGAAGAACTGCAGCCCTCGCCCCAGGAGCAACTGATGCTGATCCAGAGCCTGGTAGCCATCGATCGCCTGCTGGAGGGCCTGTCCCGCCAGGCCCGCAGCGTCTTCGTCCTCAGTCAGCTGGAAGGCCTGACCTACGTGCAGATCCAGCAGCGCCTGGGCCTGTCCCTCGGGCGCATCCACCAGCTCATGGCCCAGGCCCTGCGCTGCTGCTACCTGGGGCTGGAAGAATGAACCCGCAGCGCCTCGACGATCCGGTGGCGGAGGAGGCCATCGAGTGGATGGTGCGCCTGCAGTCGGGGGCCTTCGATGACCACCAGCAGGCTGAACTGGAGCACTGGCGCAACCGCTCCAGCCATCACCGCCAGGTGTATCAGCGCCTGCTGGCCGGGCTGGCGCCGTTTCGCCAGTCGCCATGGCGTGGCCGGGCCAGCCAGCCGTTGCTCAGCAGCCTCGAACAACCCGATGGCCGCCGCGCGTTCCTGCGCACGGCGCTGGGCGTCAGCCTGCTGGTCGGCGGCGGCGCCTGGCTCGGCGGGACACAAGGCCTTGGCGGCGGCGCCGCGCAGGAGTACCGCACCGCCACCGCCGAGCGTGGCAGCTGGCGCCTGAGCGATGGCAGCCAGTTGCAGCTCAATGCGCGCAGCCGGGTGTCGCTGTGGTTCGATGGCGAACAGCGCCGCCTGCGCCTGCACGAAGGGGAAATGCTGGTACAGGTGGCACCGCTGGCCAGCCGGCCACTGGCGATCGAGACCGCGTCCGGAACCCTGTACAGCCACGGTGGGCAACTGGCGCTGCGCGAACTGGCCGACCGTTCGCGCCTGGTCAGCCTGCGCGAAGACCTCCGCCTGCAGCCTTCCGGCGCCCCGGCGCTGTCCCTGCGCGCCGGCCGGGTGACCTGGTTCGACGCCCGCGGGGTGCTCGAACAGACCCCGATGGGCTCCATGGAAACCGCCTGGCTGCAAGGCTGGCTGGTGGTGCACAACGAACCGCTGGGCAACCTGATCGAGGCGCTGCGCGCCTACCGCAAGGGCTGGATGCGCCTGGAGCCGGCGATCGCCGACCTGCGGGTGAGTGGACGCTTCCCTCTCGACGACAGCCGCCAGACCCTGGAGATCCTGCAGCAGAGCCTGCCGATCCAGGTGCTCCAGGTGACCGACTATCTGCTCCTGATTCGCGCCCAGCGGGCCTGAAGCGGCGGCTCAGCGCCGGCCGTTGAAGAAGCCGGAGAGCTGGTGCAGGGTCTTGGCCGCGGTGAGGATCGCCGGGCGCAGGTGGTCCTTGCCGATGATCCGCGCATGCTTCACCGAGGCGATCAGCTCGTAGCGGCTGGAGCCTTCGGCCATGCCCTCGGCGAGGATCTTGCAGATGATGTGGCTCGGGGTCACGCCGAAGCCGGAGTAGCCCTGCACGTAGAAGGCGTTGCGCCGGCCGCTGAGGGTGCCGATCTGCGGGAACAGGTTGGCGCTGGTGGCCATCGGGCCGCCCCAGGCCAGGTCGATCTTCACGTCCTTGAGGTAGGGGAAGATCTTCAGCATCAGCGCGCGGTTCCACGCTTTCAGGTCGTTGGGGATGTGTTCCACGAATGGTGTGGCGGCGCCGAACAGCAGGCGATTCTCGTTGGTGACCCGGTAGTAGTCGATGACCGGGCGGATATCGCTGTAGGCGCCGCGGATCGGGCTGATGCGCTGGATCAGTTCCTCGGGCAGCGGTTCGGTCATCAACTGGAAGGCATAGGTGTTGATGGTGCGGCTGTGCAGTTCCGGCTCCAGCTTGTTGAGGAAGCTGTCGCAGGCCCACAGCAGCTTGCCGGCTTTCACCGAACCGCGGCCGGTGCGCACGGTGATGGTGTCGCCGTAGCGCACTTCGAGGGCGGCGCTGTGCTCGTAGATCCGTGCGCCGTGGCCGACCAGGGCCTGGGCTTCGCCGAGCAGCAGGTTGAGCGAGTGCACATGGCCGCCGCCCATGTGCAGCAGGGCGCTGCTGTAGGCGTCGGAGCCGATGATCTGCTTGACCTCGCTGCCGGCGAGGAAGCGGATCTCGTCCCTGGTGTTGACCTTGCGGAATTCCTTTTCCCAGGTGCGCAGGGTCTGTTCCTGGCGGGCGTTGAAGCCCATGTAGCCGTAGCCGTGGCAGAAGTCGGCGTCGATGGCGTACTTGGCGATGCGCTCCTTGATGATCCCGGCGCCCATTTCGGCGATCTCGAAGATCTGCTGCAGGCCTTTGTCGCCGACGCTGCGCTTGATCTTCTCCAGGTCGTGGCCGATCCCGGCCATGATCTGCCCGCCATTGCGCCCGGTGCCGCCGAAGCCCAGGTAGCGCGCCTCCAGCACGACGATGTTGGTGATGCCTTTCTCGGCCAGCTCCAGGGCGGTGTTGATCCCCGAAAAGCCGCCGCCGATCACCACGACATCGGCTTCGATATCGTCTTCCAGGGTGGGGAAGGCGAGGTTGTACTTGCGCGTGGCGGAGTAATAGGTGGGGGCTTCGACGTTGATCATGGTGGCGGCCTGAATAGTTGGAATTGGCTGAGGCGGCAAGGGCGACCGGGAGCGCTTGTTACACTTTGCATTAAATGCCTAACGAGCGGTAGGTTCTTGACTCAGCCTGCTGTCGGATTTGATCGGGGCTGCCAGAAGAAAGGGGAAACGACGGGGGGCCTTTACGACGGCTTCGCCGCCGTTCGCGAGCAAGCTTGCTCCTACAAGGGGAAGGGGGAGTGGCGATGCCGGCACCGCCGAACGATTCTGCTGTTGGATTTGATTGGCGAGGGTGAAACGACGCGGATCCTCGTAGGAGCGGATTTATCCTCGATTGGCCGCGAAGCGGCCATGAAACCTGAGCCCCGAGTGTGTCAGGCAGATTCGGGACTCAGGGTTTACGACGGCTGCGCCGCCGTTCGCGAGCAAGCTTGCTCCTACAAGGGGAAGGGGAGTTGGGATGCCTACAACCGCCCGACCGCCGCCAGTTGCCCCGCCGACGCCTGCGCCGCCGGCACCGCCGAGCCATCCTGCGGGGTCACCGGGAAGATCGCGTTGATCTGCCCGGTCGCCGACGAACCGAAGTACGGCGTCACCACCTCGGCCTTGCCGTCGTACTTCGACCAGCCCAGCGCACCCAGCAGCATCGCGGTGTCATGCATGAAGCCTTCGCCGTGGCCCTTGACCGCGTACTCCGGCAGCATGCTGCAGAACGCTTCCCACTCGCCGTCTTGCCACATCTGCACCACGCGGTGGTCGAGGGTTTCCAGGAACGGGCTCCAGACCTTGTCGGCGAATTCCGGGGCCTGGCCGTTCTGCGCGAAACGGTGCGACAGCGAACCGCTGGCGAGGAACGCCACGGTGCCGTCGTAGTGGTCCTCCACCGCCTTGCGCAACGCCCAGCCCAGGCGCGCGCTGTCGTTGAGGTAGTGCGAGGTGCACAGCGCCGAGACCGAGACCACCTTGAAGTGCTGGTCGGCGTTCATGTAGCGCATCGGCACCAGGGTGCCGTACTCCGGACCGAGGCTGGTGGCGTCGTGGGCCATGGTTTCGACGCCCCAGCGGTTGGCTTCCTCGGCCATCAGCCGGCCCAGCTCGGCGTTGCCCGGCACTTCGTAGTCCATGTTGGCGATGAAGTGCGGCAGCTCGTTGCTGGTGTAGGTGCCCTTGAAGTGCGGGTTGCAGTTGATGTGGTAGTTGGCGTTGACCAGCCAGTGGGTGTCGAACACCACCAGGGTATCGACGCCCAGCTCGCGGCAGCGCCGGGAAATCTCTTTGTGGCCATCGATCGCGGCCTGGCGATAGCCCTGGCGCGGGCCGGGCAGTTCGGACAGGTACATGGAGGGAACGTGGGTGATCTTGGCAGCCAGAGCAAGTTTGCCCATGACGGTAACTCCTGGTGGCGGACGCCCTCGGTCGGGGCGCGGCGATTATGGGGGTGTTGGCACGCAGGCGATACCGGCCATTGTCGGCTCTTGTTGGTCAGGCCTGGCACCTCCCGACCCGGGAAATGCTGGCTGCCCATTGGACACGGTTGCCTGGCGTGCTGCTTGCCTTCCTCTGCCACCCATTTGATTCAGCTTGCCACGGGGTGTCTGGCCTATCCAGTCAGGCCCACCAGTAGCGGACGAAATGAAAGAAAATCGGCGCGGCAAAGCACACCGAATCCATGCGATCGAGCATGCCGCCATGCCCCTCGATCATGTGCCCCCAGTCCTTGACCCCGCGGTCGCGCTTGATCGCCGACATCACCAGGCCGCCGAAGAAGCCCATGACGTTCACCACCAGCGCCATCAGCGCCGCCTGCCAGGGGTTGAACGGGGTGATCCAGTACAGCGCGGCACCGACCAGGGTGGCCAGGGCCACGCCACCGACCAGGCCTTCGAGGGTCTTCGACGGCGACAGCGACGGCGCCACCTTGCGCTTGCCGAACAGCTTGCCGCAGACGTACTGCAGCACGTCGCTGATCTGCACCACGAGGATCAGCCAGGCGATCAGCAGCAGGTTGCGCCCCTCGAAGCCGGGGATGTCCAGGGTCATCAGCGCCGGCACCGAGGACAGGCAGTACACCGCGATCATCAGCCCCCACTGCACCTTCGAGGCACGTTCGAGGAAGCGCGTGGTGTCGCCGCCGAAACTGGCGAGGATCGGCAGGAGCAGGAACAGGTAGACCGGAATGAAGATGCTGAACAGCCCGTACCAGTCGAAGCCGATCAGCAGGTACTGCACCGGCAGCGCCACGTAGAACGCCAGGACCAGCGCCGGGTAGTCGCCGCGTCGGGTCGGGGTGAGGGTGATGAACTCGCGCAGGGCGTAGAACGACACCAGGTAGAACAGCACGATCACCCCGGTCTTGCCGAAGATGAAGGCCAGGCCGATGACCAGGACCATCACCCACCAGGCGTCGATGCGGGCGTTGAGGTTGTCGATCACCGCGTGCGGGCCGGGGCCGGCGCGCCATTTCAGGAGCCGTCCGACGATGCTGGCGAGCAGCAGCAGGGCGCCGATGCCGGCGAACAGGGGCCAGGTGTTGTGTTCCATCTCAGACCTCCTTGGGCGCGAGCGCGAGCAGGGCCTGGCTGGCCCGTTCGATGAAGGCCTGCTTGCTTTCGTCCGCCTGCAGCTGCAGCGGCTCGCCGAAGCTCAGGGTGCACAGCAGTGGCAGGGGCAGGGTGCGGCCCTTGGGCATGACCCGGTTGAGGTTGGCGATCCACACCGGCACCACTTCGATCTGCGGGCACGAGGCGGCGAGATGGAACAGGCCGCTCTTGAACGGCAGCAGCGGCTCGTCGCCGAGGTTGCGCGTGCCCTCGGGGAAGAAGATCAGCGAATCGCCCTGGGCCAGGGCGTCCTTCACCGGTTGCAGCGGATCGCCCTGCGGGTCGCTGCGCTGGCGATCGAGCAGCACACCGTTGAACACCTTCTGGATCAGGAAGCTGCGCAGCCCCGGCTTGAGCCAGTAGTCGGCCCCGGCCACCGGCCGGGTACGTCGGCGCAGGGTGTCCGGCAGGGCCGCCCAGATCAGCACGAAATCACCGTGGCTGCTGTGGTTGGCGTAGTACAGGCGCTGGATCGGCAGCGGAGTGCAGCCCAGCCACAGGGCGCGGGCGCCGGTGACCAGGCGGGCGAAGGAGGTGATGAGGAAGGCGGTGAAGGTGGCGAGCATGATGGGTCCTTATGCAGCCAGTGGGAGCCAGGGAAGAAGCAGCAGACCGAACAGCGCCACGGCGACCTGCAGGCCGAGGCAGATGGCCTGCCAGCGCAGCAGGCGCAAGGCGCCGTGACAGCGCGACAGCCAGTCGCGCTCGCGTCCGGCGGCCTTGAGCCGCAGTTCGTGCAGGCTCTGGTCGAGGGCGCGGGTGCGGCTGCTCAGGCGCCCGGCGTCTTCGGCCAGGTTGCCGATCAGCTCGGCATCCAGCGCCACGCGCAGGGCGTGGTACTTCTGCGCCAGGCCGAGGATCAGCAGCAGGGCGCAGAGCATGCCCGCCAGCAGCGGGTGGCGGGCCGCGACGAACAGGGGCGCCAGGCCAACGGCCAGGGCGATCAGGCTGATGCCGTCGGACAGGCGTTCGAGCTGGCGACCGCGTCGCAGCATGCGCGCGGTCAGGGCCAGTTGCGGTTCTTCGCTCATGGGCAGGTTCCCGGGGGCAATTGGGCCAGCAGGCGGCGATGGGCCGGGTGCAGCACCACGCCGGGGCGGGCACGGCGGATCAGCGCTTCGGCGCCCTCGACGTCGGCGCAGCGCCCGCTCAGCACCAGCCAGGCCGCCACCGCGCTGGCGCTGCGCGAGTAGCCGAGGGCGCAGCAGACCAGCAGCGGGCCATGGCCGCGCAAGGCTTCGATGGCCTGCGCGGCGTCACGGCAGAGGGTCGTGTCCGGCGCCACCAGGTCCAGGCTCGGCAGGCTGCGGTAATGCTGGCCAGGGGCGGGGTGTAGCGGCAGTTCGGCACACAGGTCGATCAGGCTGGCGAACTGTCCGGCTTCGCCGCGGGCCGGTAGACGACCGAGGAACACCCCGTCGCAGACCTCGTCGGCCTGGGGATGACGGCGGGTCCACAGGCGCGAATTGATCCAGGCCGCGGCCAGATAAGGCGCCAGCAGCCAGCGCACGGCGCAGGACTGGCGGCCATCGGCGCGTTTCTGGAAACCGCCGGCACCGATCAGCGCGTAGTTGCACGCCACCAGCAACAAGGCCACGCCGGGCCACAGCAACCACAGCCAGCTGCCCTGCAGGACGAAGGCCAGCGTGGCGAACAGGGCAGCACCGACGGCATAGCGCGCCGCCAGCCGATAACGCTGCGCCGAGGCCGGCAGGCGCGCCAGGCGCAGCGGCGAGACACCTTCCCGCGGCCACAGCCACAGGCACAGGAAACCGGCGAGGGCGCCGGTGGGCAGGTCGATGAAATGGTGCTGCCAGGTGGTCAGCACCGACAGCCCGATCAGCGCCATCCAGCCGTGCATCAGGCCACGCAGCCATAGGCCGCGGGTATGCCGGGCGAACATCGCCCAGATGATCACCAGCAGCGCGATATGCAGCGAGGGGGCCTGGTTGTAGGGCTTGTCGAAGCCCATCAGCACATCGAACAGCCAGCCGAACAGGCCTTCCAGTTCGGGGCGCTCGAAGGTGAAACGCAGCGGCCAGAGCAGGAAGCAGGCCACGCAGATCAGCTGGGCGCTGAGCAGGCGCAGGGCATGCAGGTCCATTTCCCGGCGGCTGTGCGGCAGCAGGAAGGACAGGCCGTAGAGCAGGTCGATCGACCAGTACGGCACGATGCTCCAGGGCCACAGGGGAATGCTGCGTTCCCAGGCGAACACCAGGCTGCCGACATCGTTGCGCTGGGCGGTGAAATGGTTGCTCAGGCCGTAGCTGAGAAAGAACAGCGGGCCGAGCAGGAGCAGCCAGAACACGCCGCGTCTGATCAGCCCGGCCTCCCGTGGCGCGTGCATCAGCGCACCCGCTGGGCGAGGCTGACGCTGAAGATGCCCCACTCGTCGATGCGCTGTTCCAGCTTGCGGAAGCCGGCGGCCGCCACCAGCTGGTCCATTTCCGCCTGGCTGCGCCGGCGCATGACCCACGGCTGGCCGTCGCGGTGGCTGGTCAGGGCGCGGGCGATCATCTGCAGTTGTGGGTGCCACGGCTGGCCGGTGTAGACCAGGTAGCCGCCGTCCTCGACGGCCTCCGCCAGGCCCGCGAGGGAGGCGCGGATCAGGTCGTTGTCGGGGAACAGCTCGTACAGCCCGGACACCACCGCCAGGGTCGGGCGCGGGTCGAGGGCGGCCAGGGAGGCGCGGTCGAAGGCGTCGCCGCGGACGAAACGGGCGATATCGGCCAGGCCCTTCTCGTCGATCAGCGCGCTGCCCTGGCTGACGTTCAGTTCGCTGTAGTCGCGCAGCAGGATCGAGTCGGGACGCTGCTCCAGGCCCTGCAGCGCTTCGAGGATGTAGCGGCCGTGGCCGGCGGCGATGTCGACGATGTGCACCGCGCGTCCTTGCCCGCGCAGGCGCTCGATGGCCAAGCGCAGCAGTTCTTCGGCGTGCAGCTTGCGCTGGCGGATGCCGCGCCAGCCGATGGCATCGAGGTAGTTGCGGTCCACCTGGCGGCCGAAGCCACCCTTGCCGGTCGGCTGGTTGCGGTACACGTAGTCCAGGGTGCTGCCGGAGTCGAAACCGGTATCGAAGCCCAGTCTGATGCCCTCGGAGAACTGCCGGCCCAGGCGCAGCGAGGCGCGGGTGGCCTGCCAGTAGAGGTTGGCCGGCGAGTACCTGGGCAATGGCGCGGCCAGGCTTTCGGCCTCGGCGCAGCTGGCGCCTTGGCGGTCGGCGGCGAGCAGCGACGGGCGGCTGGCCGGCTGCGCGAAGCATTCGCCGACGAAGCGGCGGATCCGCGCCAGGGCATGGCCGCGGTCGCGTTCGCCGAGGGTGTCGTGGAAGAAGCCGGGCAGGATGTGCTTTTCCTTGTGCAGGGTGCCAAGACGGTCGAAGAACTGTTCCTGCGGCTTGCGCCGGACGACGAAGTCGGACCCGGAAATCAGCACCTGGGTGGGAATCTGGATCGCCTGGGCATCGGCCACCACGCGGTCGGCGGCGTCGTACAGGCCGAGCAGCATGTTCACCGAGATCGGCCGGGCGATCAGCGGGTCACTGCGGTAGGACAGCACGCGCTCCGGGTCATGGGTGAGCAGTTGCGGTTTGACGTAGCTGTTGACGAAGAAGTTGCCGCGCCAGGCCCGCAGCAGCTTCAGGCCAGGTCGGGCGAAGGGCACGTAGAGCTTGATGTCGAAGGCCGGCGAGGCCAGCACCAGGCAGCGGACCCTGGGTGCGTAGTCGTGGGCCCAGGTCGTCACCAGCACGGCGCCGACGCTCTGCGCGAGCACGGCGATGTCCTCCTCGGCGATGCCGTGCTGTTGGCCGATATGCGTGATGAAGGTCTGCACGTCGCGCACGCTGTGGGCGAAGCCCGGGCTGTCGCCGCGGGTGCCGGGGGACTGGCCGTGGCCGCGGGCGTCCCAGGCGAAGAAGTCGTGGTCGGGCAGGTTCAGCTCGTCCACCAGGTGGGCCATGCGTCCGCCGTGCTCGTGGCCGCGATGGAACAGCACCAGCGCGCGTTTTTCCTGGCCCGGCTCGCGTTGCGCCGGCCAATGGCGGTAGAACAGCTCGACGCCGTCATGGGTGGTGAAGTGCAGCGAGTGCGCCTGGCGCATGGGACGTTTCCTTATCCGGCGGGGAGATCAGCGGGTTTCGGCCAGACCGCGGCGCACCCGGTTGTACAGGGTATAGAGGCAAAGCAGGAGGACCACCAGCAGCACGCCGTCGACCCAGGCGGCGGGCACGGCGCAGGCCACCGCCAGGCCGAGGGCGCCGAAGACGAAGGCGCGGTCGCTCTTGCCCATGGGGCCGTCGTAGCGTCGCGAGGCCCCGGCCAGCGGGCCCATGACCCCGGCGTATTCGCTGACCAGGGCGGCGATCACGACCAGCACCACCAGCAGCGGCGAAACCCCGGGCAGCAGGGCGAAGGGCAGGTACAGGGCGCTGTCGGCGATGATGTCGCAGAGTTCGTTGAGGTAGGCACCGAGGCGCGACTGCTGGCCGAACTCGCGGGCGAGCATGCCGTCGACCGCGTTCAGCGCCATGCGCAGGAGCATCCACAGCGGCAGCAGGGCGAACAGCCAGGGGTGTTGCGGACCCCAGGCGAGCAGCAGGCCGAGCAGCACCGAGACCACGGCGGCGAACAGGGTCACCTGGTTGGCGGTGACGCCGCGTTGCTGCAGGCGGGTGACGCCAGGACGCAGCAGCGCCTGGAAACGCGGTTTGAGCTGGTAGATGGATGGCACGCGACTGACTTCCTTGAATTTTTCCCGGTGGCCTGGACAAGCGTAAGCGCGAAACTGTGCTTTTCCAGCGCGCCGTCGTACAGCGAGTCGAGCGGGAAATGTTACCCAGTGCAAATTTTCGGTTAATATACGAAGCATCTACATTTCGTATAGGAGATTTCCGTGGGTATCGTAAAGATCTCGGAATCCATGCATGAGAGCCTTCGCGTAGCGAGCAACGCCCTCAGTCGCTCGATCAACGCCCAGGCCGAACACTGGATGCGCATCGGCATGCTCGCCGAACTGCACCCGGACCTGAACCACAACGAAATCTGCCGCCTGCTGATCCAGGCCGAGCAACAGGGCGGCCTCGATCTCAAGCGTGTCTGCGCCCTCGAAGGCACGCCCATCGCCCTTGCCATGGAGGCCCAGCATTGAAAGGTGTGACATTTCACTCGAAAGAACAGATCGCCCAGGCCCGGGTCGCCGCGGAACTGGCCGCCGACGTGCTGGCGATGATCGCCCCGCATGTGCAGCCGGGGATCAGCACCGATGAGCTGGACCGCATCTGCCACGACTACATCGTCAACGTGCAGAAGGCCATTCCGGCCAACGTCGGCTACCACGGTTTTCCCAAGACCCTGTGCGTGTCGGTCAACGAGGTGGTCTGCCACGGCATCCCCTCGTCGCGGGTGCTGCAGGAGGGCGACATCGTCAATATCGACACCGCGGTGATCAAGGACGGCTGGTTCGGCGATACCAGCCGCATGTATGCCGTGGGCCAGATCAGCGCCGAGGCGCGGCGCCTGGTGGACGTGACCTTCGAGGCCATGTGGGCGGGGATTCGCACGGTGAAGCCGGGGGCGACCCTCGGCGATGTCGGCCATGCGATCCAGACGGTGGGCGAGGGCGCCGGTTTCAGCGTGGTACGCGAGTACTGCGGGCACGGCATCGGGCGCATCTACCACGACGAACCGCAGGTCCTGCACTTCGGCCAGCCCGGCTACGGCATGAAGCTCAAGCCGGGGATGATCTTCACCATCGAGCCGATGCTCAACGCCGGCAAGCGCCAGACCCAGACCCTGGCCGACCGCTGGACCGTGGTCACCCGCGACAGCTCGCTGTCGGCGCAGTGGGAGCACATGGTGGCGGTGACCGAGGATGGCTTCGAGGTGCTGACCACCTGGCCGGAAGATCGCTAGCCCTGGCGCACCAGCCAGTTCAGCACTTCGTCCCACAGTGGCTCACTGCCTTCGCGGAAATAGCCCATGTGCCCCAGCCCGCGTCCCGGCGTCGGGCGCAGGTCGCGCAGGGTCAGCGGCGCATTGCGGTAGGCCTTGACGAAGGCGTCCCGGGAGCGCGGCGGTGCCCAGGGATCGTCCAATGCGGTGGCGAAGACGCAGGGCATGCGGACCCTGGCGTAGGCGTCGTGCAGCGGCTGCATGTCCGGGTCGTCGAAGTAGTAGTGCGGGTAGCGGCACCAGCGTTTCCAGTCGCGGTACACCCCCAGCGGCAGGTCGTCGCCCATGCCCAGCAGGCTCCAGGCCATGTAACCCCGGCAGGCAACGATCAACGGCAGGACGCAGCCCCACAGCAGGCGTACCTTGAGCGCTTCGCGCGGGGGCATCCAGCCGGCCCAGCCGGCACCGCTACCGAAGCTGTAGCAGGCGCTGATGGCCGAGGGGTCGGGCAGCAGGCCGATGGCATGGCCGCCGAAGGAGTGCCCGACCCAGTACAGCGGCAGTTTGTCCGCGGCCAGCAGTTCGACCGCGGCGGCGAGGTCCTGGCGGGCCCAGTCCAGGTAGGACATCTCGAAGTCCTTGAGTGAGGCCGGGCGTGACTGGCCGACGCCGCGATAGTCGAGGGTCAGCACAGTGAACCCCTGGCGCGCAGCGTGCTCGGCGAAGCGTCGATAGAAGCGTTGCTGCACGCCGGTGGCGCCGGCCATGATCAGGTTGCCGCGGGGCGTGCCGCAGGCGTCGTAGCGGGTGGCGGCGAGGGCGTAGCCGTCGCGGGTGGTGAGGCGGATCTGCACGTTTTTCCCTTCTGTTCGGGGTGGATTCGATGGCGTCATCGCTGGCAAGCCAGCTCCCACAGGGCCCCTGTCAAATCAACGAGTTACCTGCCGTTCTGGCAGCGCTGGCCTGTCAGCGATGAAGTCAGCCGGCTTTCAACGACCTTTGAACACCGCCTCGCGCTTCTGCATCATCGCCATCACGCCCTCCCGCGCATCCTCGCTGCGGATCAGCCTGAGCATCTGTTCGTCGAGCAGTGCCAGGGCCGCGGCATCGCCCTGGTCCTGCGCGACAAAGGCCGACTCCAGGGTGGCCTGGACGCCCAGCGGCGCGGCGCGGGCAACCTTGTCGGCGAGCTCGATGGCCCGCTGCAGCGCCTGTCCCGGCTCGACCACCTCGCTCACCAGGCGCATGCGCAGGGCCTCGGCGGCATCGAATTCATCGCCGCTGAGCAGGTAGCGCATGGCCGTGCTCCATCCCGCCGCGCGGGTGAAGCGCACGCTGGATCCGCCCAGCGGGGCGATGCCGCGCAGCACTTCCAGATGGGCGAAGCGCGCGTCGCGCTCGGCGACGACGATATCGGCGTTGAGCATCAGCTCGATACCGGCGGTCCAGCAGGTGCCGTTCACCGCGACCACCACCGGCTTGCGCCGCCGCGTGCCGCTGACACCCCAGGGATCGAGGCCGCCGGCCGGGTAGGCGAAGGCACCGCCGGCCAGCTTCGGCGCCAGTTCCATCAGGTCCAGCCCGGCGGTGAAGTGCGCGCCATGAGCGAACAGCACCGCGCAACGCAGTTCAGCGTTGCCCTCGTACTCGCCCAGGGCCAGCGACAGGTCGCTCAGCAGTGCACTGTCGAAGGCGTTGCGCTTGCCGGCCCGGTCCAGGCCGATAAGCAGCAGTTGGCCGCGCTGTTCACGAGTGACCCGGCCCGGGCCGCTGTTGGCTTCAGTCATTCCTTGCTCTCCTGCGATGATGGGTTACTTACCGTTTGTTTGGTTTGCGCGTTGAAACTAAACAAACGTTTGGTAATCGTCAAATTGAGCAGGGCAGGCTTATACCCTAGAATCACCGGCCTTGATCGAGAGACCGGTTTTCCCATGCGCCCGCCGAAGATTTCCCGCGACGATTTGCTCAATCAGTGCGCCATCACCTTCAAGCGCCTCGGTTACCACGGCACCACCATGGATACCCTGGCGACGGCCTGTGGCCTGACCAAGGCGTCGTTCTATCACCACTATCCGAACAAGGAGTCGCTGCTGCGCGACGTCCTCGAATGGACCCACCGCGGCCTGGCCGTGCATCTGTTCAGCATCGCCGAGGACCCGCGCCTGAGTCCCGCCGAGCGCCTGGCGAAGATGGGACGCAAGGCCCTGCGCCTGTTCCAGGACGATGCCATCGGCTGCCTGATGGGGGTGGTGGCGGTGGACGCAAGCTATGGCAAGCCGGAACTGATGACGCCGATCCGCGCTTTCTTCGCCGACTGGGCGGCCGCCTGCACGCGGCTGTTCGCGGCGCTGGAGGGGGCCGAGGAACTGGGCCAGCAACTGGTCGCCGACTACGAGGGAGCGATCCTTCTGGCGCGGATCCACGGGGATCCGGCCTACATCGAACGGGTGACCCGCCGGGCCCTGAAACTGCTGGCGGATTGAGGAGCCCATTGATGCGCTACGACCTCACCAGCCTCGACCTGTTCATCACCGTCGCCCAGGAGCGCAATCTCACCCGCGCCGCGCGGATCAAGCATCTGGCGGTGTCGGCGATCAGCAAGCGGATCAGCGAGCTGGAGGCGCAGATCGGCTCGCCGTTGCTGATCCGCAACGCCCGCGGCGTCGACCTGACCCCGGCCGGACAGTCGCTGCTGTTCTACGCCCGCCAGCTCAAGCAGACCCTGGCCCAGCTCGACAGCGAACTGGGCGAGTACGCCAGCGGGGTCAAGGGGCATATCCGCATCCACGCGATCACCTCGGCGCTGTCGCAGTTCCTGCCCCAGGATGTAGCCGCCTTCGCCGCGCTGTATCCGCAGATCAAGTTCGACATCGAGGAGCGGGTCGGCTCGGCGGTGGTGCGCGCGGTGGCCGATGGTCGCGCCGATCTCGGCATCATCGCTGCGCAGACTGCCGCCCAGGGACTTGAGACCTTGCCGTACCGGCGCGACCAGCTGGTGCTGGTGGTGCCCGCCGACCACATCCTGGCCCAGCGCAAGCGCGTGGCGTTCCGTGATGCCCTGGAGCACGAGTTCGTCGGCCCGCACCTGGAAAGCTCGGTGCACAACCTGCTCACCCGCGAGGCAGAGAAACTCGACCTGCCGCTACGCCTGCGCATCCGCATCAGCAGCTTCGACTGCATGTGCCGCCTGGTCTCCAATGGTCTTGGCGTGGCGGTGCTGCCGCGCAGCGTGGTCAGCCAGTACCAGCGCAGCCATGGGCTCAAGGCGCTGGCCCTGGACGAACCCTGGGCCGAGCGCTCGCTGCTCCTGGCCTTCCGCAAATATGACGCGGCGTCGCCAACCCTGCGTACCTTCATCGACCATCTGCAAACGGCCTGAGTCCATTGGGGCTGCAAAGCAGCCCCAGAAGTATCACCAGCGTTCTCGTTTGGAGAACGCTACCATGGTGATTGATCAATTTTCATCCCTTCGCCCAGCTCCTAGTATCGGCCCCATCGACGGTGTCCGGCCTCTGCCCGGTCCCGCCAACGACTAAAAAAAGCCGAGCGATGAGCGCATGACCGAGACAGCCCGCGACCTTCTTTCCTCCCTGGTGATCGACCAGCAGGTCTTCGCCTACGTCGACCTCGACAAGCTGCTTGGCCCCGAGCAACTGGCACGCCTGCCGTATTCGATCCGCATCCTCCTGGAGAACGTCGCGCGCTGCTCGCCGCGGGCTCTGCCGTCGGTACTGCTGCGTGCCATCGGCGAAGGCCCGGTCTGCGAGGTGCCGTTCCAGCCCAACCGCCTGATGTTCCACGACACCACCTGCCTGCCGGCGCTGGCCGATTTCGCCGGGATGCGCGACGTGGTCGCCGAGCTGGGCGGCGATCCGCAGGCGATGAACCCGCTGATTCCGGCGGTGCTGACCATCGACCATTCGGTGATCGTCGAGCATTACGCCCAGGCCGATGCGGTCGAGGCCAACCTGGACATCGATTTCCGCCGCAACAGCGAGCGCTACCGCTTCATCAAGTGGGCGCAGAAGAGCCTGGACAACTTCGGCGTGATTCCACCGGGTACCGGGATCATTCACCAGATGAACATGGAGGTCCTGGCCAGGGTGGTCTGGGAAAGCCGCAGCGCCGATGGCCGGCGCCTGCTGCACCCGGACGACATGGTCGCCACCGACAGCCACACTCCGATGATCAATGCCATCGGCGTGCTCGGCTGGGGTGTCGGCGGTCTCGAAGGGCAGGCGGCGATGGTCGGCGAGCCGGTGCCGATCAGCTTCCCCGAGGTCATCGGTATCCGCCTGCGCAATGCCCTGCGCCCGGGCGTCACCGCCACCGACCTGGCCCTGCACGTGGCCGAGATCCTGCGTCGGCGTTCGGTGGTGGGCAAGTTCGTCGAGTTCACCGGGCCCGGTCTCTCGACCCTGGGCTGGGCGGCCCGTGGCACGGTGGCGAACATGGCCCCGGAATACGGCGCCACCGTGGTGTTCTTCCCGTTCGACGACGAAACCCTGAATTACCTGGAGCTCAGCGGCCGTCCCGACGAACTGCGCCGGCAGATCATGGCCTACATGAAAGCCCAGCCGCTGTGGCGCCGCGATGACCTGCCCGAGCCGCAGTTCGATGAGCTGATCGAACTCGACCTGGCCAGCCTCGAACCCAGCGTCGCCGGCCCGCACCAGCCGCATCAGCGCCAGTCGCTGGCGGACGCCGGCGCGTCGTTCCGCAAGGCTGTGCTGGGTGGCGAGGGGCTGATCGCCGGTCCCGCCGCGCAGAGCTTCTTCGAGCCCTCGTTCGGCGAGGCTATCGGCCATGGCGCGGTGGTGATGGCAGCCATCACCAGTTGCACCAACACCGCCAACCCGTCGCTGATGATCCAGGCCGGCCTGCTGGCCCGGCGTGCCCGCCAGCTTGGCCTGCAACCCAAGCCATGGGTGAAAACCTCGCTGTCCCCTGGCTCGCGGGTGGTCGCCGACTACCTGGCCGAGGCCGGGCTGCTGGAGGACTTCGCCGCTTTGGGCTTCGACCTGGCCGGCTTCGGCTGCATGACCTGCATCGGCAACTCCGGCAAGCTCCAGACGCATGTCGAGGATTTCGCCGACCAGGGCCTCAAGGGCGTGGTGGTGCTGTCCGGCAACCGCAACTTCGAAGGCCGGGTCAACCCGAAGGTGCCCGCCGGCTACCTGGCGTCGCCGGCCCTGTGCGTGGCCTACGCCATCGCCGGGCGCATCGATATCGACCTGACCCGTGATCCGCTGGGCATGGGCGCCGATGGTCAGCCGATCTACCTGCATGACCTGATGCCGACGGATGCCGCGGTGGCCGGGCAGGTGGCGCGGGTGGTGCGTCCGGAATTCTTCCGGCAGCGCCTGGCCAGCGTCTGGGACGGTAGCCATCACTGGCAGGCGCTGTCTGCCGAGGGCAGCGTGCGCTTTGCCTGGAGCGCGCAATCGACCTACCTGCGGCGCCCGCAGTACCTCGCCGATATCCAGGCACAGGCCAAGGCCAGCCTGGCCATCGAGGGCGCGCGGGTACTCATGGTGCTCGGCGACAACGTCACCACCGACCATATCTCGCCGGCCGGGGCGATCCCCGCGACCAGCCTGGCCGGGCAATGGCTGCTGGCGCATGGCGAGGACCCGCAGGACCTCAACCAGTATTCGACCCGGCGCAGCAACCACGAAGTCATGCTGCGCGGGGCCTTCACCAACAAGTCGGTGAAGAACCGCCTGCTCGGCGACGAACAGCCGGGGCAGGGCGCCTGGGCCTGGACCGCGGACCGGCAGCAGTGCCTGCCGCTGTACGAGGCGGCGAAAAGCTATGCCGCCGAAGGCACGCCGTTGGTGGTGTTCGCCGGGATCAACTACGGCGCCGGCTCCAGCCGCGACTGGGCGGCCAAGGCCCAGGCGCTGCTTGGAGTAAAGGCGGTGGTGGCGCGCAGCATCGAGCGGATCCACCGCAGCAACCTGATCGGCATGGGGGTGATTCCGTTGCAGTTCCGCGAGGGGCAGGGCGTGGACGACCTGCGCCTGGACGGCAGCGAGCAGCTGGATTTCCTCGGGCTGGATGACCTGCAGGTCGGCGACAACCCGGTGACCCTGTTGATCCACCGGGCCTCGGGCGGGCGCCAGGAGATCGGGCTGGGGGTGAGGATCGATTCGTTGCAGGAGGTTCGCTACCTGCGCAATGGCGGGGTGCTGCCCTATGTGATCCGCAAGGTGGTGGCCAGAACCAAGTCCTGAGTCGCCCCTATCGCGAGCAACGCACCGCGGACCTTGTGGGAGCGGGCATTGCCCGCGATGAGGCCCTGAAGAACAACAACAGTTTTCGGAGACACCCATGTACGCCTACGTCGGCTCCCGCACCACCCGTGAACGCAATGCCCGCGGCGATGGCATCAGTGTCTTCGCCGTCGACCAGGAGCAGGGCCGCCTGACCCTGGTGCAACTGGTCGAGGACCTGGTCAACCCCTCGTTCCTCACCCTCAACCGGCGTGGCGACCGCCTCTATGCAGTGCACGGCGATCGCAGCGAAGTCAGCGCCTTCCGCGTCGACCCGGCCAGCGGCCAGCTGAGTTTCCTCAACCGCCAGAGCTGCGAGGGCAAGAACCCGGTGCACCTGGCCCTGGACCCCAGCGAGCGCTTCCTGGTGGTGTCCAATCATGTCAGCGGCACCCTGGCCGTTCTTGAGGTCAATGCCGACGGCGCCCTTGGCGCCCTGGTCCAGCTGGTCGCCCTGCACGGCCCCCTCGGCCCGCACCGGGTCGAGCAGGCATTCGCCAAACCGCATTTCAATCTGTTCGATGGCAGCGGCCAGTTCGTCCTGGTGCCGGACAAGGGCCTGGACCGGATCTTCGTGTTCCGTTTCGACGACGGTCGCCTGGTGCCCACCGAGCAGGGTTTCGTCGCCAGCCGTGAAGGTGCCGGGCCGCGGCATGTCGCCATGCACCCACGGGCGCCGCTGGCCTTCGCCCTCAACGAGCTGGATTCGACGCTCACCAGCTATCGCTTCGACCCGGCGAGTGGCGCCCTGCAGCCGGTGCAGGTGGTGCCCTCGCTGCCGTCGAGCCACACCGGCAACAGCCGCGCGGCGGAGCTGGAGATCAGTGCCGACGGGCGCTTTCTCTACGCCTCCAACCGTGGCAGCGACAGCATCGCGGTCTTTGCCATCGACGCTGCCAGCGGCCGGCTCGAGCCCGTGCAGTTCGCCGCGAGCGGCGGGCAGACCCCGCGCTTCTTCACCCTGACGCCCAACCAGCGTTTTCTCTTCGCTCTCAATGAAGACAGCGATTCCATCGTCGCCCTGGCCGTCGACCCTCGGTCCGGCTGCCTGAGCGACAGCGGTTTCAGCCTGGGCACCGGCAGTCCGGTGTGCATGGTCTTTTCCGCCTGATCCATCCGGGTTTCGGCCCGGTCACTACAAAAAAGCACGGAGCGGGCGCAAGCTAGCTTCCCGAGAGGTCGCCATGAACAAGAACAATACGCTCGATGAACACGCGATCGTCCGCAAGGTCACCTGGCGGATCATCCCCTTCGTTTTCCTGCTCTACATCGTCTCCTACCTGGATCGCGCCAACATCGGCTACGCCGCGCTGGAGATGAACAAGGACCTGGCCCTGAGCAGCGAGGCCTTCGGCTTCATCTCCGGGATCTTCTTCATCGGCTACTTCCTCTTCGAAGTGCCGAGCAACGTGATGCTCAACAAGTTCGGCGCGCGGGTGTGGATCGCGCGGATCCTGGTGACCTGGGGCCTGATCGCCGCCGGCACCGCGTTCGCGCAGAGCGCCGAACAGCTGTATGTGCTGCGCTTTCTCCTCGGTGTGGCCGAGGCCGGGTTCTTCCCCGGGGTGATCGTCTACCTGACCTACTGGTTCCGCTCCAGAGAGCTGGCGACCACCGTGGCCCTGTTCACCGCGGCGATCCCGGTCAGCTACATCATCGGCGCACCGCTTTCCACCTGGATCATGGACAACGTCAAGTGGTTCGACTGGAGCGGCTGGCGCTGGATGCTGTTCCTCGAAGGCATTCCTGCCGTGCTGCTGGGCATCGCCTGCTACTTCTTCCTCACCGACAAGCCGGAACAGGCCAGGTGGCTCAAACCGGAGGAAAAGGAATGGCTGCTCGCCGAGCTTGAGCGCGACCGCCAAGGCCGCAAGAACGTCAAGAGCCTGGGCGTGTTCAGGACCATGACCAACCCCAAGGTGCTCTACCTGGCCTTCATCTACTTCGTCTACCAGTGCGGCAGCCTCGGCGTCGGCTACTGGATGCCGCAGATCATCAAGGGCTTCTCCAGCAGCCTGAGCCACACCGAGATCGGCCTGATCGCCATGCTGCCGTACATCGTCGCCACCGTGGCCATGGTCCTCTGGTCGCGCAGTTCCGACCGGCGCAACGAGCGCAAGCTGCACTCGGCGCTGCCGCTGCTGGTGGCCGCGCTGGGCCTGGTGGGGGCCGGGATGCTGGGCAGTCCGCTGCTGTCGATGGCGATGATCTGTGTCGCGCTGTCCGGGCTGTACAGCTTCAAGTCGCCGTTCTGGGCGCTGCCGACGCTGTTCCTCGACCGCACCACGGCGGCGGTGTCGATCGCCGTGATCAACTCCATCGGCAACCTCGGCGGCTTCGTCGGGCCGTCGATGATCGGCGTGGTCAAGGGTAATAGCCAGAGCGCGGCGACCGGGTTGCTGTTCCTCAGCGGGTTGCTGGCGATTGCCTTCCTGATGACGGCCCTGATGCGGGTGAACAACAAGGAGTCGGGTCAGCCAGTGGCAGCTTCGGCGCATTGATTATCGGGGACCGCTCTGCGGTCCTTCGCGGGCAAGCCACGCTCCTACAGGGCATGCGCAGGCCGTGAGTAGGAGCGTGGCTTGCCCGCGAAGGCCTGCAAGGCAGGCCCAAAACCATTCAACCAAATCTTCCTGCCTGGCCTCCGATCCCGTGGGCCACGGCACCCCCATACCTATAAAAAGCGGAACCCGCCGATGCACAACAACAAGAAGATCATCACCACCCTCGTCACCCTGACCCCCTGCCTGGCCAGCGCCGCGGGCTCCATCGAGGACAGCAAGGCCAGCCTGCAGACCTCCAGTTACTACTTCAACCGAGACTTTCGCGACGGTGCCGGGCAGAACAAGCGCGAGGAGTGGGCCCAGGGCTTCATCCTCGACCTGCGCTCCGGCTATACCGCCGGCACCGTCGGCTTCGGCCTCGACGCCATGGGCCTGCTCGGCCTCAAGCTGGATTCCAGTCCCGACCGCACCGGCAGCGGCCTGCTGCCGACCCACGACGATGGTCGCGCCGCCGATGAATTCGGCCGGGTCGGCCTGACCGCCAAGGTGCGCATCGCCAACAGCGAACTGAAGTACGGCACCCTGATTCCCAAGCTGCCGACCCTGCAGGCCAACACCGGGCGGATCCTGCCGCAGACCTTCGACGGCGGCCTGCTGACGGTCAAGGGCATCGCCGACCTGACCCTGAGCGGCGCCCGCTTCGAGCGCATGACCGACCGTGATTCGACCAACGCCGTCGGCCTGACCCTGAACAACAAGAACCGCCGCTTCCGCGCCGCCGCCGAGGGTGATGCGCTGCTGATCGGCGGTGCCGACTACGCCCTCGGCAAGCAGACGGTGCTCAGCTACCAGTATGCCGGGCTGGAAGAGGTCTATCGCCAGCACTTCCTCGGCCTGGTCCATACCCTGGCCGTCGGGCCCGGCAAGCTGAAGAGCGATGTGCGCTACATGCTCAGCGACGACAGCGGCGCCGCCCGTGGCGGACGCATCGACAGCGGGGCCTTGAGCGGCATGTTCACCTATAGCCTGGGCGGGCATGCCTTCGGCGTGGGCTTGCAGAAGATGAACGGCGATACCTCGATGCCGTTCATCAATGGCACCGACCCATACCTGGCCAACTACATCCAGATCAATGACTTCGCCGAGCCGGGGGAGCGTTCCTGGCAGGTGCGCTATGACTATGATTTCAGCGCCGTCGGTATCCCTGGTCTGACCTTCATGAGCCGTTATGTAAAGGGCGACCACGCCGATGCCGCGACTTCGGCCAACCCCGGGCGCGAGTGGGAGCGCAATACCGATGTGGGGTATGTGTTCCAGGACGGGGTGCTGAAGAATGTCGGCATCAAGTGGCGCAATGCGGCCTATCGCTCGAGCTTCGCCCGGGGTGCCGACGAGAATCGCCTGATCGTTTCCTATACCTTGCCTATCTGGTAAGCCTTGAGGACCTCATCGCGGGCAACGCCCGCTCCCACAGGGTTCGGTGTTGCCGCGGACATTGTGGGAGCGGGCGTTGCCCGCGATGAGGCCCGAGAGATCACCCTCATCGCTGGAGTCCAACATGCCCCTTGTAACCCCCGCCATCCTCCAGGAACTCGCCCCCGACGGCGTGCTGCGCGCCGCCATCAACTTCGGCAACCCGGTCCTTGCCCAGCGCGGTGCCGACGGCGAGCCCCAGGGCGTCTCC